>NZ_VISU01000004.1:0-441748 GCF_007827625.1 Micromonospora sp. CNZ297 | reverse complement strand
AAATCACCCGCTGCCTCAAGCGCTACATCGCCCGACAGCTCTACCGCACCATCACCACCCACCACCAAACCCCTTGACAACCCCACTCACAGATCGACGGGGCAGGGCAGGGCAGGGCAGGGCAGGGCGGGGCGGGGCGGGGAAGGGTCAGGGGGCGGTGGGGAGGTCGAGCCACATGAGGATCTCGTCACGGGCGTCGGTGGGGGACAGGCGCAGCGCGGCGGGGAGGCGGCCGATCTCGCGGTAGCCGAGGCGCTTGTAGAAGCCGTCCAGGCCCAGGCCGTCGCGGACCGTCACGTGCAGCGCCGCCAGGCCGAGCCCTCGGGCGATCCGTTCGGCCTCGCGCATCAGCGCCGCGCCGTGGCCGCGTCCCTGCGTGTCCGGGTGTAGCATGACGCGCTTGAGCACCCGCCAGTGCGTCTTGAGGTGGAACCGGTTGTCGGCGATGACCAGCACCGCGACCAGCTTCTCGCCCTCGTAGCCGGCGAGCAGCCGGTCCGGCCCGTCCGCCACCTCGTCGAGCGTCGAGGTGGCGAGCGGGCGTACCTCGTCCGCGGTCACCGGGGCGACGAAGCCGACGGCGCCGCCGGCGTTCGTCACGTCCACCCAGAGCGCGATGATCTGTTCGCGCAGCTCGGGGGTGAGGTCGGGGTCGAGTACGAAACGCAGGTCCACGACGCCATCCTGCGCGTGGCGACGCGGCCCGGACCCGCGTTCGTGATGCGGGTGACACCGCTGATGGTGCGGGAGGGGGGTTTCGAACCCCCACGTCCTCTCGGACACAGGCTCCTAAGGCCTGCGCGTCTGCCGTTCCGCCACTCCCGCCGACCCGCTGAGTTTAGAGTGTCGCGCCGGAGCCGTGTGTACTCCGGGCCGCGACCGGGGCGTGCCGCGCGACGACCTCAGTCGAGGCCGAGGTCGCGGCGCAGCTTGGCGACGTGGCCGGTGGCCCGCACGTTGTAGAACGCCTGCTCGATCTTGCCGTCCTCGTCCACCACGAACGTCGAGCGGATCACGCCGGTGACTGTGCGGCCGTACATCTGCTTCTCGCCGAACGCGCCGTACGCGGTCAGCACCGCCTTGTCCTCGTCGGAGACCAGCGGGAACGTGATGGCGTCCCGGTCGCGGAACTTGGCGAGTTTCGCGGGCTTGTCCGGCGAGATGCCCACCACCTCGTAGCCGGCGGCCTGGAGGGAGGCGAGCGAGTCCCGGAAGTCACACGCCTGCTTCGTGCAGCCGGGCGTCATGGCGGCCGGGTACGCGTACAGGATGACCTTGCGGCCGCGCAGGCCGGACAGGGACAGCGTGCCGCCGTCGTCGGTGGGGAGGGTGAAGTCGGGGGCGGGGTCGCCGGGCTTGAGGCGGTCGGTCATGGCGGTGACGATACCGCCGGGCCGGTACGGTCGGCGGACGGCGACGCGCGGGCGTGGTGACGGCCATCATGAGGTTGTTGCCAGATATTGGCAACAGTGCCTTCCTGGAAATACGCTGAGCGCGTGGACACCCTGGCGATGCACATCTCCAACGGGATCATCAACGGTCCGGTCGCCGCGATCTTCGCGGCTCTCGCCCTCGCCGCGCTCGCGTTCTGCGTGCTGCGGGGCCGCGCCGACCTCGACGACCGGCTGGCCCCGATGGCCGGGCTGGTGGCGGCGTTCATCTTCGCCGTGCAGATGCTCAACTTCCCGATCTTCACCGCCGGGGTCAGCGGTCACCTGCTCGGCGGCGCGCTGGCCGCGCTGCTCGTCGGCCCGTGGGTCGGCGCGCTCTGCGTCGCCGTGGTGCTCATCGTGCAGGCGCTGGTCTTCGGTGACGGCGGGGTGGCGATGCTCGGCCTCAACATCACCAACATGGCGCTGCTCGGCACCGCCGCCGCGTACCTGCTGATCGCGCTCCTGCTGCGCGTACTGCCGCGTACCCCGGCCGGGCTGGCGGTCACCGCGTTCGTGTCCGCGCTGGTCAGCGTGGTGGTCGCGTCCCAGGGCTTCGTCCTCCAGTACTGGCTGGGCGGCACCACCGACCTCGGCGGCAACCTCACCGGCCTGGCGGGCACCATGGCCTTCGCCCACCTGCTCATCGGCATCGGCGAGGGCCTGATCACCGCGACCACGGTGGTCACCGTCGCGAAGGTCCGGCCCGACCTGGTGTACGCGCTGCGCGCCCTCAAGCCGGCCACGCCGGCTCCCGCCGTCCCGGTCGCCGGAGGTGCCCGATGAGCAAGCGTCACTGGCCGTTCCTGCTCGGCGGCCTGCTGGTGGCTCTGCTGCTGGCCGGCGTGGTCAGCAACTACGCCTCCTCGCACCCGGACGGCCTCGACTCGTCGCTGCTCAAGGGCTGCACTGTGAACGCCGACGACGAGATCACCGGCGGCAGCTGCCCGGCCCAGCAGGCCAAGGACCACGAGCTGGCGGACAGCCCGCTGGCCGACTACGGCGTACGCGGGATCGGCAACGACTTCCTGTCCACCGGCCTGTCCGGCGTCCTCGGTGTGCTGCTCACCTTCGCGCTCGGCGGCGGCCTGTTCTGGCTGGCCCGCCGCCGCGGCCCCGCCACGCCCGCCGGCCCCGCCGGGCCTGACACGACCACTGCGAGCGCCGACCCGGCGGACGACGCAGCGACCCCGTCCACCGGCACCCGCTGACCATGGGCGCCGGGCACGCGCACGTCCTCTACCGCGAGTCCGGCTCGCCGGTGCACCGCCTCCCGCCGGAGGTGAAGATCGCCGCGATGGTGCTGTTCACAGTCGCGGTGGTGGCGACGCCCCGGGAGGCGTACTGGGCCTTCGGCGGCTTCGCGCTCCTGGTCGCCGTGGTGGCCGCGCTGGCCCGGGTCGGCCCGCGCTGGCTGCTCAGCCGGGCGCTGATCGAGCTGCCGTTCGTGCTGTTCGCGTTCGCCCTGCCGTTCCTCGGGGCGGGGGAACGGGTCGAGGTGGCAGGGCTCGCCCTGTCCGTGGACGGGCTGCACGGCGCGTTCAACATCCTGGCGAAGGGCACGCTCGGCGTACTCGCGTCGCTCCTCCTGGCGGCGACCACGACGACGCGTGACCTGCTGCTCGGCCTGGACCGGCTGCGGTGCCCGCAGATCCTCACCCAGATCGCCACGTTCATGCTGCGCTACCTGGAGGTGCTCGTCGGCGAGGCCCGCCGGATGCGGGTGGCGCGGGTGTCGCGCGGCGACGACCCGCGGTTCCTGTGGCAGTTGCGCGGCTTCGCGGCCGGCGTCGGCGCGCTGTTCCTGCGCGCGTTCGAGCGCGGCGAGCGGGTCTACCTGGCGATGCTCTCCCGTGGCTACACCGGCCGGATGCCGGCGGTGTGGCAGGGGGCCGGCGCGGCCACCGCCGGCCAGTGGGCGGCCGCCGCGACGGTGCCGGCGATCGCGGCCACCATCGCCGCCGTCGCGCTCGTCCTGCAATGATCGGGTACGTGCAGCAGCCGCCCTCCCTCGACGTCAACGGCGTCCGGTACGCGTACCCGGACGGTCACGTCGCCCTGCACGGCGTGGACCTGACCGTGCCGCGCGGCGATCGGGTGGCGCTGCTCGGGCCCAACGGCGCCGGCAAGACCACGCTCGTGCTGCACCTCAACGGCATCCTCACCCCGACCGAGGGCACGGTGACCGTCGGCGGCCTGACGGTCAGCCGGGACCGGGAGACGCTGGCCGAGGTACGCCGCCGCGTCGGCATCGTCTTCCAGGACCCGGACGACCAGCTGTTCCTGCCCACAGTCGCCGAGGACGTGGCGTTCGGCCCGGCCAACCTGGGCCTGCGCGGCGCGGAGCTGGCCGCCCGGGTCGACGAGGCGCTCACCGCGGTCGGCATGAGCGAGCATCGGGACCGCGCGCCGCACCACCTGTCGTTCGGGCAGCGGCGCCGGGTGGCGGTGGCGACGGTGCTGGCGATGCGCCCGGAGATCCTGGTGCTGGACGAGCCGTCGTCGAACCTCGACCCGGCCGCCCGGCGGGAACTGGCGGAGATCCTGCGCGCCCTGCCGGTGACGCTGCTCATGGTCACCCACGACCTGCCGTACGCGGCCGAGCTGTGCCCCCGCTCGGTGATCCTGGACGGCGGCCGCATCGTCGCCGACGCTCCCACCGCGGACCTCCTGTCCGACGAGGCACTGCTGACCGCCCACCGCTTGGAGCTCCCCTACGGCTTCGCCCCCCGCCCAACCTGACCCGGCCCTCGTCCCTCTCGCCCTTCCCGCCCTCCTCCGCCGCGATCTTGCACTTTCCGTCCGCGTATTTCGGGGCAAAAGCCGCACGCGCGGGGCGGCAACTGCAAGATCACGCCGCCCAGGGGTGAGTGCGGCGGGAGTGGAACGTGATGGGTGTGTCGGGGGCGTTTTGACACCCGTGGTGTTCCACTCGGGCGTGCCCGGCGCTCGCAGCGCTCGGTGATCTTGCCGTTGCGGCCCCGGAGATGTCCTGAATGCCCTGGATGCCGGGGCGGAAGGTGCGAGATCGCGGTGTTTGGGGGTGGGTGGGCGGAGGTTCCTCGTTCGGCTGGCTGCTGTGGCGAGCGCCTCCCGTTACGCGAGATTGGTGGTCCGCGTGGTGGGAGCGGTGGAGATCTTGGTAGGAAAGGGCCCTTATAGGGGCCGTTTGGTACCAAGATCTCGCCGGGCCGGGCCGGGCCGGGGCGGGGCGGGGCGGGGCGGGGGTCAGGGCACGGGGGTTGGGTGGGGGGTGGGGCGGGCTGCTCTTGCGGCTGTGCGCAGGCGCAGCAGGCCCGCCGCCACCGCGCCGGCGCCTGTCGCCAGGCCGACCACCACGAGCACCCGGACCAGCACGGCCGGGCCGGCGGCCGGGGGGTTCGCGCGGGACAGTGCGGCCAGGTTCGTCGCCCCGGCGAACAGCGTGAGGCAGGCGCCGGCGAGCGCGAGCACGAAGTCGGCGGCCGGGCGGCGGGCCAGCGCGTACCCGCCCGCGGCGAGCGCGCCGAGCCCGGTGAGCAGCGTCCACACCTGGCCGGTGACCAGTTCGGCGAGCGTTCCGCCGACGCCGGGGGTGCCGGTGTCCAGCGCGCGGGCGACGGTGAGCGCCACCGTGGCGGCGCCGCCCAGGGCGAGCAGGGCGCCGACCGCGCGCAGCGCCCGCACCCCGGCGGCGGTGCCACCAGGCGCCAGCCCGGCCGCGCCGATCAGCAGGAAGCCCAGCGTGGCGGCCACCCACCAGGGGTACGGGTCGGGCGGCGGCACCCAGTCCAGCGTGCCGCGTACGGCTCCGGTGGTGTCACCGGCGCGCAGCGGCACCGCCCAGTCGCGTACCCGGTGCTCCCGGTCCGGGTCGGCGGCGACGGCGGCCGGCGGAGCCTCCTCCCGCCACAGCGTGCGCTGGTCGTGCCAGCGGGCGGTGGGGCCGTCGTCGATCCGCCGCCAGTCGGGCGCGGCGGCCGGGTTCGCCTCGGCCGGCAGCCGGGTCTCCCCGGCCAGCGTCCGGTTCAGGTACGAGGCGGGGGAGCGGGTGTTCTCGTACACGCCGCCCGGGCCGATGCGCAGGTACGGCTCACCGGAGTAGCCGAGCACTGTGACCTCGGCGCCGGTGTCGTTCGTCAGCTCCAGCCGCGCGCCGGCCTCCACCATGCGCGCGGTGAGCCCGGGGCGGTCCGGGTCGACGCCGCTGATCGTGGCGCGGTAGTCGGTGCCGTCGGGCGCGTCCGCGCCGTGCGCGGCGGCCGGCGCGGCGAGCGTGAGCAGTGCGGTGGCCGCGACCGCGAGCACCAGCGCGGCCCGGCGCAGGGGTGCGATCACTTGCCGGCCGCCTCCACCGCCGACTTGATCCCCTCGGGGCTGCGGTCCTGGAGGTCACTGCCGTTGACCTTGATGGTCGGGGTGCCGGTCACGCCGGACTTGCTCGCCTCGTCGGTGACGTGCTCGGTCCACGGCCGGTACGTGCCGTCGGAGACGCAGGAGGCGAACTCGTCGCGGTTCAGCCCGACGCCCGCGCCGATGTCGACGAGTTCGTCGTTGCTGAGCCCGGCGCCGCCCTCCGGCGGCTGCTTGGTGAACAGTTGGTCGGTGAACTCGCGGAACTTGCCGCCCTGCGCGGCGCAGCCGGAGGCGGCTGAGGAGCGGGTCGAGTATTCAGTGGTGGAGAAGCGGTTCAGGAACGCGACCGGGTGGAACACCAGCCTCGCCTTGCCCTCGCTGACGAGCTGGTTGAGCGTCTCGCCGCTGATCTGCTGGAACTGCTTGCAGGCCGGGCAGAGGTAGTCCTCGTACAGGTCGATGGTGACCGGCCCGGTGCCGAGCACGATGCCGGTGCCGGCGTCGTCGGCCCCGGGCGGGGCGGTGAACTCGTCGGACTTCTGGCTGGAGTAGACCGCCCAGCCGATGCCACCGGCGATGACGAGCACCAGCACCGCGGCGATCGAGGTCCAGAGCGTCCGCTTGCGCCGCTTCTCCCGGGCGATCTGCTCGCGTACGACCCGGGCCGCGTCCTTGCGCCCCTTGCGACTACTCATCGGTGTCCTCCACGGTGTCGTCGCCCGCCAGCCACCCGTCCACGGAGAACGGGGTGCGGGGCCAGATCAGCAGGAACCCGGCCAGTACCAGGAACCCGAGGTCCCGGAGGATCTCCGGGAGGTAGCTGGGCGTCTGGCCGGCGGCGAGCTGCCCGCCGCTGCCGAAACACCCGCAGTCGATGGCCAGGCCGCGGGCCCAGGCCGAGGCGATGCCGGCGATGAAGACCACGAGCAGTGCCGCTGACACGCCGGCGCTGATCCGGGTGGCGAGCCCGGCGAGCAGCAGGACGCCCAGGGCCAGCTCGACGAACGGCAGCGCCGCGCCGATCACGGTGGCCACGTCGTACGGCATCACCTGGTACGCGTTCACGGCCCGGCCCGAGGCGGCCAGGTCACCGACCTTGGTGCCGCCGGCGATCAGCCACACGGCTGCCAGTCCGAGGCGGGCCGCGACGCCGAGCCAGGGCCGCAGGGCCGGCCAGCGGCCGGCCCGGGAGAGGGAGGGGGTCACAGTCATTCGTCGTCCGAGCGCCACGAAAGGTTCCCGCTATCCGGCCAGTGTGTCGCCGACGGCGTCGACCAGTTCGTCGCGGGCGCGGGCGACCCGGGAGCGGATGGTGCCCACCGGCACCCCCTCCACGTCGGCGGCCTCGGCGTACGACAGGCCGAGCAGCTGGGTGAGCACGAACGCGGAGCGCCGCTCGGCTGGCAGCCGGCGGACCAGATCGGTGGCGCCGAGCTGGCCGGCCGGGTCCGGGTAGGGGCGGTCGGTGGCGGCCTGGGCGGCGAGCCGCGCGTCGAGCCGGCGGCGGCGCACGACTGTGCGCAGGTGGTCGGCGCAGGCCCGCCGGGCGATCCCGAGGAGCCAGGTACGCACGCTGGAGCGCCCCTCGAAGCCGGACAGCGCCCGGAACGCCCGCAGGTACGTCTCCTGGGTCAGGTCGTCCGCGCTGTCCGGGTCGACGAGCGCGGCGGCGAAGCGCCACACCTCGGCCTGGGTGGCCCGGACGAAGGCGGCCTGCGCGTCGCGGTTCCCGTCGCGGGCGGCCAGCGCCCAGCCGGTGGCCGCGTCCCGGGCAGCGTCGGGTGCCGACTCGGGGCGGTCGGCGGCGGTGTCGCGCGGGCCGGGGATCACGTCACCCGAGGTTACGCGGCGTACCTGGAGGGGACAGGGTCCTTCGACCCATTCCGTGGTCCCGCACACGCCGGGAACTTTTTCCGCCGGCCGTCCGACTACCCTCCCATGACCTCTGAGCAGGCCCGGCGTGGCGCGCGCCGCCGCACCGGGTGGGCGCTCGGTCACGCCTGCCGGAGACCGGCTCGCCGGACCCGCCCCGGTTCGGGAACCATTGCGGTCATGACTGCTGCCGTACGCCGCCCGTCCCGGGTCGTCGCCGCCCGCTCCGGGGCCGTCGCCGGGCTGCTGCTCCTGCTGGTCGCCCTGCTGCTCACACCGGCCACCCCGGCCGCCGCCCACGCGGTGCTGGTGAGCAGCAGCCCGGCCGCCTCCGCCGTGGTGCCCGAGGCGCCCGCGCAGGTGGTGATCACGTTCAGTGAGGGCGTCCGCAAGGTGCCCGGGAAGGTACGGGTGATCGCCCCCGACGGCTCGCGGGCCGACCGGGGCGAGCCGACGTTCCAGGGCGCCGAGGTCACCATCCCGGTGGACCCGTCCGGCGGGCGCGGCACCTACCTGGTCAGCTACCGGGTCATCTCGGCCGACAGCCACCCGGTCTCCGGCGCCTTCACCTACTCCGTCGGCGCGCCGTCGGAGCCGCCCACCGACAGCGGCTCGGACAACCGGGCGAACCCGGTCACCGAGAACGCGGTGAAGGTGGCGAAGTACGCCGGCTACACCGGCTTGCTGCTGCTCGTCGGCCCGGCGCTGGTGCTCGCCGCGCTCTGGCCGCGCCGGCTGTCCCGCCGGGGACCGGCACGGCTGGCCTGGACCGGGCTGGGCCTGCTGGCGGTGGCCACGGTGGCCGAGGTGTGGCTCCAGGTGCCGTACGTCAACGGCGGCGGCCTGTTCGACGTGACCGGGTCCGGCCTGGGTGACGTGCTGGGCAGCGCCTACGGCACCACGCACCTGGTCCGGCTGGGTCTGCTCGCCGCGGCGGCGTTCCTGCTCCGGCCGCTGTTCGCCGGTCCGATCGGCCGTACCGACGGGATCATCCTGGCGGTCCTCGGCGGCGCGGCGCTGTTCACCTGGCCGCTGGCCGGGCACGCGGCGGCCTCGCCCGCGCCCGCGGTGTCAGTGGTGGTGGACGCGGTCCACCTGGGCGGCATGGCCGTCTGGCTGGGCGGCCTGGTGATGCTCGCGGTGTTCCTGCTGCGCCGGGCCGACGAGCGCGAGCTGGACGCGATCCTGCCGATCTGGTCCCGCTGGGCCGCGCTCGCGGTGGCCGCGCTGCTGCTGGCCGGCACCGTGCAGGGTCTGATCGAGGTGGCCAGCCTGCAGGCGCTGTTCGACACCACGTACGGCCGGCTCCTGCTCGCCAAGATCGTGCTGTTCGCGCTGGTGATCGGCGTGGCCGCGTACTCCCGGGCGCTGGTGCGGCGGCGGGTCGCCGCCGGGCGGCCGGGCGCGATGCGGCGGGCCGTGGTGGCCGAGCTGGTGATCACGGCGGTGGTGCTGGGCGTGTCGGCGACGCTCGTGCAGACCACCCCGGCGCGGACCGCCGCCGCGAACGTCGCGGGCGCCGAGCAGGGCTACTTCTCCACCACGCTGAGCAGCCCGATCTACTCGCTGGAGGTCCAGCTGGACCCGGCCGAGACCGGCAACAACTCGATGCACCTGTACGCCTACACCAAGGACAGCCGCCCCCAGCCGGTGCAGGAGTGGAAGGTCACCGCCGCGCTGCCGTCGGCCGGGATCGAGCCGATCACCGTCCCGCTGCTGCCGCTGAGCGACAACCACGCCACCGGCGAGGTCAACCTGCCGGCCCGGGGCGACTGGCAGTTGCGCATCACCGTGCGCACGACCGACATCGACCAGGCCACGGTGACCGCCACCGTGCCGATCAAGTAACGGAAGGTCCCATCTGATGATCCGTCTCCGGCGCCCCGCGACGATCGCCGCGCTGACCCTCACCGCCGTCGCCACGGCTGTGCTCGGCCTGGCCGGTCCGGCCTCGGCGCACGTCACGATCAACCCGGCCGAGGGTACGCAGGGCGGCTACGGCCGGTTCGCGTTCCGGGTGCCGAACGAGAGCGACACGGCGTCGACAGTCAAGGTCGAGGTGAACCTGCCGGAGAACGCGCCGGTCGGCTCGGTCTCCACCATGCCGGTGGCGGGCTGGACGGTGGCGGTGGAGAAGCGCAAGGTCGACCCGCCGATCGAGGTGCACGGCAGCCAGCTCACCGAGGCGGTCTCCAAGCTGACCTTCACGGCCGCGCCGAACGGCGGCGTGAAGCCGGGCGAGTTCCAGGAGTTCCCGGTGTCGATGGGCCCGCTGCCGCAGGCCGACACGATGGTGTTCAAGGTGCTCCAGACGTACTCCGACGGCAACGTCTCCCGGTGGATCGAGGAGCCGACGCCGGGCGCGGAGGAGCCGGAGAACCCGGCGCCGGTGCTCAAGCTGGCCGCGGCGGCGCCCGCCTCGGCGGGCGCGAGTGCGCCGGCTGCCGCCGCGGCCGACGACGACGATGACGACGACGCAGGCTCCGGCGCGGCCGTCGCCCTCGGCGTGGCCGGCCTGGTCGCCGGACTGGGCGGCCTGGCCCTCGGCGGCCTGGCGTTCGCGCGTACCCGGCGGGAGCCCGCCGCGAAGTCCTGAACGTGAGCGACGCACCGGCCCGGCGGAACGATCCGCCGGGCCGGTCGCCGTCCCGGACGGGTGCCGCCGATATCCGGCGATCGGCCGACGCGCGTCGGTAAGGTCGGCCGGGTAGTTGGCTACCGAGAGGGACGACGCGAATGCGTTTCGTACGCACGATCGCCGGCATGGTGCTGCTGGCGTTGGGGATTCCGGCGCTGCTGGCGGGCGGAGGTCTCTGGCTCGCCGCCCGGCACGCCGGCCCGGACGGCGGCTTCGACGCCCGGTTCGAGCCGGTCCGCACGCCCGCCCGCGCGGTGCTGGTGACCGACGTGGACGCGTTGCTGCGCGCCGACCTGCCGCTGGCGCGCACCGGGCAGGCCCGGCTGCACCTGACCGCGCGGGACGACGACGGCCCGGTCTTCCTCGGCCTCGCCCCGACCGACCAGGTGCGAGGGTGGCTGGCCGACGTCCCACACAGCGCCGTGCGCCGCGTGGCGGTCACCCGGGGCCCGCTGCCGGTCGACCTGGACCCGGCCACCGCCGGCACCGGCGCCGCCGTGCCGATGACTCAGCCCTTCTGGGTACGCGAGGGCGTCGGCTCCCTGGAGTGGAGCCCGGCGGAGCTGTCCGGCCGGTCGCTGAGCCTGGTCGTCATGCGCGTGGACGGCGCGGACGGGCTCGACCTGCGGATGCGTGCCGAGTTGCGGGCCGGGTGGTTCCCCGGGCTGGCGTGGGCGCTGCTGGCCGGCGGGACGCTGCTGGTAATCCTCGCCGTGGTGGTGCTGCTGCGCCCGCTGCGGCCGCGTGAGGTGGTCTTCGTGGTCGAGCCGGACCAGGTGCCGGTGCTGGCCGGGCGTCTCGGCGTCACCTCGCTGAGCGGGCTGGGCCGCCAGCCGGGCCCGGCGTCGCGACCCGAGCGGCACCTGGTGGCAGTGGGCTCCGGGCCCGGTGGGCGGACCCGCGCGGCGATCGCGCCGCCCAGCCGGTGCCCCGACGGCCGGGACTGACGACGAGAACCCGAACGGCCCTCCGCGCTGCCGACGCGGAGGGCCGTTCTTCACCGGGGGATCGGTGCTACCTGGGAGAAAACTGAGGTAGTTGATACCAGATTAGCGCTGATCGCCATTTGTTGCGAGGTGTGTCCGTTCAGTCCGGGTCATCGGTTTCTCGTCCGCGTGCCGACGGATCGGCAGCGCCGCGAGCACCAGCAGGCTCAGCAGGACGTACATGTTGCGGACCACGAAGTCGACCGGGTCGTCCGTGTGCACGATGGCGGTGCCCCAGTCCTGGAACGTCACCAACCCGTACACGATCGGCAGGCCGACGACGGCGGCCAGCGCGAAGAGGCCGCCGCGACGGCGGGCCCCGGCGGGCGTCGCCGGATCGGCGTCCAGTGCCGCGTCGACGAGCACCACCACCGCGGGAATGAACCAGTACAGGTGGTGGATCCAGGTGATCGGGCTGACCAGCCCGCCCACCAGCCCGGTCAGGGTGAGACCCACCAGCGCGTCCCCCGCCCGGGCCGCGCGCGCCGCCCGCCACAGGCCGAACGCGGCCACCGCCAGCGCGAGCAGCAGCCACAGCAGCCGGTCCGGCTCGGCCGGCGCAGTCAGGCGGCTGAGCAGCCCGAACAGCGACTGGTTGCCGGTGTAGTCGGGGCGGCCCACCCGGTCGGTCACCCACAGCTCGTGAGTCCAGAAGCGCCACGAGTCGCCCGGCGCGACCGCCGCCGCCAGCAGCGTGGCCACCGCCGCTGTCACCGCCGCCACGGCCGCCGCCCGCCACTTCCGGGCGGCGAGCAGGTAGAGCACGAAGATGCCGGGAAAGAGCTTGAGCGCCGCCGCCAGTCCCACGCCCACGCCGGCCCAGCGCCGGCCCTGCGGTACGGCGAACAGCAGGTCGCCGAGGATCAGCACCACGAGCAGCATGTTGATCTGCCCGAGCGTGATCGTCTCCCGGGTGCTCTCCGCCGCCAGCACCAGCAGCACGGCGACGGTGAGGCCGAACCCCCGCGGCAGGTCGTGCCGCCGCAGCACCGGCAGTACCAGCCAGCGCGTGGTCACCACCACCGCGGCCACTGTCAGCACCGCGAAGGCCGCGATGGCCACCCCGAGCCGCAGATACCCGAACGGCGCCAGGAGCAGCGCCGCGAACGGCGGATAGGTGAAGTAGAGCGCCCCCTGCACCCGGTCCGGCTGGACGTAGTCGTAGAGCGGGTGCCCGGCCGCCCACCAGTCCATCGCCGACATGTAGATCTTCTGGTCGTAGTAGTCGTGCCGCAGGTTGCGCAGGTAGGGCGCCGGCATGATCGCGATCAGCGCCAGCACCACGACCACCCGGCGGGCCGTACGCCCGCCCGCGTCGTCACGGGGGACGGCGGGTGGGGCGACGGGTTCGGCTGGCACGCAGGAAACCCTAGCGGTCCACCTCGGCCGCCGGGCCGAGGCGCGGGCGCGTCGGCGGCGCGTAGTCTGTTCCGGTGGCTGATCTTCTCGTCTGGATCGACTGTGAGATGACCGGGCTCGACCTGCGGCGGGACGCCCTGATCGAGGTCGCCGCGCTCGTCACCGATCCCGACCTCAACGTGCTCGGTGACGGCGTGGACGTGGTGATCCACGCCGACGACGAGGCGCTCGACGGCATGCCGGAGATCGTGCGGACCATGCACGCCAAGTCCGGCCTCACCGAGGAGGTACGCCTCTCCACGGTGACGCTGGCCGAGGCCGAGGACATGGTGCTCGACTACGTGACCAGCTACGTGAAGGACCCGCGTACGGCCCCGCTGTGCGGCAACTCGATCGCCACCGACAGGGGTTTCCTGGCCCGCGACATGACCCGGCTCGACGCGCACCTGCACTACCGGATGATCGACGTGTCCTCGATCAAGGAGCTGTGCCGGCGCTGGTACCCGCGGGTGTACTTCGGGCAGCCGCAGAAGGGCCTGGCCCACCGGGCGCTCGCCGACATCCGGGAGAGCATCCGCGAGCTGGAGTACTACCGGCGGACCGTGTTCGTGCCGCTGCCGGGGCCGGACGTCGAGGCCGCGAAGGCGATCGCCGCCCAGCTCTGACGCCCCGGCCGAACCCGGTGGACGGGGTCGGCCGGAGTGTGGCTATGATTAGTCCGCGCACCGCCCGGGCGACCGGAGCGGCGAGCATGGTGGCTGTAGCTCAGTTGGCAGAGCACCGGGTTGTGGTCCCGGTTGTCGTGGGTTCAATTCCCATCAGTCACCCCAACACGAAGCCCCCTCCTCCGGGAGGGGGCTTCGTCGTATGAGTGGGTCAGGGGGTGGGCTCGACGCTCGGCGTACCGGCGTCCGGCGTGGTGTCGTCCGACGGCGGCTCGTACGGCAGGGCGCTGCCCTTGACGTACTCGTCCCAGCTCATGTTCCAGTCGGTCCAGCCGTTGCCGTTCTGGAGCTTGCGCTCGGTGCCCTTGACGGTGATCGGGTCACCGATGCGGGTGTTGGCGAACAGCCAGTTGCCTTCCTTCATCGAGACGTTGACGCAGCCGTGCGACACGTTCGTGCGGCCCTGCACGCCCTCGGACCAGGGCGCGGCGTGGATGAACTCGCCGCCCCAGGTGAGCCGCTGGGCGTAGTCGATCTCGGTGCGGTAGCCCTCCTCCGGGCCCAGCTCCTCCAGGGTGTCGAAGACCGTGTGCCGGAGCTTCTCGATCACCACCATGGTGCCGCTGGAGGAGGGGGTGCTCTTCTTGCCCAGGCTCACCGGGATGGTCTTGACCACCTTGCCGTCGCGGGTGACAGTCATCCGCTTGGTGCGGTTGTCGACTGTCATCACGAACGACGGGCCGATCTTGACGTCGACGCTGAGGTCGGCTCGGCCGTACCAGCCGCCGCCCAGCGGCAGCCCGCCCGCCTGCACCTTGTAGCTGACCGTGCTGTTGGCCTTCCAGAACGTCTTGGGCCGGTAGCGCACCTCGGTCGGGCTCACCCAGTGCCAGATGCCCTCCTGGGCGGGCTTCGAGGTGACAGTCATCCGGCGCTGGATGTCGTCGCGGTAGTCCTCCGGGATGGCCCGGCCGAACTTCACGATCAGCGGCATGCCCACGCCCACGACCTGGTTGTCGCCCAGGAAGCTGGTGACCCGGATCTGCTTGGCCGGCTTCGCCATCGTGGTGAACGTGCTGGTCGCGGTGGCGGGCTTGCCGTCGTCGCCGGTCGCGGTGACGGTCGCCGTGTACGTCTGCCCGTACTCCAGGGCCGAGGACGGCAGCCAGCTCGCGCCGTCCGCCGCGAGCGTGCCGTCGACGACCTTGCCGGCGGCGTCCTTCAGCTCGACTGTGGTCTCCTGCGCCTCCTTCGTGGTGAAGGTGATGGCGGTGGACGCGGGCACGTCCTTGGCGTCGGCGGCGGGCTCGCTGATGGTGGCCGCCGCCTTCGGGGCCTTCTCGCCCTCGTCGCCGCCGCCCTGCCAGCTCGACGGCTTGTCGCCGCCGCCGCTGGTGCAGGCGGTCAGGGCCATCGCGGCGGCGAGCAGCCCGGCCGCCAGCGCACGGCGGCGGCCGACGCGTCGGGCGCTCGCGCCCCGGATCGGTTCGTCCTGGCCAGCTCGCATGAGTCCCTCACAAAGTGATGCCGTGCCCCGTCGTCTCTGGTCAGACGCGCCGGAGCGGGTACGCGTTGCCGGACGTGAAACGGAACACCCTGCGCGGGTGTAACGATTCCGCCGTCGTCCGGCGCTTTTTCGGAGGTGGCATGTCCGACCACGTTACGCCGGTCAGAACGGCGCCGGCTGCCCGCCCTGCGGAACCGGCAGCGCGCTGCCGGCGACGAACTGCGACCAGCTCATGCTCCACGCCGTCCAGCCGTTACCAGGGGCCAGGCGGCGTTCGGTGCCCTTCACCGTGATCGGGTCGCCCACCATCGTCTTGCCGAACAGCCACCGGCCGTTGGCCATCGACACGTTGACGCAGCCGTGCGAGACGTTGCGGCGCCCCTGCACGCCCTCGGACCACGGAGCGGCGTGGATGTACTCGCCACCCCAGGTGATCCGCTGGGCGAAGTCGATCTCCGTGACGTAGCGGTTGGCCGGGTCGGGCTCGCTGCGGGTGTCGAAGACGGTGGACTCCTTCTTCTCCATCACCACCATCGTGCCGCTGGAGGAGGGGGTGCTCTTCTTGCCCAGGCTGACCGGCAGCGTACGGATGACAGTGCCGTTCTCGGAGACCGTCATCTGCTTGGTCGCGTTGTCCACGGTCATCTCGAACGCGCGGCCGATCTCGGCGGTGGCGCTGCGGTCGATGTTGCCGTAGCGGCCGTTGCTCAGCGGGATCCCGGCCAGCGCCAGCCGGACCGTGATCGTGGTGCCGGTCTTCCAGTACTCCGGGGCCCGGTAGTACGCCTGGGTGCCGTTGTCGACCCAGTGCCAGGCGCCGGGCTGCGGCGGGTCGGTCTGCACGAACATCCGCTTCTGCACCGCCGCCCGGTCCTTCTTCGGGATGCCCGGGGAGAACTCGGCGACCACGGGCATGGCCACCCCGTACGTCTTGCCGCTGAACATGTAGAGGCCGGAGCCGATCATCGACTTGGGCTTGGCCATCGTGGTGAACGTGCTGGTGCCCTGGTAGGTCCGGCCGTCCTTGCCGGCGCCGGTGACCGTGGCGGTGTACTTGGTGCCGTACTTCAGCGCGGCCGACGGCACCCAGCTGGAGCCGTCGCGCCGCATCCGCCCGGCGACGCTGGCGCCGTCGGCGGTGGCGAGCGCCACCTTCGACACGGTGCCGCCGCCGGGGATGCGGGCGCTGATCTCGGTGCTGACCGGCCGGCCGCTCGCGCCGTCGGCCGGGCTCACCGTCAGCGGCGGCGCGGCGGCGCTGTCGCTGGGTGCGACGCTCGGGTCGGGCGCGGAGGACGAGACGCCGCCGACCTGCTGCTGGCCGGGCACGAACTCCGGCTTCTTCCCCTCGTCGCCGCCGCTGCCGCACCCGGTCAGTGCCAGCGACGCCGTCAGGACCAGGGCGCCCACCGTCGCCCCGGCCCGCGCGAACCTGCCCATGCCCACCCCTGTCCTCGCGTGCCTGGCGGACATCGTGCCGTATCGACGCTCCCGCGCCCGCCCCCGCGCTGGATCAGGTGACCGTTTTGGCCGCTTTCGCCGGTTAAGCTCGTCCGAAGGGTGGACCCCGGTATCGGATTGGAACCCGCCTCGGCGGGCGTGCTAATCTTCTTCCCGTTGTCAGCGAGCGCCGCTAGCTCAACTGGCAGAGCAGCGGACTCTTAATCCGCGGGTTCGGGGTTCGAGTCCCTGGCGGCGCACCAACGAGCAAGGCCCTGACCAGGCGTTCACGCCGGCCGGGGCCTTTTTCGCGTACGGTGCCCCGGTGCGCGCCGGGGTGGCCGCCCGTGGGTGGGACGCCACGTGCGTCACACCGGCCGCAGGGCACCCATGACGTTCCACCGAGGCGCGGTCCGCCCGTCGGCGCCGCTTGTGCGGTCGCCCTAATCTGATCATGATCGTAACGGCCACGATGGATGGTCGGGTGACGACGATCAGGACGGGAGAAGACATGAAAGCCTTCGGACGGCCGCGGATCCGCAGCCTCGTCGCCGCCACCTCGGTCGTGGGCGCCTTGGTGCTCGGTCTGGGTGCGCCCGCGTACGCGGACTACTCGAGCCCGACCTACTCGACGTTGAAGGCCTGCAACGAGGCCCGGCCCAAGTACCAGTCGTCGTGGACGAAGCCGCAGGCGTGCCGTCCCATGTACAACTGGGACGGCACGAAGGTGATCGGTTACGCGTTCCTGGTGAAGACCCAGGGCTAGTGCGGTCGCCCGCCGGGCTGCCAGGAGCGGCACCGGCGGGCGTCCACCCGCCTTCGGCATCGCTCCTCGCGCCAGGGAGGGACAGTGCGCGCCGTACCCGCCGGCAGCTCGGACACGATCCTCGTCTGCATTCGGGGCAACTCCGGCTCGGGCAAGAGCAGCATCGCCCGGGAGCTGCGACGCCGGCACGGCCGGGGCTGCGCCCTCGTCGAACAGGACTACCTGCGTCGCATCGTCCTGCGCGAACGGGACAAGCCCGGCGGCGTGGCGCCCGCCCTGATCGAGCAGACCGTCCGGTTCGCCCTCGACCGCGGCTACCACGTGGTCCTGGAAGGCATCCTGTACACCGGCCGCTACCGCGACGTGCTGACCTCGCTGCGGGACGGTCACCGGGGGCGGTCGCTGTTCTGCTACCTCGACGTGTCGCTGGCCGAGACGCTGCGCCGGCATCTGACCCGCCCGCAGGCCGCTGACTTCACCGCCGCGCAGATGAGCGGCTGGTACGCCGCGCACGACGTCCTGGGCTGGCCCGGCGAACTCGTCCTCCCGGAGAGCGCCGGTCTGGACCAGGCCGTGGAGGCGATCGCGGCTGCCTCCGGACTGCCTCAGGACGGGTGCGACGACGACAGGCGCTAGCCGGCGTCATTTGCCCTTCCGGTTACTGCAAGGGGCAGTCTGGGGTCATGTTGTCGATCAGCGAGTTCAGCCAGATGTGCCACCTGTCCCCGCAGGCGCTGCGCTTCTACCACGCCGAGGGGCTGCTCGTGCCCGCCGGGATCGACGACCGGACCGGCCACCGCTCGTACGCCTTCGACCAGGTGGAACGGGCCATGCTGATCACCTTGCTGCGGGACACCGGGATGAGCGTCAAGCTGGTCCGGCGCGCCCTCGACGAACCGGACCAGGCGGTCGCCCTGCTCGACCGGCACAGCGACGAGGTCAGCCGGCAACGGCAAGCTCAGGCCGACGCCATCGCTGCGGCCCGCGCCGTCTTCGAGGCGCAGCCCGAACCGCGGTTGCGGCACGTGCCGGCCACGACTGTGGTGGCGCGGCTCGTGCCCGGCACACCGCTGGGCCGGGACGCGCAGGAGTGGGACCGGGCCGAGGAGATCATCACGGCGGCGGCGGCCGACCTGGTCACCACCGTGCGGCAGGCCGGCGTCACCTGCCGGGGTGAGCCGTGGCGGACGCTGGCACTGGAGACGCCGGAGCAGGACCGGCGCGTACTCGACGGCACCGGGCCGTTCTGGACGGTCAAGGTCGCTGTGGATGGCACCCCGGAGACACTGCCGTCCCTGCCCGCCGGCCTGATCGTGCAGACGCCCGACGCCCACGACGAGCGGTCCATCTTCATGCCGGGCCGCAACACGATGGCCAAGTACTGCACTGTGGTCCTGCGCCTGCTCGACGCCGCCCCTGTCGACGGCGACCGGTTCGTGAACCTGGCGCGTCTGCGTCAGGAGGTCCGCCCCGACGGCGTGCTGAGCAGCGCGCCCGTCGAACGCCGGCCGGGGTCACCCACGGAGGACCTTGAGCGCTGAACCCGCCCGCAGCCCGGATGTCAGAAGGTCGGCCAACCCTGACGAAATCGGTGCCGCAGTGCTTTCGACTGGTAATCGTCTTCGCCGATTGCCTCGCTCGCGTCGCGCATGATGATCACCAACGCGTCACTCCGCGGACGAGGGTGATCCCGACGCCCGAATGAGGCGAATATCGGTCGGTGTTCTGACGACACGAATCGGTTTTCCGTTGTCGCTGTTCGGTGCTCCGTGCTGGACCGATGACCTGCCCGAGCGGCTGGCGTGATGCCGCCCGCCGCCATTTCGGTGCGTCCATGAGTCTGATTGGTCCGGCACTGTCTCCCGATGGGCGAGTGCCGCATCGGCTGATTGTTCGATCAATGGCAACTACGCCGTGTCATATTCGAAGATGGTGATGCGTGAAAGTAGTTCGCAATGGTGAAGTGGCCCGCGCGGCGTCAGTTGACTGCAGCAACCATCTACTGATCTGCGGTTTTGAAGATCGATCCGACCGCCTGACGCCATCACTCGTGGGTGCGGCAGTCGCCGAACGCTCCAATGTGGAGGACGCAATCGACTACCGAGCGTGTTGATCGATCGATGGGATGTCCAATTCGCCGTGATCCGTCCTGACAGAACGTGTCCGACCTTGTGCGCTGAGGCAGGACGCCCTTAGAGTCCCGCTCGCACAACTGCAAAGCACACGGGGGAGGGTTTGTGGCACGTCGAGTGACGGCCACTGTCCGTTCGTGCCTGGCTGCGGGCGTCGCCGTACTGACGGCGGCCGCGTTGGCGGGCGTACCGGGAGAACCGGCGGAGTTTCTCGCCGCTGGACCGGACGGCGTGACAGGTGGCGTGGAGAGCCGGACCGATGAGGCGGTGTCCCTTCGGGCCGCCCGCGAGTCCGGCAAGCCGGTGCAGGTCAAGAGCCTCACATCGGAGACCACCGAGGTCTTCGCCCTACCGGACGGTCAGTTCCGGGCCGAGCTTTCGGTCGGCGCGAGCCGGATCCGGCGCGGTGACCAGTGGGTTCCGGTCGATCTGACCCTGCGCAAGGGCGCGGACGGGCGGATTGCCGCCGTCGCCCACCCGTTCGATCTGGTCGTCTCCGGCGCGCAGCCGAGCGGGACGCAGGAGCTGGCAGTCCTCGGCCACGGGGCCGACCGGCTCGCGGTCGGCTGGGCCGGTCGGCTGCCCGAGCCGAAGCTGGACGGCGGACGGGCCACCTATGTCGACACGCTGCCCGGGGTGGACCTGATCGTCGAAGCGACCCGCGCCGGGATGGAGGCGTTCTTCGTCGTCAAGGACCGCAGCGCCGTGAAGCAGGTCGCCCGACTCACGCTGCCGATCACCGGGCCGAACGCCGCCCGGGCGGTCCGCGACGCCGGCGGCAACACCGCCATCCAGGACACCGCCGGCCGGGTGGTTGCGCGCACTCCCGCACTGCGAATGTGGGACGCGCGGGTCGACGCGCTCGGCAATCCCACCGCCGAGACGGCGGTTGCATCCACGATCGCCCCTGCCGCCGGGGCCCGTGGAACCGGCCGGCTCGACCTGACGCTGACCCCGGACATGCGCTGGCTGACCGACTCCGAGCGGGAGTATCCGATCGTCATCGACCCGACGATCAACCCGCTGTACACCACCTTCGACACGTTCATCCAGGCCGGCGACACGGTCAACCGGGGCGGCACCGACGACCTCCGGCTCGGTCGGCTCGGTCCGACCGGGCCCGTCACCCGGTCCTTGCTGCGCTGGGACACCGCGGCCCTCGTCGGCAAGCAGATCACCTCTGCCACCGTCTCGTTCTGGAACTGGTGGTCGCCCCTGTGCGAGGGCCGGTCGTGGGAGCTCTGGACCGTGGGGGCCGTGGCCGACGACATGATCTGGGATACCCAGCCGGCATGGAACAACCAGGAGGCGACCACCCTGGCGACTGCCGGCTACGACGCCAGTTGCAACGACGCCTGGGTCGGGATCAGCGGTACCAAGTTCTTCCAGCGCGCGGCGAACGCCGGTGACACCCGCGCCGACATGGGCCTACGGGCCACCGACGAAACCGATTCGAAGTCCTTCAAGCAGTTCCGCTCCCGCAACGCGACCGCCAGTGCCGAGGTGCCCAAGGCCAGCGTCACCTACAACTCGTGGCCGACCGTGACGGCCCGGTCGACCGTCCCTGCCACCACGTGCGCGACCGGGTCGGGTCGTCCGCTGGTCAACACCCTCACGCCGCAGCTCAAAGCAACAGTCACCGATGGTGACGGCACCGCGATGACTGTCACCTTCGAGTGGTGGGCGATGAACGCCGACGGGCCGATCGGTGCGGCGAGCCTCAGCGGCGTCGCCTCCGGGGCTACCGCCGCCGCGACCGTGCCGGCCGGGGCCTTCGTCGACGGCGGCATCTACCGCTGGCGGGTGAAGGCCGCGGACGGGGTCAGCGGCAGCGACATCTGGTCGTCGTTCTGTGAGATGCAGGTGTACACCACGGCCACTCCGGTCACCGGTTGCACCGGCGGAACGGACAGCGACTTCAACGGCGACGGCGTCGCCGACATCGCGATCGCCGACCCGGAGGCCACTGTCAACGGCCAGATCCGTGCCGGCCGCATCAACGTCACGTACGGCGGCAGCACGACGGTGCACACCCTGCACGAGGGTGGGGCCAACATGCCCGGTGCAGCCGAGGCGGGTGACCGCTTCGGCACGTCGATCGCCGTGTACGACGCCAACAACGACGGGTGCACCGACCTGGCGGTCGGCGTGCCGAACCAGGCCGTCAGCGGCCAGGCCCAGGCCGGTGTCGTCTACGTACTGCTCGGATCACCCGCCGGCCTCGCGCAGGGCCCGCCCGCCGTCTCGTACCACCAGGACAGCGCCAACGTCCCCGACGCGGCCGAGGCGTACGACTGGTTCGGCTACGCCGTGGCCGGCAGCCGGACGGCCAGCGGTGAGCCGTACCTCGTCATCGGCGCGCCCGGTGAAGGGCTGGCCAACCCGGTCACCGGGATCGTGCATTACATGCGCGGCACCGTGAACGTGGCGATGTCCCAGGGTAGCGGCATCCCGGGCGCGGCCGAGATCGACGACCGAACGGGCTATGCGGTGGCCGCCTCCACCCACCACTGGGCGGTCGGTTCCCCGGGCGAGGCGATCGGCACCGAGGCCTTCGCCGGAGCGGTGAACGTCTTCAGCCACACGCTGAGCAACGGGCTGCCGACCCTCGCCGCCGGCCTGGAGCAGAACGTCGCCAACGTCTCGAACGACGCCGAGGCCAACGACAACTTCGGCAAGTCGATCTCGATCGCGCCGTACCGGCCCGTCGGTGCTCCCGCCGGCCAGGCCGACTCGCTGGTCGTTGTCGGTGTGCCGGGTGAGGACCTGGTCGTCGCGGCCACCAACACCCCGGCGCCGGACGCCGGGCTGGTGCACCGGTTCCACGTCACGGCCGCGAACACCTTCACCGAACTGCCCGCGATCACGTACGCCTCGGAGGACGGCGACTACCTCGGCGAGAAGGTCGTGGTGGTGAACACCGCGCCGGGCAGTGAGGGCACCAACGCGACGATGTTCGTCGCGATCGGCGTGCCGGGTGAGGACGCGGGCACGTCGGTGGCCGACTCCGGACGGGTACGTGTCTTCCCGGCGCTGGCCAATCCGATCGGCACCCCGACCACGCTGCACCGGGAATCGGGCGGCATGCCGGGGACGGCCGGCGCCCAGGAACTGGTCGGCACCTCGCTCTCGGCCACCTCGCAGCGGCTCTATGTCGGCACTCCCTACGGTGCGGACGCCGTCTACGGGTTCACCTGGTCCGACCTGAGCGCGGGCAACACGGTTCCGAGCGTCACCTGGCAGCCGGGACAGGGCGGTCTCCCCACCGGGCACAGCGCGTTCGGGGCGGCGATCAGCTGATGAAGACCATCGACATGAGCAGTTATCCAGCGGGGGAGGACCAGAGGGTGGCCCGTCGTACGAGAAAACGGGGCCGGGTGTTCACGCTCGGCCTCACGCTCGGCCTCGCCGGCCTGATGTCCACTGCGGTGTTCGTCCAGCCTCCGGAGCCGGCGCCGCGCACCGCCGCGGCCTCGGAGGACCTCGTCCGGGACACCGAGGCCGAGGCGCTGGTGGCCGCGAGGGCACTCAACCAGCCGGTCGAGGTGCTGGCGCACCGCACGGAGTACCGCGACGTCTTCGCGCAGCCGGACGGCACGCTCATCGCCAACGGCCACACGCAGCCGGTGCGGGTCACCCAGGGGGACGCCTGGGTACCCGCGGACTCGACCCTTGTGGTTCAGCCCGACGGCTCGTACGCCCCGGCGGCCGCGCTGCTCGGCATGCAGCTCTCCCAGGGCGGCACCGCACCGCTGATGGTGGTCACCCGGGACCAGAAGAGCATGACCCTGACCTGGCCGCACGGGCCGCTTCCCGCTCCCGTGGTCGAGGAGAGCAAGGCGACCTACCCGAACGTGTTCCAGGATGTCGACCTGGTCACGAACGTCACTGTCGAGGGCTTCTCGCACGTACTGGTGGTCAAGACGCCGGAGGCGGCCGATCTGCCGGAGCTCCAGAATCTCCGGCTCGGGGTCGCCGCGGTGGGTCTGACCATCGAGGAGACGGCCGAGGGTGGCGTGGTCGCCCTGGACCCGGTCACCGACAACCCGGTCCTGGAGGCGGACGCGCCGACCATGTGGGACAGCGGAAGCCAGGAGGGGGGCGATGCGGCCGCGGCGCGGTCGCTGGACACCTCGTCCACCGACCCGGGCGCGGCCTCGGCCGAGGGACCGGGCGACACGTCGGAGGTGGCTCCGGTCGGCCTCGACTACTCGGACAACACCCTCACCCTCACCCCGGACCGGTCCATGCTGACCGATCCGGAGGCCTCGTTCCCGCTGTACATCGACCCGGTATGGCAGAGCAGCACCAACAGCGCCTGGGCGATGGTGGACAGCGGCTACCCCAACGAGGAGTACTGGAAGTTCGACGGCAAGCGGCACGAACGGATCGGCCTCTGCCCCAGTTCCTGCAACAACTCGAAGGTCAAGCGCCTGTTCTACCGGCTCGCCACGCCGTACTCGGGCAAGACGATCCTGGAGGCCACCTTCCGGGTCACCCTGCAGCACGTCTACAACTCGACCGCCCGGGCGGCGGCGCTCTACCTGATGCCGGCCGGGATCACCTCCTCCACCAACTGGAGCAACCAGCCCGGCGGCTCGGGCTGGTCCGGAGCGACGCACCTCGCCACCAGCTCACCGACCAAGACGCAGGCCACCTGTACCTCCACCAACCAGAACACGGAGTGGAACGCGAAGGCCGCGGTGCAGCAGGCGGTGACCAAGGGCTGGAGCAACGTGACCCTCGGCCTGCGGTCGGTCAGTGAGAGCGACTCGACGCACACCAAGCGGTTCTGCGACAACGGCGTCCTCTCGGTCCGCTACAACCGGGCGCCGGTGATCGCCAACCTCAACGAACTCACCATGTCCCCCGGCGGGCAGTGTGTCTACGGCTCCGGCGCGCCCTACGTGGACGTGCCGCCGCGGCTGAACGCGGTGCTGCGGGACCCGGACCACTCCTCGGCCCACACCGAGCAGATCAAGGCCGAGTTCAAGGTGACCTGGACGCCGGCCGGCGGGACGCTGCAGACGCGCTCGTACACCACTCCGCTGAAGGCCAGCGGATCGGTCTTCTCGTACACGGTCCCGAGTGACATCGCGCAGAACGTCCCCATCTCCTGGGAGGTACGGGCCAGCGACAACACCAGCTGGGGTCCGTGGAGCAGTGAGGGCTCGCGCAACGTCTGTCAGTT
This sequence comes from Micromonospora sp. CNZ297, assembly GCF_007827625.1. Lineage (NCBI taxonomy): Bacteria > Bacillati > Actinomycetota > Actinomycetes > Micromonosporales > Micromonosporaceae > Micromonospora > Micromonospora sp. CNZ297. The sequence goes on along the minus strand of NZ_VISU01000004.1, from coordinate 417,427 downwards.
CCTCTACGACAAGACCAGCCCCAGCGCGCCCGACGTCGACTCCGCGGTGTACCTGCCGCAGGACGCGGCCGACAACGGGACGGCGAGCGCGTCGAACTGCATCGAGAGCGACGAGTGGCTGGGTTCGATCGGTGTACCCGGCAACTTCGTCTTCGACTCCGCCGCCACGGACGTGGTGGAGTACCGGTACGGCTTCAACACCAACCCGGCGCCGGGCGTGAATGTGCTTCGGCCCACCACCGACGGCGGCCCGGTCACCCTGCCGAACTGGTACCCGGACAAGGAGGGCCCGCGGACGATCAACGTCCAGGCCGTCGACCGGGCCGGCCGGTCGAGCAGCATCGCCTCGTGCACGTTCCGGGTGGGCAAGCGACCGCCGACCGCCCAGTGGTCGCTCGGCGAGGTCGCGGGCGAGGACGGCGCCGGCGACGGGCTCGGTGACAACGACGCGACGGCCGGAAGCGGCGTCACGTTCGGGGTCGAGGGTCCGGGTGGGACGTCCGACACGGCCGCCCGGTTCGACGGGACGGCCGACGCCCACCTCACGACCAGCAAGCCGGTCCTGACCGACACGTCGGCGAGCTTCGCCGTGACCGGCTGGTTCAAGATCGACGATGCCGGCCGCCGGCAGGTGGCGGTCAGCCAGGACGGCACCGGTGAGCCCGGGTTCGCGCTGGGGGTCGAGGGAGGAACCTGGTTCTTCCGGATGCCGGTCAACGACGTCAACTCACTGGGCCGCTGGCAGGTGGACGGTGCGGCGGCCACCACGGGTTGGACGTACGTGTCCGCCATCTTCGACGGTGCGAAGAAGGAGATGTCGCTCCAGGTCGGGAACAACGCCCCGCGCGTCGCCCAGCGCAGGTCGCTGACCAAGTCGCGCGGTCCGCTCCAGATCGGCCGTGTGCTCACCAAGAGCGGTTACGCCGACAACTGGGGAGGGGCGATGGCGGACGTCTCGGTCTTCGACCGGCTGATCATCGCCGACGAGGTCACCGGTCTGCAGAAGACCGCTCCGAGCCGTAAGGCGTACTGGCGGTTGAACGCGGAGACCAGCAAGGTCAGCCCCGAGGAGCGCGGTGGAGCGGGGCTCACCCTGGGCACCGGTGCGACCATCTTCAAGCACCCGGTCCTGTCCCTGCTCGGCGGTGGTCACCTCGCGCTGACCGGTAACGCGGACAGCTATGCCAGCACATCGACCAACGCGGACATGGCGGGCAGTTTCTCGATCAGCGCCCGGGTCAAGCTGACCAGCAACTGTGCCGGTACCCCGATGACCGTCTTCTCGCAGAAGGGCACCAACGGCAGCTCGGTCGTCGTGCGCTGCAACAACGCCGGGCAGTGGGAGCTGGCGATGGCGAGCACCGACACGGTGGCACCGGAGTGGACCACGAAGGCCACCGACGAGGCGCCGAAGCTGGTCGGCAAGGGTGACCATCTGACCCTCGTCTACAACGGCTACGCCCGCGAAGTGACCCTGTACGTCAACGGGTCCTTCACCGAGGCGATCCAGCTGGTGTCGCCGTTCGTCGCCACCGGCGGGGTGCAACTGGGGCGCGCCTGGCTCGACGGCGCCTTCAAGGAGCACCTGTCCGGCGCCGTCGACGACGTCCGGGTCTACGACGGTGTCGCCGACAAGGTCCTGATCGAGAAGCTCAACGTCCAGGTCCGCGAACAACTCTCGCTCTGACGTGACAGGCGGTGGGTCCGCCCGCTCCCGGGCGGGCCCACCGGCACGCGAGACCTTTCCCGTTCTTCTCCCGTAACCCCTGGAGGGGTGATGTTCTCCCGACTCCTGGTCCGGTCCGGCGGGTTCGTCCGCCACACCGTACGACCGGTTTCCTGGGCGATGGCCGGTGTCATGGCCGCCGGCTTCATCCAGATCGCGACCCCACCCGCCTCGGCCGAGGCGAAGCCGAACCGTCCGTCGACCTCGGACGCGTCCAAGGTCCTGCCCAAGCGCGACCCGCTGCCGGCCAAGCCGAAGGCGGCCAACCCGGCGGTGGCTGCCGCCTCCACCGCCCCGGCGAAGGTCACCTGGCCCGCCGCCGGCGCCGCGGACATCACCGTGCCGGCGCCCGCGTCGGCCCGCTCCACCGCCGGCTCTTCGAAGGCCCCGGCGGCCACCGCCAAGATCGGTGGCCTGCCGGTCGCGGTGTCGGCCGCACCCGCCGCGGCGGCCGCCGCGCCGGACTCGGCCCGTCCGGCGGCCTCCGCTCCCGGCAAGGTACGCATCGAGGTGCTCGACCGGAAGGCCTCGGAGAAGGCCAAGGTCGACGGCCCGATCGTCCGGCTCGACCGGGCCGACGGTCAGGCCGCTGCCGGGAACGTCCGCCTCGCCCTCGGCTACGGCGGGGTCGCCGGTGCGTTCGGTGGCGACTTCGGCGCCCGGCTGCGGCTGGTCCGCCTGCCGGAGTGCGCGCTGACCACGCCGGAAAAGGCCCAGTGTGCCCCGGTTCCGCTGCCGACGACGAACGACAGCGCCGCCGAGACGCTCTCCGCCGAGGCGGGCACCGGTGCGCTCTTCGCCATGACCGCCACCGACTCCTCCTCGCAGGGTGACTACGGCGCCACGAAGCTGTCCCCGTCGTCCAAGTGGTCGGTGGCCCCTTCCACGGGTGGCTTCTCCTGGAGCTACCCGCTGCGGAGCCCGCCGGTGCCGGGTGGTGGTGCGCCGCCGATCGCGCTTGCCTACTCGTCGCAGTCGGTCGACGGCCGGACCGCGACGACCAACAACCAGGGTTCGTGGATCGGTGAGGGCTTCAACTACGAGCCCGGGCACATCGAGCGCCGGTACAAGCCCTGCTCGGACGACGGGCACGACCAGTACGCCGACCAGTGCTGGGCGTACGACAACGCGACCATCCTGCTCAACGGCAAGTCGACGGAACTGGTCAAGACCGGTGACACCTGGCGGTTCGGGACCGACGACGGCTCGAAGGTCGAGCGGCTCACCGGCGCGGTGAACGGTGACAACGACGGCGAGTACTGGCGGGTCACCACCACCGACGGCACCCAGTACCACTTCGGCCTCAACCGGCTCCCCGGCTGGACCTCCGGCAAGGAGGAGACCGGCTCGACCTGGACCGTGCCGATCTACGGCGACGACTCGGGCGAGCCCTGCTACAACGCGACGTTCACGTCGGCCTACTGCGACCAGGCGTGGCGCTGGAGCCTCGACTACGTCAAGGACCGCTACGGCAACGTCACCTCGTACTTCTACGAGAAGGAGATCAACTACTACGCCCGGGGCAAGAAGACCGACGTCAACGGTGTCCCGTACGTCCGGGGCGGCTGGCTCAAGCGGGTCGACTACGGCCAGCGGCACGAGGCCGTCTACACGACCAACGCCCCCGCCCGGGTGCGCTTCGAGACCAAGGAACGGTGCCTGCCGTCCGGCAACGTCGACTGCGACCCGCAGGATCTGAACACCACCACCGCGCCCTACTGGCCGGACGTGCCGTTCGACCGGAACTGCGCCAAGGACACCAAGTGCAAGCTCGACCAGATCACCCCGACGTTCTGGACCCGGGCCCGGTTGACCGGCATCACCACCGAGATCCGCGAGGGCACCGGCTGGACGCCGGTGGACAACTGGAAGCTCGACCACCTGCTCACCGACAACGGTGACGGCTCGCGGACCCTCTGGCTCCACAAGATCACCCACACCGGCCTCTACGGGCCGGGCGCCGACATCGCCATGCCGTCGGTCGAACTGGGCGGCCTGCAGCTGCCCAACCGGATCGACCGCGACGGCGACAACATCGCCCCGCTGGTCCGCTTCCGGCTGGCGACAGTGTGGACCGACGCCGGCGGTCAGATCGACGTCAACTACGCCACCCCGGACTGCACCAAGAGCACGCTGCCCACGCCGGGCAACAGCACCAGGCGCTGCTACCCGGTGAAGTGGAACCCGCTCGGCAGCGGCGACCCGATCACCGACTGGTTCCACAAGTACGTGGTCGAGCAGGTCGTCGAGACCGACCGCACCGGCGGGGCGCCGGACATGGTGACCCGCTACCAGTACCTGGACGGTGCGGCCTGGCGGCACGCCGACCCGGACGGCATCTCCGACCCGAAGGACCTGACCTGGAGCGACTGGCGCGGTTACGGCCGCGTGATCGTCACGGCCGGCGACGGTCAGGTCCAGACGACCAAGACGGAGTACCGCTACCTGCGCGGCATGCACGGCGACAAGGATCCGGACGGCGGCACGCGTACCGTCAGCGTCGCCGACTCCACCGGCGGGAGCCACACCGACCACAACGAGTTCTCCGGCCACCAGTTGGAGAGCATCGTCTACGACGGCGCCGACGCGGTCAGCAAGAGCATCGCCGTCCCGTGGCGGCACAACACCGCGACGGAGACCCACAGCTGGGGCAGCAAGAAGGCCTGGTTCATCAACACCACCACCGCCCGGAGCCTGGTCGCCCTGGCCGCCGGCGGCTGGCGGGAGACGAAGCAGACCTCGACCTTCGAGACCAGCTTCGGCCGGGTGACCGAGACCGAGAACGAGGGTGACGTGGCGGTCACCGGCGACGAGGCCTGCAGCCGGACCACGTACGCCGACAACGCGACCGCCCACCTGTACAGCCTGGTGTCGCGGGTCGAGTCGGTGTCGGTGGCGTGCTCGGCCACCCCCGACCGCAGCAAGCAGGTCATCTCCGACACCCGGACGCTCTACGACGGCAAGGCGTTCGGCGTCGCGCCGACGCTGGGCAACCCGACCCGGACCGAGCGGCTGAAGAGCCACAACGGCACGACGGCCACCTACATCCGCGCCTCGGAGGGCACGTTCGACGCGTACGGCCGGCCCTTGACCGCCGTCGACGCGCTGGGCCGGGTCACCAAGACCGTGTACACGGACACCAACGGCCTGACCACCAAGGTCAAGGAGACCAACCCGCTGCAGTTCGTCACCACCACCGACTACGCCCCGGCGTGGGGTGTGCCGGTCGGCCAGGTGGACCAGAACGGCCTCAAGAGCGTCCTGGAGTACGACGCCCTGGGCCGGCTGGCGAAGGTCTGGATGCCGGACCGGACGGGCGCCAGCGGGCTGGAGCCGAGCATCCGCTACAGCTACCTGGTCCGCACCGACAAGCCGGTCGCCATCAAGACCGAGCGGCGGCAGAACGACGGCTCCTACAGCGTCGAGTACAAGCTGCACGACGGTCTGCTCCGGCCCCGCCAGGTGCAGTCGGAGGGCCCGGACGGCACCCGTACGGTCGCCGACACCTTCTACACCGGCACCGGCCAGCTGGCGAAGACGTACGCGACGTACACGGTGGCGGGCACGCCCACCGACGTGATCTACCCGGCCGTCAACGGTGACGTCAACGGCCAGACGCTGTACGTCTACGACGGCGCGGACCGGGTCACGGCGGAGATCTTCGCGGTCGCGGGCAACGAGAAGTGGCGCACCACGACCACCTACGGCGGCGACCGGGTTTCGGTCGACCCACCGGCCGGCGGCACCCCGACGACCGCGATCACCAACGCCCTGGGCAAGACCACCGAACTGCGGCAGTACAAGGGCAGCGGTCCTACGGGCGACTTCGACAAGACCGAGTACACCTACACGCATGCCGGGCAGCTGAAGACGGTCAAGGACCCGGCCGGCAACGTCTGGTCCCACGAGTACGACCAGTTGGGCCGCAAGACGAAGTCGATTGACCCGGACGCCGGCACGTCGACGTCCGGCTACGACGACCTGGACCGGCTCACCAGCACCACGAACGCCCTCAACCAGACGATCAGCACGAAGTACGACGAGATCGGCCGCAAGATCGCCGTCTACAAGGGGGCCGCCGACACTGGCGAGCTGCTGAGCAGCTGGACGTACGACCTGGAGATGCTGGGTGAGCTCTCGTCGACGAGCCGCTGGATCGAGGGACACGAGTACGCCACGTACTTCTCGATCTACGACGAGTTCTACCGGCCGCACGCCACCTACTACTCCGTGCCCGAGCACGCCGGTGCCGAACTGGCCGGCTTCTACACCTTCGGCACGGAGTTCAACCGGGACGGCACCGTCCAGTCGCTGAGCATGTCGGAGGGCGGTGGGCTGCCGTTCGAGACTGTCGCCTACACCTACGACAGTCTTGAGCGCCTGACCGCGGCGACCGGTGACGCCCCCTACCTGACCGACGTCGAGTACGCCGGCACCGGCGAGGTACTGCAGACCGAGGCTCGGGTGGGCACCCGGAAGGTCTGGTCGACCTACGAGTACGAGCAGGGCTCCAAGCGGCTCACCCGGCAACGGCTGGACCGCGAGTCGGCCCCGGTCGTGGACATCGACGCCCGCTACACGTACGACCAGTCCGGCAACATCCTGCGGATCGCCAACAACCCGTCCGGGACCCAGGACACGCAGTGCTTCACGTACGACTACCTGCGCCGCATGGAGCGGGCCTGGACGTCGGCGAGCACCGCGACCGACCCGTGCGCCGGCGGGCCCTCGGTCACCGGGGTGGGCGGCGTGGCCCCTTACCACCACGCCTACACCTTCGACGTCACGGGCAACCGCAAGACCGAGGTCCAGTACGGGACCAACGGCACTCCGCTGATCGAGCGCAGCTACACCTATCCGGCCGCCGGCCAGGCGCAGCCGCACACGCTGAGCCAGATGACGGAGAAGACTCCGCAGGGCGACCGGCTGTACTCGTACGAGTACGACGCGGCCGGCAACACGAAGAAGCGGACGAGGACCGGCGAGGACCAGACCCTGGCCTGGGACGCCGAGGGCAACCTCGAGTCGGTCACCGAAGCCGGCAAGAAGACCAGCTTCCTCTATGACGTCGACGGCTCCCGGATGCTCCGCAAGGAGCCGGCCTCCACCACGCTCTACCTGCCGGGCATGGAGATCCGGCTGAACCACCAGACCCGGTCCACCGACGCCACCCGGTACTACTCGCTTCCGGGCGGGGCGAGCCTGGTCCGCAAGGTGGACGGCCTCCGGTACGTCGCGAACGACCACCACGGCACCGGCCAGGCAGTCGTGGACCAGAGCGGCGCTGTCACGCACCGGCGGATGACCCCGTACGGCGAGAACCGGGGCGCTTCGCCCGGTCAGTGGCCGACGGAGAAGGGGTTCGTCAACGGGAACATCGATTCCACGACAGGCCTGGTCAACATCGGCGCGCGGGAGTACGACACGATCACCGGCCGGTTCATCTCGGTCGACCCGATCATCGACGTCAACGACCCGCAGCAGATGAACGGGTACGCGTACGCCAACAACAACCCGATCTCGTTCTCCGACCCGGACGGTCTCAAGGCCTGCTCCGACGACGCCTGCGGGCCGGGCGCCGACTACGAGGACATGTACGGCAACTACCACAAGGTCAAGGGCCACAACGACGGGTGCGGCGGTTGCTCGGGCGCGTACGACCCGGACGAGCCCACGATCAACGTCCACAACAACCCGCGGGCATCAGCGGAGGAGCGGGCCGCGGCCGCGCGGGCGGCGGCGGAGAAGGAAAGGCAGCGGCGGATCGCCGCGGCCAAGGCGAAGATGCTCAATGCCGCCAAGGCCCTGGCGAAGATCCTGATGGACGAGTTGGGTATCACCGATGCCCTGGACTGCTTCCTCAAGGGCGACATGGGCGGCTGCCTGGCCACGGCAGTCAACGTCGCGGGCGCGGCGATCGGCGGTGCGCTGGGCAAGCTGGCCGTCAGATACGGCGCTCCATGGAAGTGGAAGAAACTCGCCAACCTGACCAGCCGCGTCAAGGGCCTGCTCGGCGATCTGGTCGGCAGCGCCAAGGCATTCATCAAGTGCAAGAACAGCTTCGTGCCCGGCACGTTGGTGGTGATGGCCGACGGATCGCGCAAGCCGATCGAGGACGTCAAGACCGGCGACATGGTGTTGGTGACCGATCCGGTGACCGGCAAGACGACGATCAAGCCGGTGGTGGCGACCATCATCGGTCAGGGCAGCAAGAACCTGGTCGAAGTCACCATCGACCCCGACCGTGACAGCGGCGACGCCACTGAGCGCGTGGTCGCCACCGACAATCACCCGTTCTGGGTGCCTGCTCTGGGCAAGTGGGTCGTCGCCGCCGATCTGCGGGCTGGCCAGTGGCTGAGCACCTCGGCCGGCACTCACGTGCAGATCAGCGCGATCCGGCAGTGGACGGAGCCTGCACAGGTCCACAATCTCACGATCGACGACATCCACACGTACTATGTGGTCGCCGGCAATACTCCGGTCCTCGTGCACAACGAGGGTGGCGTGCCGGTGCCGCCCTTCGTGGATGGGCAAGACTTCGAGTGGAGCATCGAAACGCCGAAGGGGAATGTAGGAATGCTCGCAGAAACAAGTGTGAGCGGACGGCGCGTTACGCTCTCCAATGTGGTGGTCTACGGTGACAGTCCGGAGCTAACCCGCGGATCTTTGGGCACGTCAACTGTGTTGAAAGCTTTGCGCGGGAAAATTGCACCTGCGGCGGCTGCGCAGGGATTTGATCAGTTGACTATCTCAGGGATTCGGCTTACCGGGCCGGTTGGGCATCGCCCTGACTTCACCCTGGACCTGCAGAAGTATGCCGGTCGTGATGTGTGCTGATGCAACCACAAGAGCGATATGAGGCTGCATTGCAGGGCGCACGTCATCTGATTGACGGCGGCGAAAGCATGGAGTCCGCGCTGCGGTACATGAGGAGCGCGGGGTTGTCACAGATTGAGTGTGTAAAGGCGGTGAAGTCGCTGACAGGCGGGAACCTTGGCCAGGCCAAGGAAATCGTACACTTCAGCGAAACGTGGTCTGACACGAGAGCGTGTCAAGAGCGGCTTCATGATAATCTGAGGGATGGGCTGAGTGCCGAATAATAACGGCGAAGCGACAAGAAGAATGACCGCAAGATATTTGTGATGCTCTTCTGATGGTGCCGCTGCGGGAGCGACTCGCTCTCGCAGCGGCATCATCACGTCGCGCGTGGGCGGGCATGACGGTGCTCGCGCCTCCCAGAGAGAGCGGAGGCAGGTCAGCGACCCGGTCGATCAGGGCAGCCGTGCCGTCCAGGGCCGCGAAGGCAGCCGGCGGATCCTTTCCATGGCGGCGGCCAGATCGTTCGCTGCCGTCGCAAGCGGGGTTGTCGCTTCCTGTGCGTAGCGCCGCGCGGTGGCGACGTCGATTTCAGCTGCCGATCAATCTCAATCCATGTTGATGCTTCGTTCGGCATGGTGCGGCCATGGAGAATGGGCTGATCGCAGTGTGGGATAGCGAAAGGGGCTCGGCCGTGCCGGAGGGTCCAAGCGTGTTGGATGTCCTGCCTGGGATCGGCCTTGATCGTGCCCGGTTCGGGGAGAGCCGTTCCAGTCACCGTGAGCGGCTCGGAAGCTACGAGGCTTTCGAGCGAGTGCCGGGCGCGGGGGTGACCGACATCTATGAAGATGGAATGGTCATGCTGTCCTACGACGAGCTGGACCGCCTCGCCTTCATAGAGATCGGAGGCGAAACAGCCGTGTCACTTGGTGGAACTCAATTAACGGGAAGGCCTCTCGTGGCCGTGCTTGAGGAGCTAGCTCAGGGCGGTCTCACGGTTGATTTCGACGGCGACTCGTCGTACGCAATCTCGTCAACCGGAGTTGAACTCTTCACCAGCTCTCCGGATGACGTTGATGAACCAGCTGGGGGAGTTTCGATAGCGCGAACCGGGCGAGAACGAAGTGCGGAGTTGCGCGCACCGGTTGCTGGCAGCTGCTGAGCAGGGTGCAGATGCGGTGCCCACGCCGATCCACCACAGCAACGGGCCGATGGCCGTCATCAGGGTAAGGAGAGCCACTGACCAGCCCGGCCATCGGCGTAGCGTAGGTCGAGAACCTCTGCCGGTCGTGAACGTATCCGGGGGTCTAGCCACGACGGTCAGCGAGCCGACCCATCGCCGGACTCGGCGAGCCGCTTGAGGTTCAGCAACTGCCGGCGGGCCATCACCAGGTCGCCGAGGCAGCCACCGAGGGCGATCACCGGGTTCGTCCGCATCACCACCTTGAGCAGCAGGCGGGTGGTGTTCCCGGCGTCGGGCACCAGGACGTACGACAGCACCGCGCCCATGATCTCGCCGGTGAGGTGGTGCCCCGGCTCGACCGCGAGGATCCGGCCCCGCCGCCGCCCGCCGGCAGTCGTGAACGCCTCGCCCACCACCGGCTCGGGAAGGTTCACCAACCGTTGCGGTGAACGGCGGCCGAGGTTGTCGATCCAGTCGTACGAGTACGGCGCGAGCCGGATCTGGGCGACCCACCGCCACACGGCGGAAGGTGGCGCGTCCACGCTCACCCCGCGCCACGCCCGCAACGTGGGCGCGGGGACGAAGTGGTCGCACGGGTACCGGCGACGTGTCTCGTCGTCGGAGACACCCCACCGGTCACCGAGCATCGGCCCGGCCCAGCACCAGCGTGGTCCGCAGGTCGAGCACGACGGTGCCGCCGAAGTCGTCGACCAGCCGGTCCAGCGCGGCGATCCCGCGTCGTTGCTGGTCCGGGGTGCGGGACAGGTACGGCCCGAACGTGCGCATCAGCGCCAGGTACCGCTCCTTGTCCAGCGGCAGTTCCCGCCGGAACACCTCGCGGCGTACGTCGTCGAACTGTCCGCTGTCGAGGACGTCCCGGTGGAACCAGTCGACGGGCCGCTCCCGGACGGTGGGGTCGACGGATCGCAGTGCGGCCCGGACGGCGGCCTGCTGGGCGGCGTCGGCGTAGTCGTAGCGGTGCCCGAAGACGGCGAGGGTGCCGCCGGGCGCCAGGGCGCGGCGGGCAAGGGCGTTGCGGGTGGCCGGGTCCAGCCAGTGCCAGACCATCGCGCAGGCGAGCACGTCCACCCCACCGGCGGGCGGCGACCACCGCTCGAACGTCGTTGCCTCGATGCGCGCTTCCGGGAACCGCTCGGCCAGCCGGGCCGCCATTCGCGCGTCGGGCTCCACGCAGGTCAGGGGCGCACCGAGGCGGGCCAGCACCTCGGTGCCCTTCCCGGTGCCCGCGCCGACCTCGGCCACCGACGCCGGTGCGCCGCCGTGGTAGGCGAGTATCGACCCGGCGATCTCCGGCGGATATCCCGGCCGGGCGCGCTCGTAAAGGTCGGCGACCGTGCCGAAGACATTCATCACCAGCAGGATACGGCTCCGACCGGTCCCCGACAGACCGCGCGGAAACCGGCCCACCCGCTTCTACAGTCCGCACCATGAGGTGGACCCTGCGGCTGGCGGCGGCGCTCGGCGTACTCGCGACCGCTCTGGCGACCGGGTCGGCGAGCGGCGCCGCGGCGCCCGCCGACGGCGGCCTCGGCCTGGCCCTGCGGCCCGGCCAGGCCGACTACCAGGCCGGGGACCAGGTCCGCCTCGACCTCACCGTCACGAACACGACCGGGTCGGCGTGCGCGCTCGCCACCGGGCCCGTCGGCACCGTGCAGGTCACGGGGGTACGCCGGGACGGGCGCGACGTCGAGCCGACGCTGGCCCGCAGCTTCTTCGAGGACGGGATCGGCGCCGCCGCCACCGCCGGGCTCACCTCAGTGGAGCCGGGAGCGACCGCCGTCGTGGCGTCGACCGGGGTACGGCTGCGCGACGGCGAGGTCGTGCTCCGCTCGGTGGCCGCCACCCCGGACGGCGGTGGGCTGGACACGCTCTGGCCGGTCGGCGCACCCGGCCGGTACGAGGTGACCGCCGGCTACGTGACGCTGCCGGTCACAGGCGCGACGAACCCGTGTGCGGGCGCGACAGCGCTGCGGACCGCCACGTTCACCGTGTCCGACGACGGCGGGACCGGCCGGCGCTGGCTCTGGCTCGTCGGCGGGGGAGCACTCGCGCTGCTCGTCGTCGCGCTGGTCGTGCTGCTGCTGGTATGCCGACGACGCCGGCCGACAGCCGCCGCCGTGGCCCTGGTGCTGCTGGTGGCCGTCGGCGCGTACGTCGGCGGTGGTGCCCGGCCGGCGCGGGCCGACTACGGCGTCGACCCGACCGCCGGGGTGCCGGTCAGCGGCGTCGACTTCCAGGCGGCTGTCGACGGCTGCCTGGCCGGGTTCGCGTTACCCGGCGGCGACCCGTCCGGCCTGCTGCCCCGGCTGCGCGACAAGAAGAGTCCCCGCGTGCGGATCATCCCGACCACAGGTGGATCGGGCGCGTTCGAGACGCCGGACAGCGCCGACGGCAAGGGCTCCTCGACAGTCACGTGGAACCCGAACTCCACCGACCCGTACGGCGACGGGGTGGCCCGCGACCCGTGCGCCGCGCTCTACCACGAGCTGAACCACGCCGACGACATCTCCCGGAACGCGGTGCCGCAGGGCGAGTGCGGCGGCACCGGCATCCGTACCGCCGAGGTGAAGGCGACGCTCGCGGAGAACCGCTACCGGGCGGCGAAAGGGCTGCCGCCGCGCACCGAGTACGACGGGAAGCCGCTGCCGAAGAACCTCGACGAGTGCAAGAAACCGGCCAAGAAGACACCGCCGCCGAAAGGCCCGGTGAAGCTCTGCGAGGACGGCGCTGATTGCGGCGGCAGCAACGGCGACCCGCACCTGGTCACGTTCGACCGGGTCGCCTACGACTTCCAGGCCGTCGGCGAGTTCACGCTGGTCGCGTCCACCGGCGGCGACCCGCTGGAGGTGCAGGTCCGGCAGGCCCCGATGGCCGGCACGCGTACCGCCTCGGTCAACTCGGCTGTCGCGTTCCGGATCGGCGCGCACCGCATAGCGCTCACCCTCACCGACGGCGGCACCCGGGTGCACGTCGACGGCGCGTCACCGGCCGCGCTGCCGGACCGCACCGACCTGGTCGGCGGCGGCATCCTCACCCGCCGTCCGTCGGACACCGGCCCCACCGACGGGTACGACGTGACGTGGCCGGACGGGTCCGCGGCGGCGGTGGACCAGATCGGCCGGTACGGCTACCGCGTGCTGGTCCGGCTCGCCGAAACCAGGGCCGGGAAGGTACGCGGACTGCTCGGCGACTTCGACGGCGACCCGGACGACGACATCGCGCCCGCCTCCGGGGCGGCGCTGGCCCAGCCGGTGCCGTTCGGGAAGCTCTATCCCGCGTACGCGGACAGCTGGCGGATCACCCCGGAACGCTCGCTGCTGCACTACGACGACGGGCAGGACACCGGCACCTTCACCGACCGCGCGTTCCCGGAACGGGAGGTCACCGTCGGCGACCTCGACCCGGCCCGGCGCGCGGCGGCCGAACAGGTCTGCCGCTGGGCCGGCGTGACCGCGCCCGCCCAGCTCGCCGAATGCGTCTTCGACGTCGCGGTCAGCGGCCGACCCGAGTTCGCCGTGGCCGGCGCCACCACCGAACGGGTCGCCCCGCCGGCCGCCACCCCGATCACCGCCGTACCCGTCGCCACCGCCACGCTCACCCCCGGCGGAGAGCCGCTGACGTTCGCCGCCCGCGCCGGGGACGCCGTCTTCGTCGACGCCACCGCGCCGGGAATCGGCGACCGCTGCTCGCCGTACGTGCTCACCGAGCCGGGCGGACGGGAGATCGCCAGCGGATGCAACATCAAGGGCGCCGGGTACGTCGACCGCGTCGACCTCACCGCCACCGGCACGTACGCGCTGCGGGTCGTCGCCGCACCCGGCGACACCGGCCGCGCCGCCGTGCGGGTGTACTCGGCCCGGGACAGCGACGGCACGGTGCAGCCGAACGGCCCGGCGGTCACCGCCACCGTCGCGCAACCCGGCGCGTGGGCGCGTTACCGGTTCACCGGGCGCGCGGGGGAGCGCGTCTACGTGGAGGTGCCGACGAGCACGCTCACCGACCAGTGCTCGCCGTTGGAGCTGCGGGACGCCGAGGGACGGCTGCTGAGCAGCGGTTGCGTGATCAACGGCGCCGGCGAGATCGACGGCACGCTGCTGCCCGCCGACGGGACGTACACCGTGGTGGTCGACCCGACCGAACGCGGCACCGGCACGACCACGCTGCGGCTGATCGCCAGCCGGGACCGGGAGGCGACGATCTCGGTCGGCGGACCGCCTGTCGTCGCCGTCGCGGACCGGCCCGGCGCGATCACCGGCTACCGGTTCACCGTCACGGCCAGCGCGTCCGTGACGGTGAGCGCGACCGCCTCCGACCTGCCGGACCAGTGCGGCGTGCTGGCCCTGCACGCGCCCGACGGCAGCACCGTCACCACCGGCTGCGTGATCAACGGGGCCGGTGAAATCGGGCCAACCGTGTTGCCGGCCTCCGGGGCGTACACCCTGGTGGTGGACCCGTCCGGGGCCGCGACAGGGCAGGTCACGCTGGCGCTGCGGTGAGGCCGACCCTGCGTTTCCGGGGTGGTGTGCGGGCGTGCTAACGTCTCGTCCCGTTGTCAGCGAGCGCCGCTAGCTCAACTGGCAGAGCAGCGGACTCTTAATCCGCGGGTTCGGGGTTCGAGTCCCTGGCGGCGCACCAACGATCAAGGTCTTGACCTGGTGGTTCTCACCGGGTCGGGGCCTTTTTCGCGTACGCGGGCGGTGGGTGGTCGCTCGGTGGGTGCTCGGGAGCCGTTGGACCGGGCCGGCGTTGCTGGGACATGTCGTTGTTCCGTGGACGCCTGGGCTCATCGTCATTTTCTGAGGTGGCCAGCCCGCATTGGGTCCTCGGGGTCGTTGGCGCATCCGCCCGCCCGGGCGTCGACGCGCTTCCTTCGAGCATCCACGCGGGGCCGATCATTGGCGATTACGCTGGCGGTGTGGGGGGACAGCCGCGGGTTCGTGTGCAGGGGGATCTCTATCACCCGGTGGTGCCGCCCGGTGCCGTGTATGTGGGGCGGCAGGGGTTCGGGTTGCGGCGTTCTCCGTGGGCCAATCCGTTCAGCCTGCGAAAGCATGATCGGGCGGAGGCGTTACGCCTCTATCGGCAGTGGCTTGTGGGGCAGCCGGCCCTCGTGGACCGGGCGCGTCGAGAGCTCACGGGGAAGCAGTTGGCGTGCTGGTGCCGCGTCGAGGATGCGTGCCATGCCGACGTGCTGGCCGACGTCATTAGTTGACGTGCAGCCGGTACCGGGCGGTGGGCCGTCTCGGTGCGTAGACGCCGCCGATGCTGAAGGACTGCGGTCTTGCCGCTTGGTTGCCTACGTAGAAGGCGACGTCGCGGTCGGCGGCGCAGAGCCGGGTGAGAAACCTGTTCTTCAGCTGCTCCTCGGCCTCTGGGTCGGTGAGCTTGCTCAGGCGACGTTGTAGGGCGACGAACTCCCAATCCCAGAGTGTCTGCTGGTGACCGCGGCACTGGCGGTCCGCGCAGCGGTAGCGGTAGGCGCCGGTGAAGCGCGGTGCTTGAAGCGGGCTGCGCTTGGCCGGTTCCAGTAGGTCGAACTGGTTGAGGTAGCCAGCGATCTTCCTGCGATCCTCCGCCGACCAGCCGGGGTGTCGCTTGACCTGAAGCGCCGAGATGTCGGCCACGCGAATGAGCGCGATCGATCGTGCGCTCGGGTCGTCGCGGGCCTGTTTGTTGAGCCGGCACATGGAGTCTTCGACGAGTGGATCGAGGAGGTTCCGGCGCGACTGCCGATTGGCGATATGCCGCTCGGTGGTGATGGTGTCCACGATCGGCTTCCAGCTCTCGCGCCGCTGGTCTTGCCTGGCTGGGAGCGCCTCGACGTGGATGATGTCGTACTTGTGGAACTTGCCGTCGTCGTCGAGGTGCCGGTAGTGGATTGGGTAGAGGCGAATCCAGCCCGTCCAGGGTGGGTCCATGCCCAGTGCCCCGACGCAGACCGTCTCGCCGTACCGCGCGGAGGGGTTGGGTGCCGCCTTCACTGTGATCAGGAGGCGGAGTTTCGCTGGTCGTGCCAGGACTGGTTTCAGTCTTGGCTCTTCGTCGGTGCTGGGTCCCCACAATGGAAGCTGTTCCAACGGAACCACCCACATCGCTAAATGCAGCTGTACAGACACATTCAGTTACATGGACAGTCTCACATTTGGGGGAGCTGGCGCTAGCCGGCCGGGCGAGCAGGTATGGCAGGTCCCGGGTGAAACTGGCAGGCGTCGCCTCGTCGAGCTTGGAACCTGACCGCCCACGTCACGATGCCCCCGACCGCCGCCAACCTTCTGATGCTTAGGAGGCCAGCGGCCTGGTGCTGGAGTCAGCGGCGTCGTGTGCCCTGCTACCCCTACGCTGGCGGCATGAGGGAACCCAGCGCGGACCGGACTGGTAGGTGCTGATGAGCCGGCATGCGGCGGCACCTGCCGAGGCGATCCCCGACGCGATTCGGGCGGACGTGGAGACGCTCTGGCGCTACCACGACATGGGTCACGAGTTGCATCCGTGCGACGTGGGGATCGGATTGGGCAGTCATGACCTCGGGGTGGCTGTCATCGCGACGCGCTTGTTTCACGAGGGCCTGTTCCCCAGGATCGTGTTCACCGGCGCGAACGCCCCGACGACCGTCGAGCGTTTTCCGCGTGGAGAAGCAGTGCACTACCGCGAGTACGCCATTGAGCAGGGTGTACCCGGGGAAGCGATTCTCGTAGAGCCGCGTGCCACGAACACCGCTCAGAACCTGGAGTACTCGCGTCAGCTCCTGACCGAGCACCAGATACCGGTGAAGTCGGTGCTGATCATGTCGCGGCCCTACCAACAGCGTCGGGCCTACGCCACCTGCAGGCTTATGTGGCCGGAGGTTGATGTGGTGTGCGCGTCGAATCCACTCGAACTGGACGACTACGTGAGTAGCATCGGCGACCCGCGGCGGGTGGTGGACATGCTGGTCGGCGACACACAGCGGATCGAGGTGTACGCCGAGCGCGGGTTCGCGATCCCGCAGGAGATGCCGGACGAGGTACGGGAGGCCTTCCAGCGCCTGGTGGCCGCTGGCTACACGAGCCGACTGATCTGAGCCCAGCTACCAGCGCGGCCCTCCCGACCGAACGCCCATCCGGTCGCTGAGTTCGACGGCCAGTCGAGGTGGTCGGGGGCGGGTGAGGATGTCCCGGACGAGGTCGCGGGAGAGCCGGTGGTAGCGCACCTGGTCGGGGCCGATGACCTCGGCGTCCAGAAGCGCCGCGAGCGCGTCGTCGATGCGGTTCCACCGGGCAAGGGCTCGGGCGGTCTCGATGGCGTGCCGAACCTGCCGCTCGACGGGCACGGTGCTGGTGTCGAGTGGGGCGCCGATGGCGATGGCGCGTTGCACGTCGCCGAGTTCCATTGCCACGGTCGTCTTGTGGATCGACACGTTGGTCGGGCCGAATGCGGTCCACACGTGGTTGCCATCGGCACCGAGTCGCCGTGCGGCGGCATCGGCTTCGGCGATGTGGGTGTCGGCGGAGGCGCGGTCGTCGTCCCGGGCGGCGGCCAGCGCGCAGACCAGGTGCAGGCTGCCGTAGACCGACAGCAGTTGCGGAGTCGGCTTGGCGAGCCGTGGTCCCAGGAACTGCGCCGCCGTGGCGGCGAGGCCCCGGGCTTGGGCATATTCACCGATGGACGCCAGCGAGTGCGCGGCGGAGCGGCTGAGTGAGCCGATGACGACGTGATCGTGGCTGGCGTTCGCGGCGGCCAGCCCTCGGCTGGCGGCGGTCCACGCGAGGTCACCTTCGCCGAGCTTGGTGAGGAACAACGCGGCGAGTTGGTGGGCGTAGGCGGTCATCGCATGTGCGCGCCGGCCGTCGTCTCCGTCGTACGCCTCGGTGGCGGTGAGGCAGTCGTGGATGAGGTAGGGCAGCCGGCGGGCGAGGGTGCCATAACGGGAGTGCTGGTAGGCGGTCCAGATCTCGGCGACATCGATCTCGATCTCGCGTAGGGTGAGGGCCTCGACATCGCCCGTGCGGGCCAGCGTTGGCGCGAGGTGACGATAGTCGTGGAGAGCGGCCCGCAGGGCGGGGATAGTTTCGCGTCCCGAGTCGTCCGACCACTCGAACAGGCTCGGTGCACCGATCAGGTCGCCGAGGGACACGTCGAGGGCCTTGGCGATCGCGCGTATGACCGACAGCCGGTCCAGGTCGGCCCGGTTCGTTTCGACCTTGCGTAACCACTCCTGCGTCTTGCCGACCAGACCGGCCAGCACCTCCTGGGAGAGCCCTCGCCGACGCCGGTAGAAGGCGACGCGCTGGCCGATCGTCATGTCGTCCGTCATCCCTCGCACACCATCACCCTGCCCGCTGAAGGCTGCTGGACCCGGTACGGATTTTCCCGGTCCTCCGAAGGGGTCGCCCCTACGTTCAGTTCACCTCGGATCAACGGCACGTGTCGATGCCGGTGTCGGGATGACTGACAGGAGCTGCAGATGGAGGGATCGATGAGCGGCGCTCCACACCACGGTCTGGGCCGCTGGCTCGGCCCGTCCGGGAGCGAACTGTCTCGAGGCTTTCCCCGCCTGCGTACCGCCATGAGGGCTGCGTGGGTGGGTGATCGGCGGTCCGCTCCCAGCCGCCGTGGTGCGGCGGCGGGCTCGCCGATCCCCCGGCGAGCCCGCCGCTCATCGTCCCTGGTGGGGGTGGCGGCATGACGGTGTACGTCTCGCGTAACGCCATGGCCGGCCAGTCCCGGCTTCCCGAGCCGAGGTGGACGGCCTCGCCGGGACGGGTGTGGCCGGCTGATCTGCCGCTTCTCACCTTCGTGTGGCGTCGGCTGTTCGAGCAGCAAGCCCGCGAGGGCGGTCGCCGGTGACCGGGCCACAGCGCCGTCTCGCGGCGAACCGGCTCGCGCCAGCCGAGGTGGAACATCTGCCGATGCGCCCGCTGTGGCGGTGTCGCCGGTGCGGTCAGCCGTGGCCCTGCGGCGCGGCGAAGCTCGCGCTTCTGGCCGAGTACCGAGAAGTGCCGGTGAGCCTGTTCCTCTACCTGGCCGGCTGCCTGCACGACGCGATAGATGACCTGCACCGGCTGAACCCGAGCGTCACGGGCAGCGCCGCCGACATGTTCGACCGGTTCCTCGGCTGGCCCGCCCGCCACACCCACGCCTACCGCGTCAGTACCACCACGGCCGTCAGCATCGAGGAGGCCACCTCGTGAACGGTATCGGACTCATCGACTCCACCGGCCAGCCGGCGGTCGCTGGCAGCTTCCACACCCTGGTCGTGCAGCCGACGAGCTTCTGCAACCTAGACTGCACCTACTGCTACCTGCCCGACCGGAGATCCCTGCGTCTGATGAGCGGCGCGGTCGCGCAGGCTTGCGCCGAGTCGATCGCCCAGCAGAACAGCGGTCATCCGGTGAGTGTCGTGTGGCACGGGGGCGAACCCACCGCCACACCCATCGGGCTGTTCCGGGATCTGCTGGCCCCGTTCGAGGAGCTGCGGCGCGCGGGGCTGGTGTGTCACGAGATCCAGACGAACGCGACGCTGATCAACCGCCAGTGGTGCGAGCTGTTCACCACCTACGGGTTCGAGGTCGGGGTCAGCATCGACGGACCGGGCGCGTTGAACCGCAACCGCCTCGACCGGGCCGGCAACCCGACGGACGCCCGCACCCTGCGCGGCATGCACATGCTGGCCGGCACGGGGCTGAGGTACTCGGTGATCTGTGTGGTCACCCCGGAAACCATCGAACACGCGGACGCACTCGTCGACTTCTTCACCGGCCTGCCGGGCTGCGAGTCTGTGGGTTTCAACATCGAAGAGCAGGAGGGCGCCGACCGCGCACCGGTCGCGGAGGATGACGCGTACCGGTTCTGGCAGCAGCTCATCGCACGGCGCGTCGGCGGCAGCACGCTGCGGATCCGCGACGTGGACCGCCTGGCCGACTATATTGCCGCCACCCGCTCCGGCCACGTCGATCACGCGCCCTACGAGCCGATCCCGACCGTCTCCTGGGATGGGCAGGTGGTGCTGCTGTCACCGGAGCTGCTCGGCATCACCGAGCCGCGATACGGCGATTTCATTGCCGGCAACGTCCTCCAACAGCCGATCACCGCCATGCTTGCCGGCGCCGGCGACCTGGACTACGTCGCCGAGTTCCTTACGGCCCTCAACGACTGCGCCGACCACTGCGCCTTCTACGACTTCTGCCGGGGCGCGCAGGCCGGCAACCGCTACTTCGAGCACGCGACGTTCACCGCCCGAGAAACGACCTACTGCCGAACCACCCGACAGGCCCTCGTCCGCGCCGCCGCGGACCACCTCACCCCGCAAGGAGAAGCACCATGACCAAGGCCCTTGCAGTCCTCATCAACGCCGCACCCGAGCACCTCGCCCGCCTCGGCGTCGACCCGCAGCGGTCGGTAGCGTCGATCGACGCGGCGAAGTTCGACAACCGCCCCACCTGGGACAACAAGGGTAAGTTCGACAGCCGACCCGGCTGGGACAACTGGAACAAGAAGAAGTAGCCCTCCGCGACGGGACGCGCGGGGTGGCGTGCCCACCCCGCGCCCACACAGGTTGAGGACACATGCGCACCACCACGATCGGCGACCTGAAGATCCTGCTGCCGGACCTCGATCCGGACGACCTCGACACCACCACGGACCTCGCCGACGGCCTCACCGAGGCACTCGTCAACGGCGCGGCGTGGCGCGGCTCGCACCTCGAGGACGCCAGTATCCGCAGCAGCCTGATCGCTGGCGCGGACCTGAGCGAGAGCACCTGGGAAGCCGGCAGCCTCTACGGCTGCGAGATCACCCGCACCGACTTCTCCGGAGCGACCCTGACCGGCATCACCGTCGAACGCTGCGCGATCACCGGCTCCCGGTTCACCGGCGCGAGACTCACTGACGTACGCCTCAAGGACGTCCTGTTCGACGGCTGCCGCTTCGACTACGCCAGCCTCCAGCGCGTCGCCGCCGCCGGCTCGGTCGCGTTCACCGACTGCACTCTCACGAACGGCGCGTGGTCTTCCTGCCGACTACCTCGCCTGGTGTTGCGGTCGTGTGACCTCGCCGGTCTGGAACTGGACTCCTGTCACCTCGACGGGACCGATCTGCGGGGCAGCCGCCTCCACGGTCTCAAGACGTCGCTGGACAACCTGCGCGGTGTCACGCTCGGCGAGGACCAACTTCCTGACCTCACCCAGCTGACCGTCGCCGCCCTCAACCTCGCCGTCCGCAAAGACTGATGACGAAGGCCATGGTCCGGCTACTCCGTACCAGGGCCTTTTCGTCGTGCCCGCACTTCAACGGCGGCGTGGCCGACCCCGGACCCATCGACGGCCGGACGGGACGGATCATATTCTGATCCGTCGAAGGAGGCCGTCGTGTCCGCCACCCGGAGCGTGCTCACCCCGGCCACGTCGGCCGGTCCAGCCGGCCTGCGGCCCCGCACCTGGACCGCGCTGATCGTCCTCGGACTCGTCGGGCAGATGGCCTGGACCATCGAGAACATCTACCTGAACCTGTTCGTGTACGACACGATCACCGACGATCCGAACGCGATCGCCACGATGGTCGCCGCCAGCGCCGTGACCGCCACCGTCGCCACCCTGCTGCTCGGCGCCCTCTCCGACCGGACCGGCCGGCGCAGGTCGTTCATCGCCGGCGGCTACCTGCTGTGGGGCGTCTCCACAGCCGCCTTCGGCTTCCTGACAGTGGGTTTCGTGGAGGACATCGCGCCCGTGGCGAACGTCGTGCTGGTCACGGCGATCGCGGTTATCACGCTGGACTGCCTGATGTCCTTCCTCGGCTCGGGGGCCAACGACGCGGCGTTCCAGGCGTGGGTCACCGACGTGACGGTGCCGGCGAACCGTGGCCGGGTCGAGTCGGTGCTCGCCATCATGCCGCTGGTCTCGATGCTGGTGATCTTCGGCGGGTTCGACGGGCTGGCCCGCGCCGGGAACTGGCAGCTGTTCTTCGTGGTCATCGGCGCGATCATGGCGGTGGCCGGGGTGCTGGCCTGGTTCCTGGTCGAGGACAGCCCGTCACTCGTCCGGCACGAGGGCGGCTACCTGCGGGCTGTCGTCCACGGTCTGCGCCCGGCCGCCATGCGGGCCAACCCGGGGCTCTACCTCGCGCTGGCGGCCTGGTCCGTCTGGGGGATCTCCACGCAGGTGTTCCTGCCGTATCTGATCATCTACCTGCAGCGGTACCTGAGGATCGAGGGGTACGCCGTCGTCCTGGCCGTCGTCCTCGTCACGGCGTCGGCGGTCAGCGTGGTCGGCGGGCGGCTCATCGACCGCGTCGGCAAGGTGCGCTTCCTGCTGCCGGCGGTAGTGGTCTACGGCGCCGGCCTGGCGCTGATGTTCCTCGCCCGCGGCATGGTTCCCGTGATCGCCGCCGGGATCGTGATGATGTCGGGCTTCATGCTCGTCCTCGCCCCGATCGGCGCCCTCGTCCGCGACTACTCACCACCGGGCCGGGCCGGCCATGTCCAGGGGCTGCGGATGGTCTTCGCCATCCTCATTCCGATGCTCGTCGGCCCGTACCTCGGCGCCGCCGTGATCACCGGCGCCGGCGAGGTCTACGAGGATCTCGGCGTGGTGAAGCAGGTCCCGACGCCGGGCATCTTCCTCATGGCACTGGCCGTGCTGGTCCTCATCGCGGTGCCGGCCGTGGCCCTGCGGCGGCGGGAGCAGGGGGCCCCGGCATGACGCTGCTGACCCCGTGGGGTGCCACGCTCGACGCGGAGCGTGTCCTGCCCGAGTATCCCCGTCCCCAGTTCGCCCGGGACAGCTGTCTCAACCTCAACGGCCGGTGGGAGTACGCGATCACCGGTTCCCCCGCCGAGCCCGAACGCTACGACGGCCATATCCTCGTGCCGTTCTCGCCGGAGTCCGCGCTCTCCGGCGTCGGGCGGCAGCTCCAGCCGGGCGAGACGCTCTGGTACCGCCGTCCGCTGACCCTCCCGGCGGGCTTCCACGCCGCCGGCTCGCGCCTGTTGCTGCACTTCGGCGCGGTCGACCAGACCTGCCGGGTCTACCTGAACGACGTCCCGGTCGGCGGCCACACCGGCGGGTATCTGCCGTTCACCTGCGACATCACCGACGCGCTCCGCGAGGACGCCAACGTCCTGGTCGTGGCGGTCCAGGACGACAGCGACACCGGCCACCACTCCCGGGGCAAGCAGCGGCTGCGCCGTGGCGGCATCTGGTACACCGCCCAGTCCGGGATCTGGCAGACGGTGTGGGCCGAGAGCGTGCCCGCCGTACACCTGCGGCACCTCACCCTGACGCCGCTCCTCGACGAGCGGTGCGTCGAGGTGACGGCGCACGCGCCGGCGGATGCCGGCGACGCCGGCATCCGGATCCTGGCCGACGGGATCGCGGTGGCCGAGGCCACCGCGCCGGTCGGCGTGGCGGTGCGCATCCCGATCCGCGAGGTACGGCAGTGGAGCCCGGAGGATCCGTTCCTCTACGACGTGACCGCCGAGCTGGGCGCGGACCGGGTCCGCAGCTACTTCGGCATGCGCTCGTTCGGTGTCGGACCGGACGGGGACGGCGCGCCCCGCCTGCTGCTCAACGGCCGGCCGTACTTCCACGCCGGGATCCTCGACCAGGGCTACTGGTCGGACGGCATGTACACGGCGCCCTCCGACGAGGCGATGATCGCCGACATCGCCACGATGAAGCGGCTCGGGTTCACCATGCTGCGCAAGCACATCAAGATCGAGCCACTGCGCTGGTATTACCACTGCGACCGGCTGGGGATGCTGGTCTGGCAGGACATGGTCAACGGCGGCAGCGGTTACCACCCGCTGGTCGTCACCGCGCCGGCGGTGACGCCGCTGCGGCTGCCCGACCGGGGCCGGTGGCGGCGCTGGTTCGGCCGCGCCGACGCAGGCGGGCGGGACCGGTTCCGGGCCGAGATGCGCGACACCGTCGAGCATCTGCGCAACGTGGTGAGTCTCGCCGTGTGGGTGCCCTTCAACGAGGGCTGGGGGCAGTTCGACGCGGCCCGGATCGCCCGCGACCTCGCCGAACTCGACCCCACCCGTACTGTCGACCACGCCAGCGGATGGCACGACCAGCGCGGGGGCGACCTGCGCAGCCTGCACGTCTACTTCCGCCGCTTCCGCGTGCCGCGGCGACGCGGTGACCGCCGGGTGCTGGTGCTGTCGGAGTACGGCGGCTACAACCTGCGCGTCGACGGGCACGCGTTCAGCCGCAAGGATTTCGGCTACCGGCGGTGCCGGACCGCCGAGGAACTGGCGGAGGCGTTCACGCGGCTGCACACCGAGCAGATCGTGCCCGCGATCCGGGCCGGTCTGAGCGCGACCGTCTACACCCAGCTGTCCGACGTGGAGGACGAGCTCAACGGCCTGCTCACGTACGACCGGCGCGTGGTCAAGCTTCCCGAGGAGGTGGTCCGGCAGGTCAACGCCCGGCTGCGTCACCAGCGGTTCTGAGCCTCCTCCGCCCACCCGACGAGGCCGTCCAGAGCCACCCGCTCGCCGTCGTCCGCCTGGGCCCAGCCGGAGAAGTGCCCGAAGCACTGGTGGGTCTCGCTGGCCACGACGCCGAGGTTGGTGCGCGAGATCTTCTCGTGGAACGGGTGGAACTCCACCTCGACCCGATCACCGCTGATCCGCCACGGCCGCAGCCAGTCGTGGCGGTCGTAGCTCCAGTGCAGTTCGGCGCCGAGCTTGTGCAGCCGGCCGCCGACGAACAGCGCGTTCTCGGTCGAGCCGGTGCCGTCGGTCCACTTGCCGCCGAGTTGGATCGACACGTCCGGTCCGCTGCCCGCCGCCCAGTTCCACGTGATCGCGTACGGCCACTTGCCCCGGCCGTGGTCGAGCACGGCGAACGAGTCCCGTTCGGGCGCGACGTGCGTCGTGCCGTCGACCCGTAGCGAGCCGCGCACCGGACGCCCGACGTCCTTGACCGTGTACTGGAACCGGCGCGTGCTCCACGGGACCACGACGCCGAGCGACTCGTGGCCGGGCGGGAGCGGCACCACGACGTCGATCTCGATGCCCGGTGCGGTGGCACGGATGGTGCTGCCCTCGGTGGTCTGGTCGATGTCGATCGACAGGCCGCCGCCGCGCGCGTACACGGTGCCCACGCCGCTGACCGGCGGCAGCACGGCGCCACGGGCGAACGGGACCACGACGTCCTTGCCGGTCTCGACCTTCGTGGCGCGGTCGAGCACGTAGACGCCGTGCACCCCGGCGTAGTCCAGCGACGACGCGACGAGGCCGACGATGTGGGTGGGCGT
The DNA here is from genome assembly GCF_007827625.1 of Micromonospora sp. CNZ297. Taxonomy (NCBI): domain Bacteria; kingdom Bacillati; phylum Actinomycetota; class Actinomycetes; order Micromonosporales; family Micromonosporaceae; genus Micromonospora; species Micromonospora sp. CNZ297. The sequence goes on along the minus strand of NZ_VISU01000004.1, from coordinate 392,444 downwards.
CACGATCCCCCAGTACTCCCAGCGCTTGGCCCTTCCCCAGCCGCGCAGGTTCGCCCGGTGCAGCGGCCGGCGGGTCCAGCCGACCGCGGCGGGGTTGAGCCGCCCGTCCGGCATGCACAGGTCGACCGGCTCGACGATCTCCTTCTCGTGCGTCATCAGGGGAGCGTAGCGACCGCCGACGACCGTGGTCCGGGCCCGCTCTCAGTAGTCGATGTTGATGGCGGCGACCTGGCGGCTGCCGTTGGAGACGATGGCCGGGCCGGCGAAGCGGGAACCGGTGTACGTCAGCGCCGTCTTGTGGCCGGGACTGTTGAACCACGCCTCGATCATCTGCTCGGGCGTGGCGGTGCCGGACGACGCGAACAGCACCTCGTGCCCGCAGTGCTTCAGCCCGCTGCCGGCGTTCAGGTTCTGCCGTACGCAGGCCTCCGCGTCGCGGTGCTGCGCCGCGCCGAGCTTGACCTCGGTCAGCCCGAGCGCGCGACGCCGCTCGTTGAGCAGCACCAGCAGCCGCCGTTCCGCGGTGGAGACACCCGTCGACGTGCCGGCCGACCGGGACGGCGACGGAGTCGGCTTCGGTGACGGCTTCACCGACCTGGCGCGACTCGGGCGCGCCGTGGTGGGGGACGGTTTCACCGTGGTCGCTGAAGGCTCCACCGCGGTCGGGGAGGGCGTGAGCGCCGGTGCGGCGGTCGCGGCCGAGGGCCGCGCGGCTGCCGCGCTCGCCGGCTGCCGGCCCGGCTCCTCCGGGTAGTTGGCGAGGACGAGCCCGCCCCCGCCGAGCACGGCGACGGCGGCGACGACGCCGACCAGGGTCTTGGACAGGGAGAGCGTCGACCGCGCCCCGGCGGTCACGATCTGCGCGCCGGGCGGTACGACGTGCGACGGCGAGGCGACGTTGCGCAGGTGGTGCGTGACGTCCGAGGCGAGCCCGGCCGGGATCGGGGTGAGCGCCAGGCCGGCCAGCAGCCGCTCGGCGGGGACCAGGTCGGTCGTCGCGTCCGGGCAGTGCGGGCAGTCCCGGATGTGGCGGGCGAACCGCTTGCGCCACACCGGCGCGGGTCGGCGGTCCCAGCCGCCGGCCGTGTCGGCCAGGCCGGCGCAAGCGGGCCGGGCGGTGAGGGCCCGTACGACCAGCCGGGCGGTGTCCAGCTGCGCCTTCATCCGGGAGACGCGCACTGTCACGTGGTGCGGGGCCAGCTTCAGGGCGTCGACCAGGTCGGCGCGGCTGAGGTGACCGGCCTCGACCAGCCACCACAGCGACAGCAGGTGGCGGTGGTCGTCGTCCAGCCAGCGCGTGGCCAGGACGACCTCCCGGCGCTGGTCGGCGAGGCGGAGCTGGGTCAGGGTCAGGTCCTCGAAGTCCGCGCTCCGGGAACATCCTGATCGCACCGGACGAGCGGTACCTGTGCATCATCCCGGACTCGGCGAAGGCGAAGGAGCCGGAGATGTACCTGCCCTTCGAAGGTGACAGCCGGCTCGCCGAGATCATCAGCAAGGCGTTGCTGCTGGCCGCCGACAAGAAGATCAAGGATCCGGTGATCCTGCGCCAACTGTGAGGCGGTCGGCGGGCGCCGGGTCCGGAGTCAGCCCGGCGCCCGCTTCGGCAGCAGCAGCTCCTCGTGGTCGAGTTCGCGTTCCAGCACGCGTAGTTCCTCGTCCGGCAGCCGCCCGGAGTCGCGCCACCGCAGCAACTCCTCGCGCTGCGCTTCGAGGACGGTCCTGCGGACCCGCAGCGCCGTCTCGTACTCCGGTGAGGTGGGCAGCTCCGACGATCCGCTCTGCTGGAGCAGGTCGAGCCGCCCTCGGTAGCGGGCCAGCCGGGTCTGCAACTGTGCCCGCGTGGTGTTGACGGCGACCCTGCTGTCCGGCTCCTCGGCGGCGACGAGGTCGAGGCGGGCCAGCGCGGCCTCCACCGCGGCCGAGCGGGCCTCGTTGCGTACCCGGGCCTGGTCGGCCTCGTTGGCGCGCAGGCCGAGCATGCGCGCGAGCGGCGCGAACGTCAGGCCCTGCCCGACCAGCGTCACCAGGACGACCACGAAGGTGCAGAACAGCAGCAGGTCACGATCGGGGAAGGGATCTCCGCTACGGGTGGTCAGCGGCAGTGTGAAGATCGCGGCCAGGCTGATCACGCCACGCGTACCGGACCAGCTCAGGGCCACCACCTCGCGGGAGGTGAGCCCGCGGGCGTTGCGGTCGACGCCGCCGAGCCGGCGTGCGGCATCAGGGTCGTCGGTGTCGTCCTGTTCGGCGACGCCACCGAGCCGGGTGTGCAGCGACCGGGGGAGCCACTGGGTCAGGATCAGCCAGGCCGGGCGGAGAAGCAGCACCACGCCGACCGACACGGCGACGGCGATGACGATTGTCGACGTCTCGTACTGGCGCAGGCCCCGCATGACGGCGGGGAGCTGCTGGCCGATCAGCAGGAAGACGAAGCCTTCGAGGAGGAAGTCGACGAGCCGCCACACGGCGTTGGTCTGGAGGCGGGCGGCCCCGGAGCCGAACTGTGGCGTCTCGTGGCCGACGATCAGGCCGGCGACCACCACTGCCAGCACGCCGGAGACGTGCAGCGCCTCGCCGAGCAGGTACGCCACGAACGGCGTCGCGAGCGAGATCGCGTTCGACAGCAGCGGGTCCGCGGTGAGCGGCCGGACCAGCCGTTTCGCCCGTGCGACGACCACGCCCACCGCGATGCCGCCGGCCGCCGCCAGCACGAACTGCCCGATCGCGGCGGGGAACGAGAACGTGCCGCCCACGGCGGCGGCCACAGCGACGCTGAGCATGGTCAGCGCGGTGGCGTCGTTCAGCAGCCCTTCGCCCTGGATGATCGTGACCATCTTCGGCGGCAGGTTGACCCGGCGGCCCACGGCCAGGGCGGCGACCGGGTCGGGCGGCGCGATCGCGGCACCGACAGCGATGCCTGCCGCCAGCGTCGCGCCGGCCACGAACAGGTGGAACCCGATGCCCACGAGCAGTCCGGTGAGGAGCACCAGCACCACGGAGAGGCTGACCACGATCCGCAGGTTGCGGCGGATGTCCAGCAGGGAGGAGTCCAGCGCGGCGCTGTAGAGCAGCGGCGGCAGCACGACCATGAGCACGAGGTCGGGGTCGAGGCTGACGTTGGGGCCGGGGAGCAGCGCGTACGCGATGCCGATGAGTGGCAGCAGCGCGGCTGCCGGCAGGCCGGTCCGGGAGGCCACCCACCGCACGGCGATGACGACCGCGACGGCGGCGAGCACGAACAGCAGTGTCGAATGGGTGCTCACCTCGACCGACAGTACCCGCGTCGAGATCATCATGCGACGCGGACGGTGCCGTCAACCGAGGGTTGACGGTCCGAGATCGTCAACCTATGGTTGACGCATGGAGGAGACCGAACCGCTCAAGATGACCCAGCCGGTACGACTCGACGACCTCATCGACGGCATCAAGAAGGCGCACACCGACGCGCTCGATCAGCTGGCCGGCGCCGTTCTCGTCGCCGACCACCTGGGCGACGTGGCCGACCACCTGATCGGGCACTTCGTCGACCAGGCGCGCCGCTCCGGCGCCTCGTGGACGGAGATCGGCCGCAGCATGGGCGTGACGAAGCAGGCCGCCCAGAAGCGTTCCGCCGCCAAGGCGGAGACCGCCGCCGCGCTCGACCCGAACTCCGGGTTCGGCCGGTTCACCCCGCGCGCCCGCAACGTGGTGCTGGCCTCGCAGGAGGAGGCGCGGGCTGCGGGCAACGCCGAGATCACCCCGGGCCACGTCGCGCTCGGACTGCTCGCCGAGCCGGAAGGGCTGGCCGCCGCGGCGATCGTGGCTCGGGGCGTACCCCTGGAACGGCTGCGGGAGGTCGTCACCGCGACGCTGCCGGCGAAGGCCGACCCGGTCCCGGACCTGATCCCCTACGACGCACGGGCCAAGAAGGTCCTGGAGCTGACCTTCCGAGAGGCGCTGCGGATGGGGCACAACTACATCGGTACGGAGCACATCCTGCTCGCCCTGCTGGAGGAGGAGGGCGACGACGGCGTGCTGCGCGGCCTCGGCCTGGAGAAGTCCGCGCTGGAGTCGGCGTTCGAGGCGGCGCTCGCCGAGATCACACGGAAAGGGGCCTGACACCACGCCGGGCACGCGTCACGGGGGCGCGTGCCCGGCGTCCGGGTGTCAGCCGGCGGTGGGGAAGCCGTACCGGGCGGCGTGCTCCGGGTCGGCGGGGTCGACCTGGCGGATGCCGGCGTCGGCCAGCCGCTTGTTCACCTCGTCGAGGTGCTCCCGGACCAGCCGGGCCTCCTCCTCGGTGACCCGGCCGCGGTGCGGGCGCCCGGCGTGCTCGATGGTGCCGTAGTCGATCTTCTCGGTGGCGCGGCGGGCCTTCGGCGGCTTGACCCGCTCGGCGGTACGCAGCAGTTGCGCCATCGGCACGTCGGTCGCCATCGCGTCGAACTCGCTGGCGGTCAGCACCACCCGGCGCGGCTCACCGTGGCCGTGCCGGTCGTGGATCTCCACCACCGCGACGTCGAGCGCCGCGTCGTCGATGCTCTCCACCTCGACCGCGGTGGCGTCCAGCTGCACGGGGCCGGCGACCAGGTCCGGGTGCTCCAGGACGACGACCTTGACCACCTCGTCGTCGGGGCTGAGCACCTGACCGGTGAAGTCGGAGACGTGGATCGTCTTCTTGCCCATGCGCGGAGCTTCTCCTGTCGTAGGCCGGAAATCGGACCACAAGACGCTACCGCACAGGTGTGCGAAGGCCGGTACGCCCGCCCGGCCGGTGTGTCGCCGCCCGCCCTCTCAGAGGGGCGTGAGGCCACGCCAGGCGGCGGTGCCGGCCGGCTGCGCGTTCAGCTCGGCCCAGGAGAGCGCTCGGTCGCGGGCCTCGCGGTACGCCGGCTGCGCCGGGAACCGTCCGGCGTCTGCGGCGGCCCGCCAGCCGCGCTCCGCGTCCTGCTGGTATCGGTCATTCGGTTCGTGAGGCATGACCACTACCGTCCCAGAGAAACTTGTCCATGTATGGAAATGAATATGACGCAGGGGGCGATGCCTTCGGTTCCGCGAAGCGCCGGGGTTCCTGCGGCCGGTGGCGGAACCAGGAATCGGCGCCCGCCGCTGGCGTGCCGACCCTCTACCCGCGTGCCGCGCGTCTCAACCGCGCCGCGATCGGCGAATTCCGCAGGCACGGGCGCGGCGTCCCGGCGTACCATGATCACGTGCTCGACCGGCGGGTCTTCCTTCATCTGGCGACCTGGTTGGGGCAGTGGCCGGCGGGCCCCGGGCTGCACGTGGTCCGGTCCTACCGCCGCGCCCGCCCGGCCTGGGACGGGCGGCTGCGCCCGGCCGTCGCGGTGACAGCGGGCGGCAGCACCGTCCTCTCGGTGGCCGCCGACCGGGTCGAGGCGGTCCGGACGCTGGTGCGGGACCGGCCGCTCGGCGAGTGGCTGCCCGCCCTGCCGGACACGGTCGGCATGCCCGAGTTCATCGCGCACACCTCGGTCTTCCGGTGGTGCACCGACCCGGCGCCGCTGCCCGAGGTGGGGGAGTGGGTGCCGCCCACGCTGGCCGGGTTGCCGCCGTGGCTGCGGCTGTTCGACCGGGAGGTGCTCGTGGTCCGGGGCGCCGACGGCGCGTACCGGGCCGGCGTGGGGATCAAGCGGCACGACGCGTACGGGCATGAGCTGGCGGTGGGCACGGTGCCGACGGCGCGCGGGCGCGGCCTGGCCCGGCGGCTGGTCGCGCAGGCGGCCCGCCGGGTGCTCGACGAGGGGGCGATCCCCACCTACCTGCACGACCCGGGCAACGCGGCGTCCGGCCGGGTGGCCGAGGCGGCCGGGTTCCCGGATCGCGGCCTCACCGCCTTCGGCGTCTTCCCCCGCTGAGCCAGCCTGGATCCCCGGCCTGGCGCGGACCGTGGATCCCGGGCCGGATCCACGGTCCGCTGCTCTCCCCCAGGCCCCGACATCGGTAACGCTATGTGTTAGTGCCGGTGGTCAACAAGGGGTGTGCCACTGTCCGGTTACGGACTCTCACCTGCGCAATCGCTGGCAGGCGCGGCGGCGAAGTCAGTGACGCAGCGTGTGGATCAGGGCGAGCGCCTGACGGGTGACCGGCCGCAGCACGCGCAGCCGGGACAGCCCCACCAGCCGGTCCACGAGCGGCACCACGCCGTCGATGAGCTGCCGGGTCTTGACCTGCCCCTCCGAGCGGTCGTGCACCCAGTAGAGCACCACCCCCATGTAGCCGAGCCAGAGCAGCTCGGGCAGCGCCTCGCGCAGCTCGTCGTCGAGCTTGACGGTGGACCCGGTGAGTGCCTCGCGGAACAGCGCGATCGACATGTCCCGGGGCGCCGACGACTCGGCGGAGAACGGGCTGAGCGGCGAGGTCGGCTCGGCCGCCGTCTTGAAGAAGGCGCCCGCGAACGCGTGGTACGGGCTCAGTACGTCGACGCCCGCGTGCAGCACCCCGGCCAGTCGCGGGCCGAAGTCCCGCTCCCGGGCGAGCACCGGCGCGGCCGCCTCCCGGTGCTCGCGCTGGGTGCCCGCGTAGAACTCCTGGACCAGGTGCTCCTTGGAGCCGAAGTAGTAGTAGGCGTTGCCCACCGCCACGCCTGCCTCCTGGGCGACCGCGCGCATCGTCGTCCGCGCGTATCCGCGCTCGCGGAACAGCCGCATCGCCGTGTCCAGGATCAGCTGACGGGTCTGCTCACCCCGGGCCGTCGACCCCTGTCCACCCGCAGCGGTCGTCGGCGCACTCTGCTCGGTCATCGTCGTCACCGTATCCCGGTTCCCGGATCCGTTCGCGGACCGCGGAGGCCGCCGCCACCACCCGCCGGGCCAGCGGCAGCAGGTGCGGGCGGGCCAGCCGCTCGGCCGTGGCGCGATGTTCGGCGAGCGCCCAGAGGCAGGCGAACCAGGCGCCGTCGCCGCGGTAGACGGCGCCGGTGTCGGCCACCACGGTCAGGTCGCGCAGCGCGGCGTCGTGGTCCAGGCCGGGGAAGCGCCGCCGGGCCTCGGCGGACCCGGCCGGCACGAACTCCAGCGGTACGAGCTGGGCGCGCGAGGCGAGCCACCGCCGGGCGGCCCGGCACATCGGGCAGTCCGCGTCGAACAGGACGGTGAACCCGCGGATCCCACCGGCCCCGTGCCCGGTGGGATCCTGCCGGCGCCCGCCCGGGGCGGACGTCACCGGGCCGGCGGGTTCGGACCCGCCGGTACCGGTCCGCCCTGCGGCGGGAGCATTCCGACCGGCGGCAGCGGCGGGTGGGTGGCCTGCTGGCGCAGGCGGCCGCGGCGGTAGCGGCCGAGCGCGAAGACGTTGAAGAAGTGCAGCGCGCCGAGCACCAGCAGGACCAGCCCCACCTTCAGCGAGAGCTGCTCCAGCGCCTGGCTGGCGTCGCCGACCGGACCGGACTCCTTCATCGCCACCGTGACGTAGCCGAGGTTGAGCAGGTAGAAGCCGACCACCAGCAGGCTGTTGACCGCCTCGGCCAGCCGGCTGTCGGCGAACACGTCCTGCAGGAACACCAGCCCGTTGCGGGACAGCGCCCGCGCCACCCAGATGGTGAGGCCGATGCTCACCGTCAGGTAGGCCAGGTACATCCAGACCTTCACGTCCATCCCCGTCGCCTCTCTTGAACGTGTTCAAATCCTGGGCGCCCTGAGCGTACGACAGAATTTGAACACGTTCAAGAAGGCGGCCCGCCGTCCGGAGACGGCGGGCCGGGTGAGGTCCGGGTCAGGCGGTCAGGCCGAGCACCTCGGCGGCGGCACGGCCGTTGGCGTGACTGGCGCCGTGGGTCGCGACGAAGGCGCGCGCGCCCGCCGGCCGCCACGCGCCCGGCCAGCCCATCTCGACCACAGTCACCTGATGCGTGGCGGCCAGCGCCTCGACCAGCTCGCGCGCGCCGGGCAGCCGGTGCAGGTGCCGGCCGACCAGCACGACCGGCCGGTCCCCGGCGAGCCGCCGCAACTGGTCCGGGTCGGTCTCGCCCGCCACCGCGCGGGCCTGCTCGACCCCGGCAGCCAGGTGCGGGCCGAGCCCCCAGGGCACCCGCCCCTCGGCGATGGTGGAGGTGGCGTGCACCTGCACCACCAGGGGCGCGGTGTCGCCGGTGAGATCGCCCTCGACGCGTACCGCCCGCAGCGCGGCGGCGTAGCCGAGGCCGTCGACGGCCGGCGGCGGGGCGTCGGCGGGGCCGGTGGCGGCGGCGAGCGCGGCGGTCCGGCCGGCGGCCTCCTCGACCCGCTCCCGAGCCAGCCGGCCGTCGGTGATCGCCGCGACGATCTCGGCGGCGACCGACTCGACCAGCTCGGCGTCCACCCGGGCGCCGATGCACAGCAGGTCCGCGCCGGCGGCCAGGGCCCGCACCGCGCCCGCACCGACCCCGCCGGCGGCGAGCACGGCGCCCTTCATCTCCAGCGCGTCGGTGATGACCGCGCCGGTGAAGCCGTACTCGACGCGCAGCAGGTCGTGCAGGACCGCGCGGCTGAACGTGGCCGGACCGTCGCCGGTCAGCGCCGGCACCCGGATGTGCGCGGTCATCACCGCGCGGACGCCCGCGTCGACCACGGCGGCGAACGGCGGCAGGTCGCGGCCCCGCAGGACCGCTGGCGGCACGTCGACTGTGGGCAGCTCGTGGTGCGAGTCGGCGACCGTGGCGCCGTGCCCGGGGAAGTGCTTGGCGCACGCCGCCACGCCGGTCGACTGGAGACCGGCGACGGCGGCGGCCGAGTGGACAGCGACCCGCTTCGGGTCCGCCCCGAACGAGCGGGTGCCGATCACCGGGTTCTCGTCGGCGGTGTTCACGTCGACAGTGGGGGCGAGGTCGACTGTGATACCGAGCGCTGCCAGCTCCCCGCCGATCGCCGCGTACACCTGGCGGGTGAGGTCGGGGTCGTCCACCGCGCCGAGCGCGGCGTTGCCCGGGTACGGGCTGCCGGTGGCGTGCGCCAGCCGGGTGACGTCGCCGCCCTCCTCGTCGATCGCCACGATCACGTCGGGGCGGCCGGCGCGCAGCGCTGCCGTGGACGCCGCCACCTGGGCCGGGTCGTGGATGTTGGTACCGAACAGGGTGTGCCCGGCGAGCCCGTCGGCGAGCAGGTCGACCGCCCAGTCCGGCGGGACCGGTCCCGGGTACGCGGCCAGCAGCGTGCCCAGCGCGAGCCGGCGCAGTCCTGGATCCAGACCCACGAGTATCCCCTTTCCCTGCCGGGTCGTCCGACCTCTGCGGATGGGGGTGGCCGATACGCTAACGGGCACCCCTCGGCAGGCGTTTTGTGGTTAGAAAACTTTACTGAAAATTGAGGACGTTGGCATGAGTGCGACCCGGCTGCCCGGCACCCCCCGACTCCTGCGGGCGCTCAACGATCGTGCGGCCCTGGAGCTGCTGCTCGAACGCGGCCCGCTGACCCGGGCCCGGATCGGTGAGCTGACCGGGCTGTCCAAGGTCACCGCGTCCCAGCTCGTCGAGCGGCTGGAGGAGCGCGGCCTGGTCGCCCGGGTCGGCGAGCAGGCCGGCGGGCGGGGCCCGAACGCGCAGCTCTACGCCGTCCGGCCGAGCAGCGCGTACGTGGTGGGCGTCGAGGTGGGCGCGGAGCGGGTGGTGGCGGCCTGCGCCGACATCACCGGTACGGTGGCCGGCCGGGTCGAGCAGTCCACGAAGGACACCGACGACCCGGTCGGCGTGGTGCACAGCGCCGTGGTCCAGGCGGCGAGCAGCGCCGGGGCGGAGCTGTCCGCCGTCCGGCGCGTCGTGCTCGGCACCCCCGGCCTGGTCGACCCGCAGACCGGCGACATCACGTTCGCGTTCAACCTGCCGCGCTGGCACAGCGGCCTGCTCGCCGCGCTGCGCGAGGACCTGGACACCCCGGTCGTGTTCGAGAACGACGTGAACCTCGCGGCGGTGGCCGAGGCGCAGTCCGGCGCGGCCCGTGGCACCGCCGACTTCGTGCTGGTCTGGGTGGACGCGGGCGTCGGCCTGGCCATCATGCTGGGCGGCCGGCTGCACCACGGCAGCAGCGGCGCGGCCGGCGAGATCGGCTACCTGCCGGTGCCCGGCGCACCCATCCCGCGCGACGTGTCCAAGCGGGCCAAGCCGGCGTTCCAGCAGCTCGTCGGCGCCGACGCGGTACGCGCGGTGGCCGCCGAGCACGGTTTCGCCAGCCCGGAGGCGGCGGAGCAGGGCGTCGCGGCGGCCCGAGCTGCCGAGGTGGTACGCGCGGCCATCGCCGCCGGCACCGCCGGTGGTCCGATGCTGGACGAGCTGGCCCGGCGGCTGGCGCTCGGTGTGGCGAGCACCTGCGTGGTGCTGGACCCGCCGCTCGTGGTGCTCGCCGGGGCGGTCGGGCAGGCGGGCGGGGCGGCGCTGGCCGAGCGCGTGCAGCACGAGGTCGCCGCGATCACGCTGGTCCGGCCCCGGGTGGTGACCACCGGGCTGACCGAGGAGCCGATCCTGCGGGGCGCGCTGCGTACCGCGCTGGACGCCGTACGCGACGAGGTGTTCGGCTCGACGGTCGGCTGACCGCGTCGTGCACCCTGGCGCCATGTGAAGGAATCCTTCATCATGGCGTCAGGGTTCGCAAGGAGTTGCCGAGGTGTGGCTCCGGTCAGATCAGGTCGCGGCGGCGGAACACCGTGAACGCGGCGGCCACCAGCGCGCCGGTGAGCCCGAGCAGCACCACCAGGCCGGACGTCCAGGTGAGCGTGTAGGAGCCGTCGCAGTAGCCGGAGATCCCGGGGCCGCAGGCGTTGTTGTCCCAGAGCCGCACCTCACCGGACAGCCAGGCCGCCAGATAGCTGGACAGCATGTACCGGTCCGGCCGGCCGACCTCCAGGATCTGGAACACCAGCCGCGCCCCCAGCTCCCACACCACCACGTACGCGGCCACGGTGCCGAGCGCCGCCGACGTGTGCCGGCCCAGCGTGGCGACGGCGAACCCGAGCGCCGCGGCGAGCAGCACCAGCATCAGCCCGCGTACCCAGATCGCTGCGAGCGACGGCCAGAAGTCGCCGCCGGTCCGCCCGACCAGTCCGGACGCCTGGCCGATCAACCAGAAGGACCCCAGGTACGCCGCCGACGCCAGCACCGACAGGCCGAGCAGCCCGCCCAGCAGCGTGCCGAGCTTCGTGGCGAGCACCGTCGGCCGCCGGGGCCGCCACAGCAGCAGGTTGACCACCCCGCCCGAGTTCAGGTCCGCCCCGATGTAGGAGGCGCCCACCAGGAACCCGAACAGCGTCAGGAACGCGATCAGGAAGTAGAGCAGCGGCTCGGCCTCCTTGGCGAAGACGAACACACCGCTGAGGTAGTCGGCCGTGGTCGGCAACTCCTCGATCTGGGCCGGGTCGATCTGGGCGCAGTCGCGCGGCAGGTAGTCATTCTCGCCCGGCGGGATCGTGCCCTCGCGGATCCGCAGGCAGCGGTCGTACGTCATCTCCATCTGGCGCACGCTCTCCGCCGCCTGCGCCTGCGCCCGGCTCAGCTCCGCCGGGCCGGGCCGGTGCGAACCGGCGAGCGTGGTCACCACGGTCACCGCGAAGGCGGCAGCCAGCAGCACCACCATGAGCTGCACGAAGCGCCGGGCGGCCAGCCGCTCCAGCTCGGCACGGACCAGGTTCACGCGTCCACCTCCCGGCTCTCCCGGACGTCGAGGTCGATCACTCCGTCGCTCGGCGGCGCGCCGTCGACCTGCCGCGGCACCGCCACGTGCTCGTTGCCGCCGGTCAGCTCCAGGAAGACGCTCTCCAGGTCCGGCCGCAGCGGGACCAGCTCGCGTACCCACATGCCCTGCTCGCCGAGCGTCCGGCTGATCGTCTCCGGATCCTGCACACCGGTCACCACCAGGTGGTCCGGCGCTACCGCCACCGACAGGCCGGCGCGGCCCAGCACCTGCCCGGCCTGCTCCGGATCGGCCACCCGGACCCGCCACTGGTGCTGGTCGAAGCCGGCCAGCACCTCCTCCACCGGCCCGTACGCGACCCGCTGCCCCCGGCTCACGATCGTCACGTGGTCGCAGATCAACTGGATCTCGGCGAGGATGTGGCTGGACAGCAGCACCGTCACCCCGGCCTCGGCCAGCGACCGGGTCAGATCACGCATCTCCCGGATGCCGGCCGGGTCCAGCCCGTTCGCCGGTTCGTCCAGGATCAGCAGCTCCGGGTTCTTCAGCAGGGCCGACGCGACCGCCAGCCGCTGCTTCATGCCCAGCGAGTAGCCCTTGACCCGCTCGTCGCTCCGGTCGCGCAGCCCGACCTGCTCCAGCACCTCGTCCACCCGGGCGGTCGGCACACCCCCGGCCAGGGCCAGCAGCCGCAGCGTCCGGTGCGCGGTGAAGTTGGCGAAGAACTGCGGGCTCTCCACGATCGCGCCGACCCGCCCGGCCACGTCCGGCAGGTGCTCGGGGGACTCGGCACCCAGCACGCGCATCCGCCCGGCGTCCGGCCGGACCAGCCCCAGCAGCGCGCGCAGCGTGGTGGTCTTCCCGGACCCGTTCGGCCCCAGGAAGCCGTGCACCTGGCCCGCCTCGACCAGCATGTCGAAGCCGTCGACGGCGACCCGGCGCCCCTGGCGCAGCGTGTGGAACGTCTTGCGGAGGCCGGCGATCTCGATGACCGCGCTCATCCGCGCGCCTCCCGGCAGCGGTCGGGCATGGGTGTCCTTCCGGAAGCGGTGACCAACGACACGGCGCCCCACCCTATGGCGGCGGCGCCGCCCGTGGGGGGCGCCGGGCCGGGTGCGTGATTGGATGGAGCGGTGACTGGTGACCTGATCCCCGGCGCCCCGGGCGCCCTCGCCCCCTCGACCGTGGACGCGGATCTGGTGGTCAGCCTCGACGGGGTCGGCGTCAAGCGTTCCGGCACGGCGCTGGTGCACGACGTCGACTGGCGGGTCGAGCTGGACGAACGGTGGGTGGTGCTCGGGCCGAACGGCGCGGGCAAGACCACGCTGCTCAACCTGGCCGCCGGCCGGCTGCACCCGACCAGCGGCGTCGCGCACGTGCTCGGCGAGCGCATCGGCCGTACCGACGTCAACGAGCTGCGTACCCGCATCGGCCTGTCCACAGCGACGCTCGCCGAGCGGATCCCCGCCGAGGAGCGCGTCGTCGACGTGGTGGTGACCGCCGCCTGGTCGGTGGTCGGCCGCTGGCGGGAGAGCTACGACCGCACCGACGAGGTCCGCGCCGCCGCGCTGCTGCGCCAGCTCGGCGTCGGCCACCTCACCGACCGCACGTACGGCACGCTGTCCGAGGGCGAGCGCAAGCGGGTCCAGATCGCCCGCGCCCTGATGACCGACCCGGAGCTGCTGCTGCTCGACGAGCCCGCCGCCGGGCTCGACCTGGGCGGGCGCGAGGACCTGGTGGCCCGGCTGGCCGAGCTGGCGTACGACCCGGACGCGCCCGCGATGGTGCTGGTCACGCACCACGTGGAGGAGATCCCGCCGGGCTTCACCCACGCGCTGCTGCTGCGCGAGGGTGCCGTGGTGGCGCAGGGCCTGCTCGCCGACGTGCTCACCGCCGACAACCTGTCGAAGACGTTCGGCCTTCCGCTGGTGGTCACGCGGTCCGGCGACCGCTGGGCCGCCCGCGCCGCCTGAGCGACGGGACGACACAGTGCCGCAGACCCGGATCGCCGTCGTCGGCAGTGCCAACATGGACCTGGTCGGCATCGGCGCCGCGCTGCCCCGGCCCGGCGAGACCGTGCTGGGCGACGACTTCGTCATGCTGCCCGGCGGCAAGGGCGCCAACCAGGCGGTCGCCGCGGTACGCGCCGGCGCGTCCTGTGTCTTCCTGGGCGCGATCGGCTCGGACTCGTTCGGCGTGACGCTGCGGGCCCGGATGACGGCGGCCGGCGTGGACACCGGCCACCTGCGGGTGGTCTACGGCCCGTCCGGCGTCGCGCTGGTGATGGTCGGCGGCCGGGGGGAGAACGCCATCCTGGTCACCCCCGGGGCGAACGCCGCGTTCACGTCGCTGACCGCCGGCGAGCTTTCCGCCGTACGCGATGCGGACGTGCTGGTCGCGCAGCTGGAGGTGCCGGTCGAGACGGTGACCGAGGCGGCGCTGGCGGCCCGGTCCGCGGGCACCCGGGTGGTGCTCAACGCCGCGCCGGCCCGGTCGGTGCCGGCCGAGCTGCTGGCGGCCACCGACCTGCTCGTGGTGAACGAGCCGGAGGCGCAGGCGCTGACCGGTCGCGGCCGGGACGAGCCGGCGGCGCTGCTCGACCTGGTGCCCCGGGCGGTGCTCACCCTCGGCGGCGACGGCGCCTGGTACGTCGACCGGGACCGCCCGCCGACGCACGTGCCGGCCGTGCCGGTGGACGTGGTCGACTCGACCGCCGCCGGGGACGCGTTCACCGCCGCGCTCGCGGTGGCCTGGGGCGAGGGGCGGGACCTGGCCGACGCGGTGCGCTGGGCGGCGGCCGCCGGTGCGGCGTGCGTGCGCAAGCTCGGCGCCTCGGTGGCGCTGCCGCACCGCGCGGAGATCGACGAGCTGTTCCCCGGCGGTTAAGAAGGGGCCCTTCCTCTACCGGAGGCGTTAAGAAGGGGCCCTTCCTTACACCTCGTCGGTGAGGCGCTCGCCGCGGCGGCGCAGCATGCCGAGCCCGGGGATGCCGGCGACCGCGAGCTTGAGATCGCGTGTGACGTCCAGCAGGTCGTGCAGGTCCGGGCCGACCCGGTCCAGCGTGGCCAGGATCGGCAGCACGTCCGAGGTGAGATGGTCCTTGAGCTTCGGCAACTCGTCCACCAGCCGGATCGCGGCGGTCACCTCCTCCGGGCTGAGCTGCTCCACGAAACGCGCTGCCATCGGCGCGGCCCGGCGCAGCGTCGCCTCGTACGCGGTCAGCAGCTCGGTCGCGACGCCCGTCGCCTTCTCGGCGGTCGCCAGCGTGCCCGCCGCCCGCGCGGTCACCGTCTCCGCCTCGGTCACCACACCGGCCGCCGTCCGGGCCACCCGGTCGGCCTGGCCGACCACCGTGGCCGCCGCCTCGGAGACCCGCTGCGCCTCGCCGACCACCACAGTCGCCGCGGCGGCCACCTCGGTCGCCGTGTCGATCGCCGCGGTGGCGGCGGTGCTGATCACCGCCACCTCGCGGACCGCCGTCTCGGCGTCGGTGAGCACCCGGTCGGTGCGGTCGAGCGTGCCCTCGATCCGGTCCACCACCCCGTCGATCCGCCGGACCAGCGCCTCCACCTGATCGAGGACGGCGAAGGCGCGAGCGGGTACCGAGGCCACCGTGGCGGCCGAGCCGAGCGCCTGGTCCAGGGCGGTACGGGTGAGGCCGAGCACGGCGCCGGGCCGGGGAAGAGGGATCGCCATGACATCCAGTGTGCGGCGTCGCTGCCAGTGCCGCCCGACGGCAGCCGGGCGGCGAAGGTCACGCCGGGCCGCCGACGCGGCGTAGGGTGCCGGCATGCCCACCCCCGGCCCGGCGTCGCGGCGACTGCTCGCCTGCGGCGTGGTCGCGCTGCTCGCCGTCGTCCTGGGCGCCCTGCTCCTGGTCCGCGCCGACGCCGGTCTGAGCACCCGGCGGGCGACCGTGGCGGGAGTCCCGCTGACCGAGGTCCGGGCGGACGGCGTGAGCGGCGACCTGCGGCCCGGGGTGGTGATCGCGCACGGCTTCGCCGGGTCGGCCCGGCTGATGCGGCCGCTCGCCGACTCGGTGGCCCGCCGGGGCGGGATCGCGGTGCTGCTCGACTTCGCCGGCCACGGCGCCAGCCACGCTCGGCTACCCGGTGCGGGCCGGGACGAGGATCGCAGCCGGGCGCTGCTGCGGCACGACCTGGACGTGGCGGTCGCCTGGCTGCGCGGGCGTCCCGGCGTCGACCCGGACCGGATCGTCCTGGTCGGGCACTCGATGGGCGCCGGCGCGGTCACCCGGTACGCGGTGGCGCATCCGGAGATCGACCGGACCGTGGCGATCTCGCTGCCCGACGGCGGTGACGTGCCGGCCGGCTGGCCCGGGAGGCTGACGCTCGTGGTGGGCGGGCTGGAGTTCGCCGGCTTCCGCCAGGCGGTCGACGAGGCGACGCGGGACGCGCCACCGGGCACCCGCACGCGGGTGGTGGCACCGGGCACCGAGCACGTGTCGGTGCTGTTCGCGCCGCGTACCCACGCCGCGGTGCTCGACGCGCTCCCGGACCGTACCGGCGGGCCGCCGCCGGCCCCGCTGACCCGGCCGGGCGGCGCCGGGCTGCTGCTGGCAGGGCTCGCGCTGGGCTTCGTGCCGCTGGCGGCGCTGCTACCGCGCCGGGCGGGGGCGGGCACCGGCGGTCCGCGTACGGGTGCGGGCCGGTGGCTCGCCGCGACGGTGGCGGCGGCCGGGCTGGGCGCCGCGCTCGCCGCGCTGCTGCCGACCGCCCGGCTGCCGCTCGCCGTGGGCGGGTACGTGGCAGTGTTCCTGCTGTTCACCGGCGTGCTGCTGGCCGCCGTGGCACGCCTCGCGCAACCCCGCCGGCCACCGGTGACCGAGGGTGGCGTCCGGTCCGCTGCCGTCGCTGTCGGGCTCCTCGGGTACGCCGCGCTCGCCGTCGCGCTGCCGCTGCACCTCGGCCTCACCTCGACCGTGCCGGTCGGGGCCCGGTGGTGGCTGCTGCCCCTGGTGACGTTCTGCTGCCTGGTCTTCCTGCTCGGCGCCGAACGGCTCGCGGACGGCCACGGCATCCGGTACGCGGCCACCGGCGGGATCGCCGTGCTGGTGCTCGCCGTCGCGGCGGTGCTCGGCCTGGCACCTGGGTTCGTGCTGCTGGTGGTGCCGCTGTTCGCGGCGCTGGTGGCCGGGCAGGCGGCCTGGGCCGTGGTGTTGCGCCGCCGGGCCGCGCCGTGGTGGCTGGCGTCGTCGGTCGGGGCGGTGGTGCTCGCCTGGCCGATCGCGACCACGCTGCCGCTGGCCTGACCGTCGCCGCTATCGGCTGTCGGTCTGCTGTTCCACGGCGCGTTGCACGGCCCGGTAGATCTGCCCGAACCGCAGCGCGTCGGGCGTGCGGACCAGCATCGTCTCCCGGCCGTGGTGCTGCACCCACAGCTCGTGCACCCGGTTGCCGCGCTCGTAGGAGCGGTCCAGCCACCCGAGCGGCACCTCCAGGAACGGGGTGAGCGCCAGCCCCGCCACCACGAACGCGGCCAGGATGATCAGGGCCAGTTTCCACTCGCCCCGGTCCTGCGCGGACCAGGCCAGCGAGAGCACGCAGACCACAGCGACGAGGGGTGGCAGCGACAGCAGCAGGACCAGCACCCCGCGGCCCAGCACCCGTCCCCGGACGGCGAGCGTGGTGGTGCCGCGTGCGTGCCAGACGTACGTGACGTCGGCGAGCGCGACGACCTGCCCGCCCGCGTGGATCGCCTCCGAGGTGACCTGTACGGCGTCGTCCCGGTAATAGAGGACCATGAATCAGCCTAACCGCGTGTGTCGACAGCGGACGGTCGAGCGTCGGTAGGATGACGGCATGACGGACCGGAACGGGGCCGGAACCGGCGGTGACGAGCAGGCGCGCAACGTCGAGGTGGTCAGGCGCTACCTGCGCACCTTCGTCACGAAGGACCTGGCCGAACTGGCCGAGGTGGTCGACGAGGACGTGGAGATCTACGGCTCCGGCACCGCGGTGCGCGGCAGGCGCTACCCCGAGGCCGCCGTCTCCTCACCCGGCCTGACGGTGATCGACCAAGAGGTTCGGGAGATCTTCGCGGCCGGGGACCGGGTGGTGGTGTCGCTGGCGCAGACGTACCGGCGGGACGCGACCGGTGCGACCACCGTGCAGAGCGCCTGCAAGATGTACCGCCTGGCCGGCGGCCGGATCGTGCAGTTCTGGGGCGAGCAGGACACCTACGGTCTGTTGCGCGGGCTCGGCCTGCTGCCGGACGAGCCGATCACGTTCTGACCCGTCGCGGCAGGACCGGTCGCGGGACGACCGGTCGCGGGACGACCGGCCGCGGGACGACCGGGTGCGGTACGGCCCGGCCCGGGGCGACCCGGTGCGGACGGCAGGCTCTCCATGGCGCGCTGCACCGCCCGGTAGACCTGCCCGAAGCGCATCGCGTCGCGGGTGTGCAGCAGCCGCACCGGGCGGCCCCGCCATTCGGCCCACATCTCCATCTCCCGGCTGCCCCGGGCGTACGAGCGGTCCAGGTGTTCGAAGAGGAAGTCCGCGAGCGGGCCGACGGCGAGCCCGACCAGCACCGAGACGCCGACGATGGCGACGGTGACCGGCGCCGAGCGCTGCAGCCACACGGCCAGCGCGATGCCCAGCACGGCGGCCACCAGCGGCCCGGCGAGCGCGGCCCCGATCGCGCTGCGCCCGGCGAGCACCCGCCAGGAGCGGTCGCCCCGCCGGTGCCACACGGTGGTCAGTTCGGCCAGCGGGTAGCTGCGCCCGTCCACCCGTACCGCTGTGGAGGTGACCTGGACGGAGCGGTCGTCGTAGTAGGTGATCATGGCCTCACTCCCGGTGGCGGGGCTGCGGCGACTCCGGCGGCGACCTGGGGAGTCGCCGACACCACACTGTCTACCCCAACGAGGCGAGTCGTAAGGTTGGCACGCGACTTCGACGAGGAAGTGAGGGCAGCGTGGGCGAGTTCGTCAGGCTGGAAGTGAAGGACGGCATCGGCACCATCCGGCTGGAGCGGCCGCCGATGAACGCGCTCAACACCCAGGTGCAGGAGGAGTTGCGCGCCGCCGCGTCGGCGGCCACCGGCGACGCCGAGGTCCGCGCCGTGATCGTGTACGGCGGCGAGAAGGTCTTCGCGGCCGGTGCGGACATCAAGGAGATGGCCGACATGTCCTACGTGGACATGGCGGAGCGCGCTGCCGACCTGTCCAGCGCGCTCGGCGCGATCGCCCGCATCCCCAAGCCGGTCGTCGCCGCGATCACCGGGTACGCGCTCGGCGGCGGCTGCGAGCTGGCGCTGGCCTGCGACTGGCGGATCGTCGCCGAGGACGCCAAGCTCGGCCAGCCGGAGATCAAGCTGGGCATCATCCCGGGCGCCGGCGGCACCCAGCGGCTGGCCCGCCTGGTCGGCCCGGCTCGCGCCAAGGACCTGATCATGACCGGGCGGATGGTCGACGCCGCCGAGGCGCTGCGGATCGGCCTGGCCGACCGGGTGGTCCCGGCCGCCGAGGTCTACGACGCCGCTGTGGCGTACGTGAAGCCGTTCCTGACCGGGCCGGTGCAGGCGCTGCGCGCGGCGAAGGCGGCTGTCGACGGCGGTCTGGACATGGACCTCACGTCGGGCCTGGCCTGGGAGAGCCAGCTCTTCGCGGCGCTGTTCGCCACCGACGACCGGCGCGAGGGCATGGCCGCGTTCGTGGAGAAGCGCAAGCCGGGCTTCACCGGTCGCTGACGCGAGACCTGTTCACATCCGCGATACCGGCCAGTAGCGTGACCCCGGTCGGTCGACGAAGGGGAATGGCATGACGGAGCGGATCGAGGGCCACGGGGGCGATCTGGCACTCGCGGCACTACGCGCGCACGGCGTACGGGAGATGTTCACGCTGTCCGGCGGGCACGTCTTCCCGCTCTACGACGCCGCGCACAGGGCGGGTTTCCCCCTCTACGACGTGCGGCACGAGCAGTCCGCGGTGTTCGCCGCCGAGGCGGTCGCCAAGCTCCAGCGCCGCCCCGGCCTGGCCGTGCTCACCGCCGGCCCCGGCGTCACCAACGGGGTCTCCGGCCTGACCAGCGCGTTCTTCAACGCCTCACCGGTGCTGGTGCTCGGTGGGCGGGCGCCGCAGTTCCGCTGGGGCTCGGGCAGCCTCCAGGAGATGGACCACCTGCCGCTCGTCGCGCCGGTGACCAAGCACGCCGAGACGGTGTTCAGCGCCGACGACATCCCGCGCGCGGTGTCGGCGGCGCTGACCACCGCGCTCACCCCGCACCGCGGCCCGGTGTTCCTGGACTTCCCGCTGGAGGCGGTCTTCTCGGTCGGTGACGCCGACCTGCCGGCGGTCACGCCGCCGGCGCCGATCGAGCCGGACCCGGACGAGGTGGCGAAGGCGGCCCGCCTGATCGCCGGCGCGTCGCGGCCGGTCGTCATCGCCGGCTCCGACGTGTACGCGGGCGACGCCGTCGAGGCGCTGCGCGCCGCCGCCGAGTCGCTTCGGGTGCCGGTGTTCACCAACGGGATGGGCCGGGGCGCGCTGCCGCCGGAGCACCCGCTCGCCTTCGCCAAGGCCCGCCGGGTCGCGCTCAAGGGCGCCGACGTGGTCGTGGTGATCGGCACCCCGCTGGACTTCCGGCTCTCCTTCGGCGACTTCGGCGACGCCCAGGTGGTGCACGTCGTGGACGCGCCCAGCCAGCGGGCCGGGCACGTGCAGCCGGCCGCCGCGCCGGCCGGTGACCTGCGGCTGATCCTCGGCGCGTTCGCCGACCACGCCGGTGACCGGGCCGACCACGCCGACTGGATCGCCGAGCTGCGGACCGCCGAGGACGCGGCGAAGGCCCGCGACGCGGAGGAGATGGCCGCCGAGACCGACCCGATCCGCCCGGCCCGGATCTACGGCGAGCTGCGCAGGGCGCTCGCCCCGGACGCCATCACCATCGGCGACGGCGGCGACTTCGTGTCGTACGCCGGCCGCTATCTGGAGCCGGCCCAGCCCGGCACCTGGCTCGACCCCGGCCCGTACGGGTGCCTCGGCACCGGCATGGGCTACGCGATGGGCGCCCGGGTCAGCCACCCGGACCGGCAGATCTGCGTGCTGATGGGCGACGGCGCGGCCGGCTTCTCGCTGATGGACGTGGAGTCGCTGGTCCGGCAGAAGCTGCCGGTGGTGATCGTGGTCGGCAACAACGGCATCTGGGGGCTGGAGAAGCACCCGATGCGGGCGATGTACGGCTACGACGTGGCCGCCGACCTCCAGCCCGGCCTGCGCTACGACAAGGTGGTCGAGGCGCTCGGCGGCGCGGGCGAGACGGTGGAGAAGGCCGCCGACCTCGGGCCCGCGTTGGGGCGCGCGTTCGACTCGGGCGTGCCGTACCTGGTGAACGTGCTGACCGACCCCGCGGACGCGTACCCCCGTTCGTCGAACCTGGCCTGACCACGGCGCGTGCGGGCCGTCCACCGGGTGACCGGCGGGCGGCCCGCTGCGCGTGTCAGACCTCGGGGCGGTCCCTGTCGTCCGGGCGGCCGCGCAGCTCCTCCTCGCGGCGGCGCAGGTCCTCCTCCCACAGCCGCAGCCGTTCCTGGTCCTCGCGGCGGGACCGCTCGTCCAGCGAGGCGAGGAACTCCGGGTCGTCGTCCGGTGCGAGCGGGCGGCGGGCCGGGGCGGCGGGCCGGGCCGTGCCGGTGACGCCGGCGGTCCCGGCCGGGCGCTCGCGGCCCACCAGGAACCAGGCGATCGAGCCGACCAGCGGGAAGAAGAGAATGATCAGCACCCAGATCATCCGGGGCAGCGCCTTGACCTTCTCCTCGTCGGCGGAGAGACAGCTGATCAGCGCGCACACGGCGAGGACGATCTGGACCAGGAAGAGCAGCACGTAGAGGCGGGCCATGACTCATGATGGCTCACCGCCGCTCGTCAGCGCACCCCGCCGAGCACGTGCGCCACGCCGAGCACCGCAAGTCCGGCCGCGCCGAGCGCGGTCAGCGGCACCGACCATCTGTCGAACCGGCGCGGTCCGGTGCCGGTGGCCCGGTGCCACGTCACCACGAGCACGGCGAGCCAGACCACCACCGCGAGCCCGGCCGGCGCCGCGTCCGCGGCCCGGCCGCCGAACGCCGGCCGGAGCTGGAGCAGCAGCACCGCAGTGAGCGTGAGCAGCGTCCGCCGCCACGCCAGCCGGGTGCGCTCGGGTTGCAGGCCGGGGTCACGGGTCACCGCGCGCCGCCCACCAGCACGGCGGCCACCAGCAGCAGCGCGCCGACCGCGACGACGAGTGCGAGGACGGCCGGGAAGCGGGACGCGGGCAACTCCTCGTTCAGCCGCATGGCGCGTTCGGTGCGCGCCCAGTGGTCGACCGCCCGGATCGAGACGGTGGCGCCGAGCAGCAGCAGCGCGACCGCGAGCGTCTCGCGCAGGTGGGCCAGGCGCAGCGGCGGCAGGAACTGCGCGGCGGCCAGCCCGCCCGCCACCAGCGCGAGACCTGTTCGCAGCCAGGCCAGGAACGTCCGTTCGTTCGCCAGCGAGAAGCGGTAGTCCGGCGGGGTGCCGACCGAACGCAGCTCACGCGGGTCGAACCAGCTCTTGATCGACTCCCACACGCTGCCGATTATCCGCTTTGCCCCGCGCCTAGCCTGGGGGGATGACCGATCTTGACGCGCGCGAGCTGCGCGACGCCTACGACAGCCAGATCCGACCGGAGCTGCCGGACCCGCTGCCGGCCGGGGTGACGGTCGAGCGCGACGGCCCGCTGTTCCGCGTGCTCGGGCTCGACCACCGAGGCTTCCTGACGTACCGGACGCTCGACGGTCTGGCCGGCGCCGAGCTGGACGCGCTCATCGCCCGGCAGGTCGAGGTCTTCCGGGACCGGGGCGAGCCGGTCGAGTGGAAGCTCGCCGGTCACGACGAGCCGGCCGACCTGGGCGACCGGCTGCGCGCCGCCGGATTCGTGCCGGAGGACCAGGAGACGGTCGTGGTCGGCCCGGTCGCGCCGCTCGCCGCCGCCGTCCCGGTGCTCCCCGAGGGGGTACGCCTGCGCGAGGTCACCAGCCGGGCGGACCTGGAGCGGATCGCCGCGATGGAGGAGGAGGTCTGGCACTCCGACCGCAGCCACCTGGTGTACGGGCTGGTCCGGGAGATCGAGGCCGATCCGCAGTCGATCACGATCGTGGTGGCGGAGGCGGGCGAGACCGTGATCAGCGCCGGCTGGATCCGTTACCAGCGGGGCACCGGCTTCGCCAGCCTCTGGGGCGGCTCGACGCTGCCGCAGTGGCGCAGGAAGGGCGTCTACCGGGCGCTCGTGGCCCACCGGGCGCGGCTGGCGCAGCAGCGCGGCAAGACGCTGCTCCAGGTGGACTGCTCGCCGGACAGCCGCCCCATCCTGGAGCGGCTCGGGCTCGTTGCGGTCACCACCTCCACGCCGTACGTCTACACTCCGTGATCATGGAACGGTTGACGGCGGACGAGCGGCTCACCCTGAAGACCGGTGCGTTCGGTGCCGTCTTCCTGGTCTCCAACGCCGTACCCGGGGTGCTGGCCATGGTGCGGGAGAGCTTCGCCGCCTCCGGCGCGCTCGCCGAGGTGGGGGGCGTGGTCAAGGAGGCGCTGACCACCGGGCCGCTGCCGCAGCTCCCCCGGGACTCGGTCCTGGAGGTCGAGTCGGTGGTGCTGCCCGCGCTGGGCCGGTCGGTGGAGATCCTGCGCGCCAAGTCGCCGGGCGACGTCGAGACGTACCGGTCGGTGGTGCTGGCCGCGGCGGAGCGGGTGGCCCAGGCGCACCGGGGGATCGAGCCGGCCGAGGCGGCGGCGATCGAGAAGATCCGGCAGGCGCTGGCCGAGCCGGCGTGACGGTGGTGAGTTGCGTCACTCCGGGCCGCCGGGGTGGCCATGCTACTTGCGGGTAACATTGCTCCGTGGGGAAGTGCACAGCAGCCCGCGGTTGACCCACGTTGCGTCACGCGGGAGGCTGCGCCCGTGACCGGGCGAGTGATCGCTACACCAAACAGGAGGGTCGTCGAAGCGCGATGAACATCGTCGTACTCGTCAAGCAGGTGCCCGATTCGGGCGCGGACCGCAACCTGCGTTCTGACGACAACACCGTCGACCGCGGTTCGGCGAACAACGTCATCAACGAGATGGACGAGTACGCCATCGAAGAGGCGTTGAAGATCAAGGAGGCGCACGGCGGCGAGGTCACCATCCTGACCATGGGTCCGGACCGGGCGACCGAGTCGATCCGCAAGGCGCTCTCCATGGGCCCGGACAAGGCCGTCCACGTGGTGGACGACGCCCTGCACGGCTCCTGCGCGGTGGCCACCTCGAAGGTGCTGGCCGCCGCCCTCGGGCAGCTCAACGCCGACCTGGTCATCTGCGGCGCCGAGTCGACCGACGGCCGGGTCCAGGTCATGCCGCACATGATCGCCGAGCGGCTGGGCGTGGCCGCCCTGACCGGCGCGCGCAAGCTCACCGTCGACGGGTCGAACCTGACCGTCGAGCGGCAGACCGAGGAGGGCTACGAGGTGGTCACCGCCTCGACCCCGGCCGTGGTCTCCGTCTGGGACACCATCAACGAGCCGCGCTACCCGTCCTTCAAGGGCATCATGGCGGCCAAGAAGAAGCCGGTGCAGACGCTCTCCCTGGGCGACCTGGGCGTGGCCCCGGCCGAGGTGGGCTTCGACGGCGCCACCAGCGCCGTGGTGGAGCACTCCAAGCGCCCGCCGCGCTCCGGCGGCGAGAAGATCACCGACGAGGGCGAGGGCGGCGTGAAGCTGGTCGAGTTCCTCGCCACCGAGAAGTTCGTGTGAGAGGTCACTGACATGTCTGAGGTTCTCGTCGTCGTCGAAGCCACGAAGGAATTCGGCGTCAAGAAGGTCACCCTGGAGATGCTCACCCTCGCCCGCGAGCTGGGCACCCCGAGCGCCGTCGTCCTCGGTGGCGCCGGCGCCGCCGAGGCGCTGAGCGCCAAGCTCGGCGAGTACGGCGCGGAGAAGATCTACGCCGCCGAGGGCGAGGAGATCGACGGCTACCTGGTGGCCCCCAAGGCCACGGTGGTCGCCGAGCTGGTCAAGCGCGTCCAGCCGGCCGCCGTGCTGCTCGCCTCGTCGCAGGAGGGCAAGGAGATCGCCGCCCGCCTCGCGGTCAAGCTGGACAACGGCATCCTGACCGACGTGGTCGGCCTGGCCGCCGACGGCACCGCCACCCAGGTCGCGTTCGCCGGCTCCACCATCGTCAAGTCCAAGGTCACCAAGGGCCTGCCGCTGGTCACCGTCCGGCCGAACTCGCTCAACCCGGCCCCGGCCGCTGCCACCCCGGCGGTCGAGCAGCTCACCGTGTCGGTCACCGACGCGGACAAGCTCGCCAAGGTCGTCGAGCGGGTCGCCGAGCAGAAGGGCTCCCGCCCCGAGCTGACCGAGGCGTCGGTGGTCGTCTCCGGCGGTCGCGGTGTCGGCAACGCCGACAACTTCAAGCTGGTCGAGGAGATGGCCGACCTGCTCGGCGGCGCGGTCGGCGCGTCCCGCGCGGCAGTCGACTCCGGCTACTACCCGCACCAGTTCCAGGTGGGCCAGACCGGCAAGACCGTCTCCCCGCAGCTCTACGTCGCGCTGGGCATCTCCGGTGCGATCCAGCACCGGGCCGGCATGCAGACCTCGAAGACCATCGTCGCGGTGAACAAGGACGCCGAGGCGCCGATCTTCGAGCTGGCCGACTACGGCGTGGTCGGCGACCTGTTCAAGGTCGTCCCGCAGGCCGCCGAGGAGATCCGCAAGCGCAAGTGAGCGTCGCGTGAAAGAAGGCCGCCGCCCGGTGCACCGGGCGGCGGCCTTTCTCGTAGGGAGCTGATCGGCGGGCCGGGGAGCTGAGCCGGCCCGCCGATCAGCCCGTCAGGGTGCCCCTCAGCAGGCTGTCGCCGGAGTGGCCGGGCTTGTTGTCGTACTGCTCCGCGCTGACGTCGACCACGGTGTAGGTACGCAGGTCGACGTTCGGGGGGATCGGCAGGAGCGCGTCCCCTGATCCGTTGCTCAGCGTACCCACGGAGAACATATCCATCGTGTTCGGATCGATCAGCCAGACCTCGTAGTACCCCGGAACGGTCGGGAGATTCGCCACGTGCAGATGCAATCGGTGGTCGCCGAGCACCCGGGCGTCGCCGGAGGCGTCCTTCGGCGTCGAACCGAACGCGGCGAGCGGCGCGCTGGCCAGCACCGGCGGCCGGGGATCGGTCTCCTCGCCGCCGCCGAGCACCGCGGCGGTTCCGGCCACGCCGATCACCGCGGCGGCTGTGGCGGTGACCGCTGTGGTCGCCCAACCCGGCCAGCGCCGGCTCCGCCGCGGACGACGTGCCACGACGGGTACGGCGGCCGGCTCCACCGGGTCGGCCGAACGCGGCAGGCGCCTGTCGGTCAGCGCCGGCAGCTGCTCGGCGGCCCGGACCTCGGCCATGATGCCCTGCCAGATGTGCTCCGGCGGGTCGGGCAGCTCGGCCAGGCCCTGGGTGCCCGCGCCGAGCCCGGCGACGTGCTGGAGCGTCTCCACCTCGCCCCGGCAGTGGTCGCAGGTGTCCAGATGGGTGGCCTCGCCGTCAGCCGCCTCGCTCTCACCGAGCGCCAGAAAGACCAGCCGGTCGTGGTCCAGGTGCTGCACCGTCCACCTCCCATCTGCGTTTCAGGCTCTGCATGCCGCGTCTGATGTGACTCTTGACGGTGCCGAGCGGCACTCCGGTCACCGCCGCGATCTGCTGGTGTGTCAGGTCGTCGTAGAACGCCAGCTCCAGCATCCGGCGCTGCTCGTCCGGGAGCCGGGCCAGCTCGTCGGCGACCACCAGGCGGTCGACCACGGTGTCCGGGTCGGGGCCGGTGGAGACCGGCTCCGGCAGTTGCTTCACCGTCTCGACCACCCGGGTCTCCCGGGCCGAGGCCCGGATCCGGTCGACCACCTTGCGCCGCCCGATTCCGAGCAGCCAGCCGACCAGTGAGCCTTTCGCCGGGTCGAACGTCTCCCGGCCGAGCCAGGCGGCGACGAACGTCGCCTGGGTCACGTCCTCGGCATCGCTGCGGTTCACGAGCGTCGTGGCGGCCAGGTGCAGCACCGCTCGCCCGTACCTGTCGTACGCCTCTCGCAGGGCCGCCTCGTCGCCGTCGCGGAACCGGGTGGCGAGGTCGTCCTCGCCCGGCGGTTCGGGGCCCTGCCTCGCCGCCGTCACCGGGCGGCTCGCCTTCCGTGGGGCATGCCCGACTGTAACTCCCACAGCCTTCGCCCCACTCTCCCGGTGTGTCGGTCACGACCCTCGTCACCTCTCCTTCGTCGCCGGAGGGTCCGGCGGATGCGCCCGGAGACGGGAAAAAGAAATCGGATCCGGGCGCATCCGGGGGCGACGGAGCCGGCGTAACCCGTTCTGCAAGCCAGGCCTGACGAATCAGCACCAACCACCAGGAGGCAGACAATGCAGTACGCGATGTTCCGTCGGGTCGCCGCGGGCGGCGCAGTGGCCGCCCTCACCTTCGCCGGCGTCGGCGCCGCCACCATGAGCCCGGCCTACGCCGCCTCGTCGAAGGTCTCCGTGGTCCACGGCATCCCGGACACCCCGGTCGACGTGTACGTCAACGGCGAGAAGACGCTGAACAACTTCAAGCCCGGCGACGTCGCCGGCCCGCTCACCCTGCCCGAGGGGGAGTACGACATCGCCCTGACCAAGCCGGGTGAGGCCATCGACAAGGCGATCCTGAAGGTGGACGACGCCGCGGTGCCGGGCGGGGCGAACATCAGCCTCGCCGCCCACCTGAGCGCCGCCGGCGAGCCGCAGATCACCCCGTTCGTCAACGACGTGTCCAAGGTGGGCGCCGGCAAGGCCCGGCTGATCGTCCGGCACACCGCCGCCGCCCCGGCCGTCGACGTGCGGGCCGGCGGCAAGCCGGTCTTCGAGGGCCTGACCAACCCGAAGGAGGCGAAGGCGGACGTGGCCGCCGGCTCGGTCGAGGCGGACGTGGTGCTCGCCGGCACCGACACCGTCGCCATCGGCCCGGCCGACCTGAACCTGAAGGAGGGCACCGCCACCATCGTCTACGCGATCGGCTCGGCCGAGGCGAAGAACCTGAGCGTGGTCGCCCAGACCATCAACGGCCTGCACTCGGCGCCGGGCGGCGTGCCCAGCGGCACCGGCGGCCAGGCCGGCACCGGCGTGGACACCTGGTGGTACGTGCTGGCCGGGGCCGGCGTGCTGCTCCTGGTCGGCGGCGGGGCGCGGGTGGCGGCAACCGCCCGGGCCGGTCGCCGGTGACGGTGCGCAACCGCGGGGCGCTGGCGGCGATGGCCGCCGGCGCCGCCGCGCTCACCCTGGCGGGTGTGGTGGCGTGCGGGTCCGAGCCCGCCGAGGACGTCGGCGGCGACGAGGTGACCGCCCTGGCCGGCGCCACACCCACGCCCACACCGGCGGCGACGGCGACCGGCGGCGGTTCGGTACCGGTGAACCCGGGGACGCTGCCGGCCGACAGCGAGATCGTGCCGCCGGTGAAGCTGAGCATCCCGCCGATCCGGGTCACCGCTACCGTCAACCCGGTGGGCGTCAACGAGCGCACCGACGAGTTCGAGGTGCCGCCCAGCGTGGACCAGGTCGGCTGGTACCGCTACGGCCCGGGCCTGGAGGCCGGCGCCGGCTCGGTGGTGATCGCCGGGCACGTGGACAGCGCCGAGCAGGGCAAGGGTGCGTTCTTCCGGCTGCGTGAGCTGGGCCAGGGGGACGAGCTCACCGCCACCGGCTCGGACGGCCGCGAGCGCTCCTACCGGGTGGTTGCCCGGGAGGAGTACCGGAAGTCGAAGATCCCGCTGGAGCGGTACTTCGCGCGCGACGGTAAACCCCGCCTCACGCTGATCACCTGCGGCGGGCCGTTCGACGCGAAGACCCGCAGCTACCGGGACAACATCGTGGTCACTGCCGTTCCCGCGTGATCACGGCCGTTCCCGCGTGAGCGCGCGAGAGCGGGCCGGACCGCCCCGGGTGGGACGGGGCGGTCCGGCCCCCGGTGCCTGGTACGCAGGCCGTTAGGCTGAACCGTGATGGCATACCTTGATCACGCGGCGACGACCCCGATGCTGGACGAGGCACTCGAGGCGTACGTCGCTGCCGCCCGCGAGGTCGGCAACGCCTCGTCGCTGCACGCGGCGGGCCGCCGGGCCCGGCGGCGGGTGGAGGAGTCCCGCGAGCGGGTGGCCGCCGCGCTCGGCGCTCGCCCCTCCGAGGTGATCTTCACCGGCGGCGGCACGGAGAGCGACAACCTCGCCGTGAAGGGCGTCTTCTGGGCTCGTCGCGCCGCCCGGGCCGACCGGGTCCGGGTGGTCTCCAGCGCGGTCGAGCACCACGCCGTCCTCGACGCGGTGGACTGGCTGGTCGAGCACGAGGACGCGCAGGCCGGCTGGCTGCCGGTCGACGCGGCCGGACGGCTCGATCCGGAGCGACTGCGCGCCGAGCTGGCCGAGCACGGCGAGCGTGTCGCGGTGGTCACCGCCATGTGGGCCAACAACGAGGTGGGCACCGTCCAGCCGGTGGCCGAGCTGGCCGCCGTCGCCGCCGAACACGGGGTGCCGTTCCACACCGACGCCATCCAGGCGGTCGGGCAGGTCCCCGTCGACTTCGCCGCCAGCGGCGTGTCGGCGCTCACCGTGACCGGGCACAAGCTCGGCGGCCCGGCCGGTGTGGGCGCGCTGCTGCTGGCCCGCGACGTGGCGGCCACCCCGCTGCTGCACGGCGGCGGCCAGGAGCGCGACGTACGCTCCGGGACGCTGGACACCGCCGGCATCGTCGCGTTCGCCGTCGCCGTCGAGGCCGCGGTCAAGGGCCAGCAGGAGTACGCCGCCCGCGTCGCCGCGCTCCGCGACGAGCTGGTCGAGCGGGTCCGGCAGGCCGTCCCCGAGGTGATCTTCAACGGCGACCCGGCCGACCGGCTCCCGGGCAACGCGCACTTCTCCTTCCCCGGCTGCGAGGGAGACGCGCTGCTGCTGCTCCTGGACGCCCAGGGCATCGCCTGCTCGACCGGGTCGGCCTGCTCCGCCGGGGTGGCCCAGCCCTCGCACGTGCTGCTGGCGATGGGCGCCGACGACGACCGGGCCCGGTCCTCGCTGCGCTTCACGCTCGGCCACACGAGCACCGGCGCGGACGTGGACGCGCTGATCGCCGCGCTGCCCGCAGCGGTGGAGCGGGCCCGCCGCGCGGCCGCCCTCCGTACTCCCCGCTGACCCGGATACGCTCGGTGAGGACGAGGGGAGTGGGCCGGTGAGGGTTCTGGCGGCGATGTCGGGCGGGGTGGACTCCGCCGTCGCGGCGGCACGGGCGGTGGAGGCCGGGCACGACGTGACGGGCGTGCACCTGGCCCTGGCCCGTAACCCGCAGACGTACCGCACCGGCGCCCGGGGCTGCTGCACGCTGGAGGACTCCCGGGACGCCCGGCGCGCCGCCGACGTGCTCGGCATCCCGTTCTACGTGTGGGACATGGCCGACCGGTTCCACGACGACGTGGTGGACGACTTCGTGGCCGAGTACGCCGCGGGGCGTACCCCGAATCCCTGCCTGCGCTGCAACGAGAAGATCAAGTTCGCGGCGGTGCTGGACCGGGCCGTGGCCCTGGGCTTCGACGCGGTGGTGACCGGCCACCACGCCCGGCTCGGCGCGGACGGCCTGCTGCGGCGCAGCGTGGACGCGGCCAAGGACCAGTCGTACGTGCTGGCGGTGCTGACCCGCGCGCAGCTCGACCGGTCGATCTTCCCGCTCGGTGACTCGACGAAGGCCGAGGTGCGCGCGGAGGCCGCCCGGCGCGGCCTCGCCGTGGCCGACAAGCCGGACTCGCACGACATCTGCTTCATCGCCGACGGCGACACCCGCGGCTTCCTCGCCGAGCGGCTCGGCGAGGCGCCGGGCCAGGTGGTGGACGCGCTCACCGGCGCGGTGGTGGGCAGCCACAGCGGCGCCTACCAGTACACCGTCGGACAGCGGCGCGGCCTGCACCTGGACCGCCCGGCGCCGGACGGCCGGCCCCGCTACGTGCTGTCCATCACCCCGACCACGAACACGGTGACAGTAGGCCCGGCCGAGGCGCTGGAGGTCTCCGACGTACGCGCCACCCGCCCGGTGTGGACCGGCGGGCCGCGCCCGGACGGGCCGGTCGAGTGCGAGGTGCAGCTCCGGGCGCACGGCGACGTGGTGCCGGCCGCCGTCGAGGTCGACGCCGACGGCCTGCGCGCGTCGCTGCGCCGCCCGGTCCGGGGTGTGGCAGCCGGCCAGGCGATAGTGGCCTACCGGCCGGACCCGGCCGGTGACGTGGTCCTCGGCTCCGCCACCATCACCGCCGCCTGACCGGCGACGGGCAGCGGATAGGCTGCGGCCGTGACTGAGCAGGCGTGGCCCTGGCCCACCGGCGCGGCGACCGGCATCGGGTCGCTGCCCGGCACCGACATCGCCGAGGCGCAGCGGATCGTGCTCGGCGAGCTGCCCGCACTGCCGCACCTGCCCGAGCTGCCAGCCCGGGGGCCGGGCGCGGACATCGTCGGCCGCACCGCCGGCCTGCTCGTCGAACTGCCGGTCGAGCTGTACGCGGCCCGCTGGCGGATCGCCCCGCGCCCCGGCCGGGACGTGCGTCGTGCCCGCGACCTGATGGAACGCGACCTCGACCAGCTCGCCGAGCAGGCCGAGGAGTACGCCGGACCGGTCAAGGTCCAGGCCGCCGGCCCGTTCACCCTCGCCGCCGTGCTGGAGCTGCCGATCGGCGGCCGGATGCTGCGCGACCCGGGCGCGGTACGCGACCTCGCCGGCTCGCTCGGCGAAGGGCTGCGCGGGCACGTCGAGGCGGTGACCCGGCGGCTGCCCCGTGCCTCGGTGCTGCTCCAGCTCGACGAGCCGTCCCTGCCGGCGGTGCTGGCCGGCCGGGTGCCCACCGAGAGCGGATTCGGCACCCACCGTCCGGTGGAGACCGAGGTGGCGCGGGCGCTGCTGCACGACGTGATCGAGGCGGCCGGTGTTCCGGCGCTCGTGCACTGCTGCGCGCCGGACGCGCCGCTGGAGCTGATCCGGTCCGCCGGCGCGGTGGGCGTCGCGCTCGACCTGTCGCTGGTCACCGACCTCGACCCGCTCGGCGAGGCGATCGACGCCGGGCTCGGGCTGCTGGCCGGCGCCGCGCCGACGCTGCCGCCGCCGTCCGGTCGGGCGCCGACGTCGGCCGAGGTCGCCGACCGGGTCCGGCGGGTCTGGGACCAGCTCGGCTTCCCCCGCCGCCGGCTGGCCGAGCAGGTGGTGGTCACCCCCGCGTGCGGCCTGGCCGGCGCCACCCCGGGGTACGCCCGCGCGGTGCTCACCGCCTGCCGCGACGCGGGCCGGCGGCTCGCCGAGGACTGACGTTTTTCCGTCGTACCCGCCGGGCACGATGACCGGCATGATTGGACGACTGCGTTCCACAGTGATCGACTGCCCCGATCCGCGCGCGCTCGCTGCCTTCTACTCCGAGCTGCTCGGCCTGCCCGTGGTGGAGGAGAACTCCGACGGCGACGAGTGGGTGGTGCTCGGCGGCCCACCCGGGCACCAGCCGCGGGTGGCCTTGCAGCGGGCACCGGGCCTGCGCACCCCCGACTGGCCCGATCCGGCCCGGCCGCAGCAGTTCCACCTCGACGTGAGCGTCGACGACATCGAGGCGGCCGAGAAGGCGGTGCTGGCGCTCGGCGCACGGCGGCTCCCCGGTGAGGGGGAGGGCTTCCGGGTCTACGCCGACCCGGTCGGCCACCCGTTCTGCCTCTGCTGGGACTGATCTTCCGCCACTTGCGCGGCGGGGGCATGATCGCCACCGTGACCGCCTCCACCGCCACCGGCCGGGCCGCCGGTTCGCTGTTCGGCCTGGCCTACGGCGACGCCCTGGGCAAGCCGACCGAGTTCCTCACCGTCACCGAGATCGTCCGGCGCTACGGTCCGGGCGGTCCGCGCGAGCTGACCGGCGACCCGGCCCTGGTCACCGACGACACGCAGATGGCGCTGGCCGTGGCGTGGGCGCTGCACGACGCGCCCGCGTACACGGCCGAGGTGGTGGAGCCGCTGCTGCGGCAGCGCTTCGTCGACTGGTCGGTGAGCCCGGAGAACAACCGCGCCCCGGGCATGACCTGCCTGCGGGCCTGCGCCGAGCTGGCCCGGGGCTCCCGCTGGCAGGAGGCCACAGTCGCCGGCTCCAAGGGCTGCGGCGCGAACATGCGCGTCACCCCGGTCGGGCTGCTCGACGTCGACCTGGACACGATGGCCGGGCTGGCCCAGCTCCAGGCCGGCCTGACCCACGGCCACCCGACCGGGCTGGCGGCGAGCGAGCTGACCGCGTACGCGGTCCGGCTGCTGCGCGACGGCGCGGCGCTGCCGGAACTGCCCGGCCTGCTCACCGAGCGGGCCCGGGCGCAGCGCACCGTCTACCGGGAAGACTGGCTCGGTGACCTGTGGCAGCGGCCCGGCGAGAGCAACGCGGCCGAGTTCGTCGCCCGGGGCTGGGACGACTGCCTGCGCGTGCTCGGCCGGCTGGAGGCGGCGCTGGCCCGCCCGGACGACGGCGGCGACCCGTGCCGGTTCACCGGTGAGGGGTGGATCGCCGAGGAGGCGCTGGCCACCGCGCTGCTCTGCGCGCTGCGCCACACCGACGACCCGGTCGGCGCGCTGGCCCGGGGCGCCACCACGGCCGGTGACTCGGACTCCATCGCCGCGCTGGCCGGCGCGTTCGTCGGGGCCGCGTACGGCACGGCCGCCTGGCCCGCCGGGTGGGCGGGGCGGATCGAGTACGCCGGCCAGCTCACCGCGCTCGCCGACGCGTTCGACGGGGAGGCGTCCGGCGCCGGCTCACCCCGTGACGGCCGGGGACCGGCGGCGTGACCCCGCCTTCCGGGTGAGGCCGGGGCGAGGCGGCTCGCTCAGCCGGTGAGGTGGCTCAGCCGGCGGACGCCCCGCCACAGGTCCGGGTCGCAGGTGCCGGCCCGGTCGGCGAACGCGTCCAGCGGCACCGGGATCGGCTCGCTGACGTCGAGGTAGCTGTCGTGGTCGGCGTCCGGATCCCAGTCCCGGGTCGGGATCGGCAGGTGGTCGTCCCGGTCCGACTTGTCCTGGCTAGTGATCTTCAGGACCTCGGCGTCCCGGCCGTCGACGCGCAGCACCAGACAGGGACGCACCTTCGAACCGGTCCCGTCGGCGTAGGGCACGTCGGCCCACCAGATCTCCCCGGGCCGGGGCTCGTCCCGGCTCGTCCATCCGGCGCCCCGCGGCCTCGGCGGCGTCGCGGTGCGGCCGCCCCGTGGCCCGGTGCCGGCCCGGTCACCGCGGCGTCCACCGCCGGTCCGCTCGCCGTCCGGTCCGCCGGTGCGGCTGCCACGCCCGGTGCCCGGCCGCCGTCCGTCGGCCCGGTCGCGCTTCCCGTCGGCCCGGTCGCGCGTCCCGGCGCGTTCGGCCGCCCGGCGGCGCCAGTCGTTCCACAGCCAGCCGGCTGCGACGCAGGCCGCGATCACCAGCGCCCAGATCACCCCGTCGCGCATCCGTCGTCCGCCTTCCGACCGTTGTGGCCCACTACCGCCGACCGATCGTCGCACGGCCCGGCCCCACCCGCCCGGGTGGCGCGGTGGGCGTCCGTTCGCCCTGCTCGGCGCGGGTGGCCGGACGACTGTCACAGCCGACCGCTACGGTTCTCGGGTAGCACGAACACGGGAGGTCGACAGCGGTGTCCGAAGGCGGCGGCGTGTCCGAAGAAGCGGTTCCCTCAGCGGTCGACGCGGCCCAGGACGCGGCGGCGGGTGCCGAGCCGACCCCGGCGGCCCGGGAGCGGCACGCCACGCTCAGCCAGGAGCTGACCGAGCACCAGTACCGCTACTACGTGCTCGACGCGCCGACGGTCACCGACGCGGAGTTCGACAAGCAGCTGCGGGAACTGGAGGCGCTGGAGGCCGAATACCCGGCGTTGCGCACCCCCGACTCGCCCACCCAGCGGGTCGGCGGCACCTTCTCCACCGACTTCACGCCGGTCACGCACGCCGAGCGGATGCTCTCGCTCGACAACGCCTTCGCCGACGAGGAACTGGCCGCCTGGTCGGAGCGGGTCGAGCGCGACGCCGGCGGCCCGGTGCCCTACCTGTGCGAGCTGAAGGTCGACGGGCTCGCCATCAACCTCACCTACGAGAAGGGCCGGCTGGTGCGCGCGGCCACCCGGGGCGACGGCCGCACCGGCGAGGACGTCACCGCCAACGTGCGCAGCATCAAGGGCGTACCGGCCCGGCTGACCCCGGCCGGCGACTTCCCCGACGTGCCCGACCTGATCGAGGTGCGCGGCGAGATCTACTTCCCGGTGGCCGCGTTCGCCGACCTGAACGCGAGCCTGGTCGAGCAGGGCAAGGCGCCGTTCGCCAACCCGCGCAACGCCGCCGCCGGCAGCCTGCGGCAGAAGGACCCCCGGGTGACCGCCTCCCGCCCGCTGCGCCTGGTGGTGCACGGCGTCGGCGCGCGCACCGGGTTCCGGCCGGCCGCGCAGTCCGAGTCGTACGCCGCACTCAAGGCGTGGGGGCTGCCCACCAGCGACCGGTGGCGGGTGGTGGACGACCTGGCCGGCGTCGCGGAATACATCGCCTACTACGGCAGGCACCGGCACGACGTCGAGCACGAGATCGACGGCGTGGTGGTCAAGGTCGACCCGGTCTCCATCCAGGGCCGCCTCGGCTCGACCAGCCGCGCGCCCCGCTGGGCGATCGCCTTCAAATACCCGCCGGAGGAGGTCAACACCAAGCTGCTCGACATCGAGGTGGAGGTCGGGCGCACCGGCCGGGTCACCCCGCGCGCCGTGCTCCAGCCGGTGCGGGTGGCCGGCTCCACCGTCGCCTACGCCACCCTGCACAACGCCCGAGAGGTCGAGCGCAAGGGTGTGCTCATCGGCGACACGGTGGTGCTGCGAAAGGCCGGCGACGTGATCCCCGAGGTGCTCGGCCCGGTGGTCGAGCTGCGCCCGGCCGACGCCCGCCCGTTCGTCATGCCTACCACCTGCCCGGCCTGCGGCACGCCGCTCGCGCCGGCCAAGGAGAGCGACGTCGACATCCGCTGCCCCAACGGGCGGGCCTGCCCCGGTCAGATCCGCGAGCGGGTCTTCTACCTGGCCAGCCGCAAGGTGCTCGACATCGAGGTGCTCG
This sequence comes from Micromonospora sp. CNZ297, assembly GCF_007827625.1. NCBI lineage: Bacteria > Bacillati > Actinomycetota > Actinomycetes > Micromonosporales > Micromonosporaceae > Micromonospora > Micromonospora sp. CNZ297. The sequence goes on along the minus strand of NZ_VISU01000004.1, from coordinate 356,720 downwards.
GCGAGAAGGGCGCGGCGGCGCTGCTGGACGCCCAGATCATCACCAACGAGGGCGACCTGTTCCAGCTCGACGCCGAGCAGTTGAGCCGGTCGCCGTTCTTCGTCAACAAGGACGGCAGCCTGGGCAGCAACGCCACCAAGCTGCTCGACAACCTCGCCGAGGCCAAGGAACGCGACCTGTGGCGGGTGCTGGTGGCGCTGTCCATCCGGCACGTCGGCCCGACCGCCGCCCAGGCGCTCGCCCGGCACTTCCGCTCGGTCGCCGCGATCGAAGCCGCCGGTGAGGAGGAGCTGTCCTCGGTGGACGGCGTCGGCCCGACCATCGCGGCGAGCGTCAAGGAGTGGTTCGCCGTCGACTGGCACCGCGACGTGGTGCGCAAGTGGGCCGCGGCGGGCGTACGGATGGCCGAGGAGGCCGCCGACGAGGGGCCGCGACCGCTCGACGGGATCACGGTAGTGGTCACCGGCACGCTCGGCGGGTTCAGCCGCGACCAGGCGGCCGAGGCGATCCAGGTCCGGGGCGGAAAGGTGACCGGCTCGGTCTCCAAGAAGACGGGCTTCGTGGTGGTCGGCGACAATCCCGGCTCCAAGGCCGACAAGGCCGCCACCCTGAAACTGCCGATCCTCGACGAGGACGGATTCCGGGTGCTGCTGGACTCCGGCCCGGAGGCGGCCCGCGAGGTGGCCCGGGTGCAGGACTGACAGGCTGGTCACAGCGATCGTCCGGCGGATACCAAGTTAATTACGACTACGACCGATTCGTGACTGTCGTGTCGGGGAAATCGCCTCGGAGGGCGTTTCATTGGCGTACGACGCGTGACGGCGCGCGCCAGGACGTTCCCCGGGAGGTGCGATGGAGACCGGCGACCCGCGTAACTCCGTCCCGCCCGGGCGGAGCGGGCCGTTCTTCGGCTTCGTCGGCGCGATCGGCGTGGTCGCCCTGGCGGTCTCGGCCGGGCCGCTCGTCGCGCTCGCCGACAGATGGAGTGAACTGCCGGCCGCGTTCTGGACGATGGCGGCGCTCGCCGTCGCCTGCGACGCCCGCCCGTTCGTCCCGCCCGGCCGGCGGCAGACCTCGGCGGTGTTCCCGTCGACCTGCTTCACCTTCGCCATCCTGCTCGGCTGGGGCTTCGGTCCGGCCGTCGCGGTGCAGGCCGTGGCGGTCGCGGTCAGCGGCTGGCGGCTCGGGTACGCCCCCTGGCGTACCGGCTTCAACGCCGCGCAGTACGCGTGCGCGCTCGCCGCCGCGTACGCGGTCACCCGGCTGGGCCCGGGTGAGCTGTTCGACGGCGGCCGTCTGCACTGGACCGACGTGGCGGCGGTGGGCGGCGCGACGGTCGCCTGGTTCGTGGTCAACTACGGGCTGGTCAGCTCCGCGGTCCGGTTGCGCTTCGGCGACAGGTGGTGGCCGAGCGTCCGCAGCGGCCTGGCCTACGAACTGCTCGCCACCGGTTCGCTGCTGCTGCTCGCGCCGGTGCTGGTGGCCGCCGCCCGGGCCAGCGCGGCGCTGATCCCGCTGGTGCTGGTGCCGCTGTTCGCCGTCTACCGGATGGCCCGGCTCTCCGCCGAACGGGAACAGCTCGCCGACGTGGACCCGCTCACCGGGCTGCCCAACCGCAAGGCGCTGCTCACCGAGGTGGCCGAGCAGGTGCACCTGCACGGCGACCGGGCCGCCCGGGGCGCGCCGGACGCGCACCTGGCGCTGCTGCTGCTCGACCTCGACCGGTTCAAGCACGTCAACGACGCGCTCGGGCACGCGGTGGGGGACCGCCTGCTGGTCGAGGTGAGCGCCCGTCTGACGGGCGCTGTGGACGCCGGTGACATGGTGGCGCGGCTCGGCGGCGACGAGTTCGCCATCGTCGTACCCCGGCTCACCGACATCGACCAGGCTCGCGAGCGGGCCGACCGGGTGGTCGCCGCGCTCGCCGAACCGGTGCCGCTGGACGGGCTGCCGCTGGACGTGGGCGGCGCCATCGGCATCGCGCTCTACCCCGACCACGGCGAGGACTTCGCCACCCTGATGCGCCACGCCGACGTGGCCATGTACGACGCGAAGCACCGCAACGACACGGTGGCGGTCTACGCGCCGGAGTCCGACCACAACTCGGCCGAGCGCCTGAGCCTGCTGGCCGACCTGCGCCGGGTGCTGGAGTCCGGCCCGTCCGCGCAGGGCGGGGAGACTGTGGGCGTACGCGGGGGTGACGGCGCCGCCCTGACCCCGGCGCTGCCGGTGCGGGCCGACCGCCCGGCCCGCAACCAGCGGCCGGCGCGCGACGGCGGCCGGCGGTCCGGCGACGGGGCGAACCGCTGGCTGCGACGGCGCCGCGAGCGCGTCGAGGAGCGGCACGACGACGACCTGATCGAGCGGATCCTCACCGGCGCCGACCCGATCCGCCGCCGGGCCGCCCGGGCCGGCGCCGGACCGGTCGCGGGTCCGCTCGTGGTGGGTGACGCGGAGCTCGCGCCGGAGACGGAGACGGAGACCGCCGACGCCGACGTCACCCGGGACGCGGAGGCCGCCGTGAGCACCGGTGCGCCGGGCGTCATCGGGCCGACCGCCGACGGAAGCACGGTGGCCGGGCCGGACGAGCAGGCCGGGCACCCGGGCGAGATCACCATGTACTACCAGCCGCAGATCGCCATCGCGACAGGCGAGGTGGTGGGCGTCGAGGCGCTGCTGCGCTGGCGGCACCCGCGCCGGGGCATGGTCGACCCGGGCGAGCTGATCCAGGTCGCCGAGCAGAGCGCGGTGATGCGGCTGCTCACCCGCCGCGTGGTGGACGACGTGGTGGAGCAGCTCGCGAAGTGGTCGGCGGCCGGGCTCACGCTGCGGGCCGCGCTCAACGTCAGCGTCCGTGACCTGCACACCGGCGAGATCGCCGACCAGATCGCCGACCGGCTGACCCGGTACGGCGTGCCGCCGGAGCGCCTCCAGGTGGAGATCACCGAGGGCGCGCTGATGGCCGACCCGCGGCGGGTGCTCGCCAGCATCACCCAGCTGCACCGCATCGGCGTCGGCATCGCGCTCGACGACTTCGGCACCGGTTACTCGTCGCTCCAGCACCTGCGGCGGCTCCCGCTGTCCGAGGTGAAGGTGGACCGGTCGTTCGTCCTCGGGATGGCCGAGGACCCGGACGATGCGGCGATCGTCCGCTCGATGATCGAACTGGCCGGGGCGCTCGGGCTGCGTGTGGTGGCCGAGGGCGTGGAGGACGAGCGCACCTGGCGGATGCTGCACGCCGCCGGGTGCGACGTGGCGCAGGGCTGGTTCCACGCCCGGCCGATGCCGGCCGAGGACCTGGTGGCCTGGCTGTCCCGCTACCGTCCGGTGCGCCCGGCGGAGGCGGGGAGCCGCAGCGGTCCGGCCCCGGAGGGGGAGTCGAAGGCGTCGTCGTGACGGCGGGACAATAGACTCGCTCCGGTCACCGCGCGTCATCGAGCACGCCCGCACGCGCGGCCGGCCCACCGCAGACGTCTCAGGACAGCCACGAAGGGGGCACTGATGGCCGCCATCTCCCGCGAGGAGGTCGCGCACCTCGCGCGACTGTCGCGGCTCGCCGTCACGGAGGAGGAACTGGACACCTTCGCCGGCCAGCTGGATGTGATCCTCCAGTCGGTCGCGCAGGTCGGCGAGGTCGCCGCGGCGGACATCCCGCCGACGTCCCACTCCGTGCCGCTGACGAACGTGCTCCGTGAGGACGTGGTGCGGCCGGGCCTGACCCCGCAGGAGGCGCTGTCGGGCGCCCCCGACGCCGAGGAGCAGCGGTTCCGCGTCCCGCGGATCCTGGACGAGGATGTGGCCTCATGACCGACCTGACCAAGCTCACCGCCGTTGAGATCGCCGGGCTGGTGGCGAGCGGCGAGACCTCCGCGGTCGAGGTCACCCAGGCCCACCTGGACCGGATCGGCGCCGTCGACGACCGGGTGCACGCGTTCCTGCACGTCGACACCGAGGGGGCGCTGGCGGCCGCGCGTGCCGTGGACGAGCGCCGCGCCGCCGGTGAGGAACTGGGCCCGCTCGCCGGTGTGCCGGTCGCGGTGAAGGACGTGCTCACCACCAAGGGCGTGCCGACCACGGTCGGGTCGAAGATCCTGGAGGGCTGGCGCCCGCCGTACGACTCGACGATCGTCGAGCGGCTGCGCGACGCCGGCACGGTGATGCTCGGCAAGACGAACATGGACGAGTTCGCGATGGGCTCCTCCACCGAGTACTCCGCGTACGGGCCGACCCGCAACCCGTGGGACCTGGAGCGGATCCCGGGCGGCTCCGGCGGTGGCAGCGCGGCGGCGCTGGCCGCGTACGAGGCGCCGCTGTCGATCGGCTCGGACACCGGCGGCTCGATCCGCCAGCCCGGCGCGGTCACCGGCACCGTCGGCGCGAAGCCCACCTACGGCGGCACGTCCCGCTACGGCCTGGTCGCGTTCTCATCGTCGCTGGACACGCCCGGCCCGTGCGCGCGTACCGTGCTCGACGCCGCGTTGCTGCACCAGGTGATCGGCGGTCACGACCCGCGCGACTCCACCTCGATCCCGGCCCCGGTGCCGGACGTGGTGGCCGCGGCGCGGCTCGGCGCCACCGGCGACCTGACCGGCGTGAAGCTCGGCGTGGTCACCGAGTTCACCGGTGAGGGCGCGGAGCCCGGCGTGATGGCCGCGTTCCGCGACGCCGCCGAGGCGCTGGCGAAGCTGGGCGCCGAGATCGTCGAGGTCTCGTGCCCGAACTTCAAGTACGCGCTGCCGGCGTACTACCTGATCGCGCCGAGCGAGTGCTCCTCCAACCTGGCCCGGTTCGACGGCGTCCGGTTCGGCCTGCGGGTCGGCGACGACGGCAACCGGTCGCTGGAGGAGGTCATGTCGCTGACCCGCGAGGCCGGCTTCGGCCCCGAGGTCAAGCGCCGCATCATGCTCGGCACGTACGCCCTCTCCTCGGGCTACTACGACGCCTACTACGGCCAGGCGCAGAAGGTCCGCACGCTCATCACGCGGGACTTCACCAGTGCGTTCGAGCAGGTCGACGCGCTGATCTCGCCGACCACGCCGTTCGTGGCGTTCCCGATCGGGTCGCGCACCGCCGACCCGTACCAGATGTACCTGGCCGACCTGTTCACCATCCCGACGAACCTGTACGGCGGCCCGGCCATCTCGGTGCCGTGCGGCCTGTCCGACGGGCTCCCGGTCGGCTTCCAGATCATGGCGCCGACCATGGCCGACGACCGGATGTACCGGGTCGCCGCCGCGCTGGAGAACGCCGTCGGCACGCTCACCCCGCCGGCGCTCTGAACCAAGGGGTACGGAGGCGGGCCGCCCGCCTCCGTACCGGACGACGTCCCGCGCCCGGTGCGGTCACCACGACCGCGCCGGGCGCGGCTGTCGTCGCGGCGACACGGTGATCACCGATCAGTGGATTGCCCGGGGTCACTGGCACTGGTCGAATAAACTCCGGGTCTGCTGGATCGACTGGACTGTGGCCCGCTGGCGGACGCGAGCGGTTCCGACCGAGAGCTGGATGTGCGATGGGGACACTTCGCCCGGCCATGGCCCTGACGATGGTCGCGGCGTTGCTGCTGGGCGCCGCGCAGCCCGCCACCGCGCAACCGGCCACCGCCGTCACGGAGACCGTCACCATCACCTCGGGCAAGCCCCGGCCGGTCATGGTCATCGGGCAGGTCTACGCGATCCACACCGTGGAGGCCACAGGTGGCACCGAGCCGTACCGGTTGTCGGTGACGTCGGGCGGTCTGCCGCCGGGGATGCTCGTGGTGGGGACGTCGCTCGGTGGTGCGCCGACGACGCCCGGCACGTACACGTTCACGTTGCGGATGACCGACCAGAACGACCTCTTCGACGAGCAGACGGCGACCATCGAGGTACGCGAGCCGACTGTCGTCATCACGTCCGGCACGCCGCGGTCGCCCATGTACCTCGGGCGGGTGTACGCGATCCACACCGTCGAGGCCACAGGCGGCACCGAGCCGTACCGGCTGTCGGTGACGTCGGGCGGTCTGCCGCCGGGGATGCTCGTGGTCGGGACGTCGCTCGGTGGCGCGCCGACCACCCCCGGCACGTACACGTTCACGTTGCGGATGACCGACAAGAACGACCGCTTCGACGAGCAGAAGGCCACAGTCGTCGTCGCCGAGGCGGCGACGGTGTTCACCTCCGGCGAACCGCCCGCCGCCACTGCCGGTAAGCCCTACTCCTTCCGGTTCACCGCCGACGGTGACTCGGACATCGCGTTCGCCCTGGCCGCCGGGGCACTGCCGGGCGGTCTCACCCTCGACGAGGAGGGCCGGCTCCGCGGCACCCCGGGCAGCGCCGGCACGTTCACCTTCACCGTCTCGGCGAAGGGATACAGCACCAGCGCCACGACTGAGGTGTCCCTGACCGTCGCCGCCCCGGCCCCGGCCACCCCCACGGCGACCCCGACCGGCTCGACGCCCACCCCGGCCGCCCCGACTGCGACGCCGACGCCGAGCGATCCGGCCGCCACGCCGTCGGCGAGCAGCAGCACCGTGGCGCCCCAGCCGACGCCCTCGCCGTCGAAGGTGAGTGGCGCGTGGCTGCCGATCACCGGGCCGGGTTCGCCGCTCGTACTGCTGCTGTTGAGCGTCGTGGCCTTCTCCGTCGGCGGCATCCTGCTCGTGCTGGCCTACAACCGCCGGCGGAGCTTCACCGCACCCGAGTGACGCCCGGCCCGGGCCAGGTCGTCGTGGCGGGCCGCCGTGCGGTGATCTCGAAGCCCGGCAGCGGGGTGGCCGGGCCAGCCGATTAGGCTGGAGCGGTTCTGTCCGGATCGCGCCTGGAGCTCAGATGACGACGACACTGCCCGCGTACGACGAGGTCGTCGCGCGCTTCGAACCGGTGATCGGCCTGGAGACCCACGTCGAGCTGGGCACGAACACCAAGATGTGGTGCGGCTGCCCGACCGACTTCGGCGGCGAGCCGAACACCCGGGTCTGCCCGGTCTGCCTCGGCCTGCCCGGCTCGCTGCCGGTGGCGAACAAGGCCGCCATCGAGGCGACCATCCGGATCGGGCTGGCGTTGAACTGCTCGATCGCCGAGTGGTGCCGGTTCGCCCGGAAGAACTACTTCTACCCGGACATGCCGAAGAACTTCCAGATCAGCCAGTACGACGAGCCGCTGTGCTTCGACGGCTACCTGGACGTCGAGGTGAACGGCGAACTGGTGCGCATCGGCATCGAGCGGGTGCACCTGGAGGAGGACACCGGCAAGACGCTGCACGTCGGCGGCGCCACCGGTCGCATCCACGGCGCCACCGAATCGCTCGTCGACTACAACCGGGCCGGCATCCCGCTCGTCGAGATCGTCACCAAGCCCATCCCGGGCACCGGCGCGCTCGCGCCCGAGGTCGCCCGCGCGTACGTCACCGAGCTGCGTGACGTGATCCGCTCGCTCGGCGTCTCCGACGTGCGGATGGAGGAGGGCTCGCTGCGCTGCGACGTCAACACGTCGCTGAACCGGCCGGGCGAGGAGTGGGGCACCCGCACCGAGACCAAGAACGTCAACTCGCTGCGCTCGGTCGAGCGGGCGGTGCGCTCGGAGATGCTGCGCCAGGCGTCGGTGCTGGAGGCCGGAGGCCGGATCACGCAGGAGACCCGGCACTTCCACGAGGACACCGGCGACACCACGTCGGGCCGGTCCAAGGAGACCGCCACCGACTACCGGTACTTCCCGGAGCCGGACCTGGTGCCGCTCGCCCCGGACACCGCGTGGGTGGCCGAGCTGAAGGCCGCCCTGCCGGAGCTGCCGCGGCTGCGCCGCAAGCGGATCCAACAGGACTGGGGCCTGTCCGACCTCGACATGCAGTCGGTGGTAAACGCCGGCGCGGTCGAGCTGATCGAGGCGACGGTGGCCGCCGGCGCCACCCCGGCCGCGGCCCGCAAGTGGTGGCTGGGCGAGCTGTCCCGCCGCGCCAACGAGACCGGCGTGGAGCTGGCCGACGTCGGTGCCACCCCGGCCCAGGTCGCCGAGCTGCAGGGCCTCGTCGACGCCGGCAAGCTCAACGACAAGCTGGCCCGTACCGTGCTGGAGGGCGTGGTGGCCGGCGAGGGCTCGCCGACCGAGATCATGACCAACCGCAACCTGGAGGTCGTCTCGGACACCGGCGCGCTCACCGCCGCCGTGGACGAGGCGATCGCCGCCAACCCGGACGTCGCCGACAAGATCCGCAGCGGCAAGGTCGCGGCGGCCGGCGCGCTGGTCGGCGCGGTCATGAAGACCACCCGCGGCCAGGCGGACGCGAAGACCGTCCGCGAGCTGATCCTGGCGCGCCTCGGCGCCTGACGTGTTGTAAGGAAGGGCCCCTTCTTAACGCCTGGTGCATGGGAAGGGGCCCTTCCTAACGCCTCGCCACCCCCTCCCCGGACAGGGCGTCAACGGCGACGCCCGGATGGAGTCACCGTGAACCAGCACGACCTCGACGTCCTCGATGAGATCCAGCGCCGGGTGCTCTGGCTCGCCACCCGCATCGTCGACGCGGCCAACCACGACCGCGACACCGGTGACGGGGTGAAGGTCGGCGGCCACCAGGCGTCAAGCGCCTCCCTGGTCACCGCGATGACAGCGCTCTGGTTCCACCACCTGGACGCCGAGGACCGGGTGGCGGTGAAGCCGCACGCCTCGCCGGTGTTCCACGCGATCCAGTACCTGCTCGGCAACCTCGACAGGTCGTACCTGCCGAAGCTGCGGGCGCGCGGTGGGCTCCAGTCGTACCCGTCGCGCACCAAGGACCCGGACGAGGTGGACTTCTCCACCGGCTCGGTCGGCCTGGGCGCCGCCGCGCCGCTGTTCGCCGCCGTCACCCGCCGCTACGTCGACGCGCACTTCGGCGCGCGCCCGCACTCCCGGTTCGTCGCCATCATCGGTGACGCCGAGCTGGACGAGGGCAACATCTGGGAGGCCGTCGCCGACCCGGCAACCACCGGGCTCGGCAACGTGATGTGGCTCGTCGACTTCAACCGCCAGTCGCTGGACCGGGTCGTACCCGGCATCCGGATCAACCAGTGGCGCGGCCAGTTCGAGGCGGCCGGCTGGCACGTCGTGGAGGTCAAGTACGGACGCAAGCTGGCCGAGGCGTACGCCCGGCCCGGCGGCGCGGCGCTGCGCGACTGGATCGACCGGATGCCCAACGAGCAGTACCAGTCGCTGTTCGGGCTGGCCGGGCCGGCGCTGCGCAAGCAGTTCCTGGACGGCGCGCCGGCCGAGGTGGCCGCGTTCGTCGCCGACATCGGCGACGACGAGCTGGGCCCGCTCGTCACCGACCTGGGCGGGCACGACGCGCAGGCCATGCTCGACGCCTACGCCCAGTGCGACGCCGTCACCGACCGGCCCAGCGTCGTCTTCGCGTACACGGTCAAGGGCTGGGGCCTGCCGATCGCCGGCAACCCGCGCAACCACTCGGCGCTGCTCACCACCGAGCAGGTCGACGCGCTGCGCGCCGCGCAGGGCCTGACCCCGGAGACCGAGTGGGACCGCCTCGACCCGGCGTCCCCGGCCGGCATCCGGGCCGGCGAGCGCCGGGAGGCGCTGTCCCGCCCGCCGCGCGAGCGCGCGCTGGGCGTCACCGTTCCGGAGACCACGAGGGTACGCGCGAACAAGCCCGTCTCCACCCAGGAGGTCTTCGGCCGGGTGCTCGTCGACCTGGCCCGTGATCCGCAGGTTGCGCCCTACCTGGTGACCACCGCGCCGGACGTGGCCACCTCGACCAACCTGGCCGGGTTCATCAACAAGACGGGCGTCTTCGCACCGACCGAGCAGCGTTCCTGGACCGAGGACCGGATGCTGCGCTGGACCGAGAGCCCCGCCGGGCAGCACATCGAGCTGGGCATCTCGGAGATGAACCTGTTCCTGCTTCTCGGCCAGCTCGGCCTGTCGTGGGATCTGTCCGGCCAGCCGCTGCTGCCGGTGGGGACGGTCTACGACCCGTTCGTGCTGCGCGGTCTGGACGCGTTCCTGTACGGCACGTACTCCGGTTCCCGGTTCGTGGTGGCAGGCACCCCGTCCGGCATCACGCTGGCCCCGGAGGGCGGCGCGCACCAGTCCACCATCACCGCGTCGGTCGGCCTGGAGCTGCCGGGGGTGACGTTCCTGGAGCCCGCGTACGCCGGCAGCCTCGACTGGCTGCTCTGCGACGCGCTCGGGCAGATCGCCGGTGGCTCCGCTCCGGCCGCGACAGCCGCGCCGGCCGAGGACGGGGCGTACTACTTCCGGCTCAGCACCCGGCCGATCGACCAGGCACCGTTCGAGGCGGCCCGGGCACGGCTCGGGGACGCCGTGCTGCGGCGGCAGGTGGTGGCCGGCGCGTACCGGCTCGTCGACGCGCACCAGGCGTACCCCGATCTGGCTGACGCCCCGGTCGTGCAGCTCGCCGCCTCCGGCGCGGTTCTGCCGGAGGTGCTCGCGGCCGCCGCGGAGCTGGCGGAGGAGGGCGTGGCCGCGCACGTGGTCGACGTGACCAGCCTGGACCGGCTCTACCGCGCGTGGCAGCGGACGCTGCGCCAGGGTGTGCGGACCGCGACCGTGCCGAGCGTGCCGGGCGCGCTGCGGTCGGCGTTCGCCGACCGGGTGCCGGTGGTCACCGTGCACGACGCGGCCTCGCACGCGATGGCCTGGCTCGGCTCGGCGGTCGGCGCTCCGGCGGTGCCGCTCGGGGTGGACGAGTTCGGCCAGTCCGGCAGTGTCCGGGAGCTGTACGAGCTGCACGACCTGCTGCCCGGCAGCATCGTCAACGCCGCGCTGGCCGCGATCGCGCTGCGCTGAGGCGCGCGTCCGTTGCGCTGACCGCACGCCGCCACGGGGCCGGCCGGACATCCGGGCGGCCCCGGGCCCTCGCGGTGGAGGTCCGGCCTCCGTGCGGCGGTCCCGGGTCCTCGCGGTGAGGTCCGGCCTCCGGGTGGGCCTCAGCCTCTCGGCTCGCCGGTCTTCCGGCTCTCTCGGGCGATCCGGCCCGCCCTTGGCACTCGGCCCGGTGCGTCCTGCGACCGGGTTCTGCCGGCTCTCCTGGCTCCCGGATCGACCCCGGCACGGCGGGCCGCGTCCTGGCCGATTCGGGTGGCGCGGTGGACGGCATTCCTCACGGAAAGTGACGGCGGGAATGGCTGCGGAGGGTAACCGCCTCTGGCGACCCGGGGGATCACCTCTCGGCCCCTTTGCTCTGCAGCCATATCCGCATCACCGCCCTGAGCTGGGGCGTAGTGGAACGCTCGCCGCTCTGCACCCACCCAGACGGTGACGCTCGGTTCCTGCTGCGCCGATGGGTGCAGAGCAAAGTCGGCGGCGGGGCATCCCCGTGCCCGACGGGCTTGGTGACGCCGAGTGACCGAGTGTCAGTGCGGCAGGGCGCCGGGCTGACCGCGAGAAAGGCGAGAAGCGGGGCGGTCAGCTCGTGGGGGTGGGGCTCAGCGTGGTCGTGCCCGGCGACGGCGACTCCGACGGGCCGCGGGTCGGGGTCGGGGTGACCGGCACCTGGTCGCCCTTCGCCGGGTCGCGGATGACGTGCCGCTCCAGGTTGACCTGCGACTGCCCGGTGCCGCCCACAGTGATCTCGTCGTACGCCTGGAGCAGCTTCTGCTGGTCGAAGTAGAGCACAGTCATGGTCAGCGGAGTCGGCTTCTCGCCCTCCAGGCCGCGAAGCCCGGCCCCACCGGTGGAGCCCTGCACCATCAGCGTGGTCGGCTGCTTGCCCTCCACCTGCGGCAGCTTCGACACCTGCCGGGAGTGGGTGTGCCCGGAGAGCACGAGCGGGCAGTCGCCGGAGAGCGGGCCGGCCGAGGCGGGGTCGTGGATGAGCGCGATGTCGACCTTGCGCGGCGACTTGTCGATCGTGGCGGCGAGCTGTTCGCCGGCGCCGATCACCTGGTCGGCGACGGCCGAGGTGAGGCCGCTGCCGGCCGGTGAGGTCTCCTTGTCGGGGGTGAAGCGGGGGTCGCCGATGCCCGCGATGGTCAGCCCACCCACTGTGGTGACCGAGTTGTTCAGCACGATCGCGTTCGGCTGCTGCGCCACCGCGGCGGCGGTGCGCGGCGAGTCGTGGTTGCCGCGGATGAACACGTACGGCTTCTTGAGCAGGCCGATCGACCCGACGAACGAGGCTTCCGGCTCGCTGCCCCAGTCGGTCATGTCGCCGGTGTCGACCACCACGTCGATGCCGAACTGCTCGACCACGGTACGGATCAGCTGCCAGCCGGTCGGGTTGAGGTGGATGTCCGACACGTGCAGCACCCGTGTGGTGCCGGGCGACGGCTGCACCACGGGCAGGGCGGAGACCGTGGTGTAGAGCTTGCTGACGTTGCCGACCAGCCGTTGGAGCTGCTCGGCGTACTTGGTGTAGTCGTTCGCGATCCGCCGCGCGTCACCGACGATCGCCGGCGCGTTGACCAGCAGGCCCTCGTACCGCGGCTCCTCGATCGCCTGCGGACGCAGCGTGCTCGCGGCCATCCCGAGGCTGCCGGCGGTCACGACCAGCGCCAGGCCGCCGGCCCAGGCGGTACGCCGGACGTCCCGGAAGACGAGCGCGGCCAGCAGCAGCGTTGCGAGCACGACCGAGGCGAGCGTACGCAGCCCGAGCCGCATCACGCCGTCGCGGACGTCCTGGACGGCGGACTGGCTGGCCCGGCTGATGCTGGCCGGGTCGTCGATGAGCGCCTCGGTGCGCCCCTGATCCAGCGAGCCCACCTCGACTGTGAGGTACGCCGGGCCGTCGTGGCTGTCCAGCAGCAGCGCGCCCAGCGGCGGGATGTCGACGGTGGTGCCGCCGGACAGCGACGGGCTGAGTTTCAGTTCGGCCCGGAACGGGCCGATGTCGGTGCCGACGTGGCCGCCCGCGTACGTGCCGATCACGATGCCGCCGAGCGTGACCGCGAGCAGAGCCAGCACGACACCCAGCCGGCGCAGCCGGTGACCGGGCCGCCACGCCGTCAGGCGGCGGGCGCGCCCGCGCTCCGGAGACGTCTCGTCCCCGGTGCGGTGCTGTTCGTTCTCGTGGCCGTCCATGCTGAGATTCTGACCTGCCCCTTGCGCGATCTTGACAAACCCGGTGGGCCGGATCAGCTCCGGCCGGCGCCCCCGTCGGCGAAGACGAGCCGCAGGAGGCGGTCGTCCTCGGCGGTGGGCGTACCCCGCCCGTCCCGGTTCGACGTGCTCACCCAGAGCGAGCCGTCCGGCGCCGCCGCGACGGCCCGTAGCCGACCGTACCGGCCGTTGAGCAGGTCGCGCGGCTGACCGAGGACTGTGCCGTTGCCGGCCAGCTCCACCAGCCAGAGTCGCTGGCCGCGCAGGCAGGCGGCGACGAGCAGACGGTCCGCCGCCGCCAGGCCGGAACAGGAGGCGTCACCGGTGGGCCACTGTGTGAGCGGGTTCACGTAGCGCTTGTCGTCGCCGCGCCCCTCGACCCGGGGCCAGCCGTAGTTCCCGCCCTTGTTGATCTGGTTGATCTCGTCCCAGGTGTTCTGGCCGAACTCCACCGCGTACATCTTCTTGTCCGGCGTCCAGGCGAAGCCCTGGACGTTGCGGTGGCCCGTCGACCAGACCGGCGATCCGGCGGTGGGGTTGCCCGGCGCAGGCTTGCCGTCCGGCGTGATCCGGAGGATCTTGCCGCCGAGGCTCTTGGCGTCCTGGGCGTTCTCGGTGCGCCCGGCGTCGCCGGTGCTCGCGTAGAGGTGGCCGTCCGGGCCGAAGCCGAGCCCGCCGCCGTTGTGCGTGCCGGACTTCGGGATGCCGGTCAGGATCGGCTTCGGCGCCTGCCCGAGCTGCATCTTCGCGATCCGGTTGTCGTCCTCGGCCGTGTAGTAGACGAAGACCGTGCGGTCCTTGGCGTACGCGGGGGAGACCGCGATGCCCAGCAGGCCGCCCTCGCCGCCGGCGGCCACGTCCGGCACGGTCTGCACCGGCCGGACGGCCAGCCCGTCCGGGCCGAACTCCGGGCCGACCTGGAGGATCCGTCCCTTGTCCCGCTCGGTCACCAGCGCCCCGCCGTCGGGCAGGAACGCGATGCCCCACGGCACCTCCAGCCCCTTGGCCAGCACGGTGGCGACAACCTGCTGACCGGCCCCGCCGGGACTCGCGGTGCCGGACGGTGTGGGGAGGTTGGGCGGCGCGCCGGCCGGGTCCGGCTCGGGCTCGCCGAGGGAGCAGCCGGCGGCGCCCAGGAGCAACGCCGCGCAGGACGCCGCCAGCGCCGTCCGGAGGCGGCTGACACGGGGGTACGCAAGACGCGGGCTCACCCGGCCCAGCCTAGCCGGGCGGACCGGCGAACCGGGCACGTCGCGCGCACCCCTGCCCGCGTCCGGCCGTTCGGAGGAGTCCCGGTCAGCCGGCCCGCAGCGCGAGCAGGGCGACGTCGTCCTCGCGCCGGTGCGCGGCGGCGAGCAGCCGGTCGCAGAGCAGGTCCAGCGGTACGCCCGGCCCGCCGGCCGCGAGGTGGGCGAGCAGCTCGGCCTGTCCCTCGTCGATCGGCTGGTCCCGGCGCTCGATCAGCCCGTCGGTGTGCAGCAGCAGCGTGTCGCCCGGTGCCAGGGTCAGCGTCCGGCCGGTACGCCGGGGCGGCCGGGCCAGCCCGAGCAGCGGCCCGCGGCCGTCGGCCACCGAGACCGTGCCGTCGGCGCGGACCAGCAGCGGCGGCGGATGCCCCGCGTTGCACCAGAAGACCGTCAGCCCGCCGGCGGCCGGACGGACCCGGGCCAGCACGGCGGTCGCGACGGTGGGCACCCGAAGCCCGCCCATGGCCTGGTCGAGGTGGGCCACCAGATCCTCCACCGGGTCGTTACGCCCGTACGCGTTGCCCCGCACCAGGTTGCGCAACTGGCCCATGGTGGCCGCCGCCTCGATGTCGTGCCCGGCGACGTCGCCGATCGCGGCGATCAGCTCGCCGTCGGGCTGGACGAACGCGTCGTACCAGTCGCCGCCCACCTCCACCCGGTCGGCGGCCGGCAGGTAGCGGGCGGCCAGCTCGATTCCGGGCACGGCCGGCAGGCTCGGCAGCATGCTGTGCTGGAGCACCTCGGCGACGTGCCGCTGCTCCCCGTAGAGGCGGCTGTTGCCGACCGCCTGTCCGGCACGTACCCCGATGTCCTGCGCGGTGCGCAGGTCGCTGGCGTCGAAACCGCGCCGCCCCTGACGGTTGACGAGCGTGACGGCGCCGATCACCCGGTCCCCGGCGGCGGTGATCGGCACGGTCAGGTGGGAGCCGATGCCGAGACGGTCGGCGAGCGGCACCAGCTCCGGGCGCGTGGTGCCGCGCGCCACGTCGTCCAGGTCGGCCACTGCGCGCACCGCCGGCCGCCCGGTACGCAGCACCGACCGGATCTGCGACTCCGCGCTGAGCCCGGTGGTCAGCAACTCGGCGATGCGGGTCAGGTCGGCCTTGCGCTCGGCGTCGCGGTGCACGCCGGTGACGGTGCGCGGCCGGCCCGCCGGGTCGACGAGCGTGATCAGGCACCAGTCGGCGAGCAGCGGCACCATCGCGTGCCCGAGCCGGTCCACGGCGGTGGCCACGTCGAGCGTGCCGCCGAGCATCTCGCTCATCCCGGCCAGCATGGCGAGCCGGTCGTGCGCCTCCTCGGCGCGGCGGCGGGCCTGCTCGGCGCCGCGGACCGCGATACGCAGTCGCAGCTCCGAGGAGCACGCGGCGGCCAGGTCGGCGAGCGTCCGCAGCTGCTCCTTCGTCCAGGCCCGGGGCTTGCTGTCGATCGCGCAGAGCGAGCCGAGCACCCGCCCCTCCAGGTCGGTCAGCGGCATGCCCGCGTACGCCACCACGCCCAGATCCTCGATCGCCAGGTTGAGGCGTACGCGCGGGTAGAGACGGGCGTCGGGCAGCACCAGCGGCATCTCGATGTCGACGACGTGCTGGCAGAACGAGTGGCTCAGCGGCGTCTCCCGGCGGGCCGCCCACGGCTCCGGCAGGCCGGTCGCGCCGGGAAAGAACTGGCGCTCGGCGTCCACCAGGGATACGAGTGCGACAGGCACGTCCAGCAGGTCGCCGACCAGACGCGCGAACCTGTCGAACGCCTCGTCCAGTACGGCGTCGAGCCGGGTCTCGTCGAGTGAACGCAACCGGTCGGGGTCGGCGAGCGCCGGAATCGGCACGGACACCCGTCCCCGGCCGTCCTCGCTCATCGCCACCGCCCTCAGCAAGCGGAACACCCGACCGGCATCCCGTTCTCGGTTATACCCCGCCGGGCCGCCACTCCATTCCCGGCGCGGTGTTCGTCACGGGTCACGCCGCGCCGGCCGGTCCGGGGCCGATATCGTCGGCGGTCGTGAAGGTATGGATCCCGCACCCGGAGGGCCGCCGGCTGCTCGGCGAGCTGCCGCCCGGCGTCACCGTGGAGCTGCTGGACGACCCGCGGCGGCTTCCGTCGTCCCCGTCCGGGGTGCGGTTCTGGGTGCCACCGTTCCTGTCCGGCCCGGACGCCGGGGCGCTCCTCGCCGAGCTGCCCGACGTCGAGGTGGTGCAACTGCTCTCCGCCGGGGCGGACGCCTGGGTGGGGCGGATCCCCGACGGCGTGACGCTCTGCGACGCCCGGGGCGTGCACGACTCACCCACCGCCGAATGGGTGGTCGCCGCGATCCTCTCCTCGCTGCGCGGATTCGCGCCGCTGGCCCGCGCGCAGGACCGGCGCGAGTGGGCGTACGACGAGGTGGCGCCCACCGACGAACTGGCCGGCAAGCGGGTGCTGATCGTCGGCGCGGGCTCGATCGGCACCGCGGTACGCGACCGGCTCGCCCCGTTCGAGGTGAGCTTCACGCTCGTGGCCCGTACGCCGCGACCCGACCAGGGCGTGCACGGGGTGGACGAGTTGCCCGCGCTGCTGCCCGAGGCGGACGTGGTGGTTCTCCTGGTGCCGCTGACCGAGCAGACCCGGGGCATGGTCGACGAGCGCTTCCTCGCCGCGATGCCTGACGGCGCGCTGCTCGTCAACGCCGCCCGCGGGCCGGTGGCGCGTACCTCGGCGCTTGTGGCCGAGCTGACCTCGGGCCGCCTGCGCGCGGCGATGGACGTCACCGACCCGGAGCCGCTGCCCGCCGACCATCCCCTGTGGGAGCTGCCGAACGTGTTGCTCACCCCGCACGTCGCCGGCTCGGTACGCGGGCTGCTGCCCCGCGCGTACCGCCTGGTGGGCGAGCAGTTGCGCCGGTACGTGGCCGGGGAGGAGCTGACGAACCGGGTGGTCGACGGCTACTGATCGCCGGTGGCTTAATGATCGCTGCCGGTGTCCGGCAGCTCCTGCCCGGTGACGGCGATCAGCCGGGGCAGTTCGGTGGCGCGTACCGCCGGCAGCATCACCACTTCGCCGTCGTCGAGCCGGGCCACCGCCCGGCCGCGGGGGTCACCGGCGAGTTCGGCGACCTGGTTCCACGGCACCCGGCGCTGCCCGACGAGCGCCCGCAGCCGCAGCTCCCGGGCATCGGCGTCGGTGCCGGCCCGCCAGGCCCAGACCGCGACGGCGAGCGGCACGAGCAGCACCCAGAGCAGCCACCAGCGGGCGGAGGCCAGCGGCAGCGCGCCGATGAAGGCGACGATCGCGGCGACCAGGATGGCCTGGTTGTGACGGAAACGGACGGTATCGGCGCGGCTCACCCCCCGATAATCCCACCCGGCCAGTCCACCCCACCCCGCGGGCGTCCCCACCGCTCCCGCGTCCCTCCCCACTCCCGCCGACCATCTTGGTACGGTTCCGCCCCTCGCGGGGCGGTCCGGTACCAAGATCTCGCTCGAGTTGGAGATCTTGGAAGCGTTGGGCCCCTCCGCGGGCCGTTTCCTTCCAAGATCTCGCCCGGGAGACCGACGCGGGACCGACGCGTCGATCTCGGGCGTGATCCGGGCCGGTGACCGCCGTTGATGTGACGGATGTCACTGTGGCGGTGACGTCACCGGGCGCTTCCGGGATCGTTTCTAGGCGTGGCCGCAGCGGTCCCCGCCGATGCGTTCCCGTACCGCCCCGACCCCGCACGTCGTACCGCGCACCGCAACCGCACCGCCCCCGTGCCCCCTCACGAAGGCGACCGCCGTGCCCGTCCCCCCTCCCGCCGTTCCCCGTCGGCGATCAGTCCTGCCCGATGTCGCCGTCTCACTCGCCGGCACGGCCTTCCTCCTCGCCGGCGTCGCCGGTGCCCTGCCCGGCCCCGCAGCCGCCGCGCTCGCCGTCGCCGGAGGCTTCGCCCTCGCCTGCCTCCGGCTCGCCTGGCTGGCCGGAGCCGCCACACCGCCCGACGGCCCCGCACCGCCCGACCGTCCCGCACCGAACGGCCACCGCGCGCCGACCGGCCGTCCCGTGCCGACGGGCGAAGCGCCGGACCTCGCCGTGACCCATGGCGCGACGGCGCTCGGCCCGAGGACCGGGCGGCGGGCTCGCCGGGCTGCGCTGTCCCGCCGGGTCGCCGCCATCCTGGACAGCGCCGTCCTGGTCGCCGGGCTCACCGTCGCGGTGCTGCCACTGAGCGACGCCGCCCACCGGCTGCCGATCGCGCTGGCCGGGCTGTGCCTCACCGGGGCGCTGCACGTGACGGCCCTGCTGCGCCTGCCCGGCCGATCGCGGCTGTCCGGCCCGGAGCTGGTGCGCCGTACCGTCGACGTGCTGGCGCTCGGCGTCAGCCTGGTCTTCGCGGGCTGGATGCTGCTGCCGGGCGGCCCGGTCCCGGCCGTGGCCGGAATGGTGGCGGCGGGCGGCGCGGTGGTGCTCGCCGTGCTCGCGGTGGCGGCCGTCGCCGAACGCCGCCGCCGGCCGGGCGCCGCGCGCTGCCACGCCGGGGCCGCCCTGACGCTCGGCGGGCTGACGCTACTGGTGGTGCTGCTGGCTTACGGCGCGCCGGACCGGGCGCTGCCGCTCGTCGCGGCGCCCCTGGTGGCCGGGGCGCTGCTCACGGCCGCAGGCGCCCGGCGTACCTCGGGCGGTGAGCGGCCGGGCCGGGACGCGGCGCCGGCCGCCTGGCCCCGCCTCACCGCGCCGGCCGGGATCGCCGCGCTGGCCGCCGGGGTCCACCTGATGACGGCGGGGGAGTTCAGTACCGCCGCGATGGCCCTGGGCCTGGCCGTCATTCCGCCGATCATGGTGGGTGAGCTGCTCGCCGCCGCCGACCAGCGCCGCCGGGTGCAACGGCTCGCGGCCCGCGAGGCGTGGTTGCGGCGCCGGCTCGGACCGGACTCCCGGCCGGTGGAGCCCGTGCCGCTGACCCGCGCGGATCTGGTCCGGGCGATGGCGGAACGCAGTGGCGGCGGGCTGCTCGTCGTCGACCTGCACGGGGTGGGTGGCGCCGTGCCGGAGGGGCCGGTGCTCAGCGAGGCCGCGCGCCGGCTGCGGGCAAGCTCCGAGACGCACGATCTGGTGGCCCGGCTCGGCGACACCGAGTACGCCGTCCTCACCGATCTCGGGCCGGTGCTCGCGTACGCGCTCGGCCTGCGGCTGCTGGCGGCGCTGGCCGAGCCGTACCCCCGGCCCGGAGGCGTCGCCCGGCTCGGGGTGAGCGTCGGGCTGGCCGAGACCAGCGGTGGCGATCCGGAGGACGTGCTGCGCCAGGCGGACCTGGCCCGCCGCCGGGCGGTGCAGCTCGGCCGGGACCGGGTCGAGTGGTACGACGCCTACCTGGAGGAGCAGCTGGTCCGCCGCCTGGATCTGGAGCGGGAGCTGCCCGGCGCGGTGGCGCGCGGTGAGCTGGACCTGGTCTACCAGCCGGTGGTGGCGCTCGCCGATCGGATGCCGGTGGGTACGGAGGCGTTGCTGCGGTGGCGCAGCCCGGCGCTGGGCACAGTGCTCCCGGCGGAGCTGCTGCCGGTGGCGGCCGACCTGGACCTGACCGGCGAGATCGGGCGGTGGGTGCTGGACCGGGCCTGCCGCCAGCTCACCGCGTGGTCGGAGGGCGGTCGCGAGCTGTGGATGGCGGTGAACGTGACGCCGCGCGAGCTGGCCGCGCCGGACTTCGTGGCGCGTACCGCTACCGCGCTGGCCGCGTACGACGTGGCACCGGAACGGCTGGTGGTGGAGGTGGCCGAGCCGGTGGTGGGACTGGAGCTGTCCACAGTGGTAGCTCGGCTGGCCGGCCTGCGGTCGATCGGTGTGCGGATCGCGCTCGACGACTTCCGGGCCGAGCACGCCTCGCTCGCGCAGCTCCGCCGACTGCCGATCGACCTGCTCAAGGTGGGTCCGCACCTGGTCGGCCCGGGTGGGGACGGTCAGCGCCCACTGATCGACGTGGTGGCGAACCTGGCCGACCGGCTCGGCGTGGAACTGGTGGTCGAGGAGCTGGAGTCGGAGGGGCAGGTGGCCGGCGCGCGGCGGGCCGGCTGCCGGTACGGCCAGGGCTTCGCGCTGGCCCGGCCGGCGACCGCCGAGCGGGTCGAGGCGTGGTTCGAGGAGTATCCGTCCACCGCCCGGTGAGCTGAACCGGTTCAGCGGGTCGTCGTACGAGGTGGGGCGGTGCTGCCGCGCGGCGTCAGGTGCGCCGTCTCGTCCTGCACGACGGCTGCCGGCTCGCCCGCGATCACGGCCAGGAGCTGCCGGGCGGCGTGCGCGCCGTACGCCGGGATGTCCCGGCCCAGCGCGGTGAGCGGCGGGTGCACCAGCCGGCAGAGCGGCGAGTCGTCCCAGGCCACGATGGACAGGTCGCCGGGCACGGTGAGGCCCATCTCCTGGGCCACCGAGAGCCCGGCGATCGCCATCACGTCGTTGTCGTAGATCACCGCGGTGGGGCGGCCGGCGGAGCTGAGCAGCCGGCGGGTGGCGCGCGCGCCCTCCTCACCGGTGTAGTCGGACCAGACGGTGGTCGCCTCGTCCAGCCCGAGCCGCCGGCACACGCCGGTGAACGCCTCGGTGCGGATCTCGGTGTGCAGCAGCGTGGGCAGCCCGCCGATCCGGGCGATGCGCCGGTGGCCGAGCGCGACCAGGTACTCCACCGTCTCGACGAGGGCCGCCGCGTCGTCGGCCCAGACGCTCGCCAGGCCGCCGGTGTGCCCGGGGCCGCCGATCACCACCGCCGGCAGTTGCAGTTCCTCCAGTGCCGGCACCCGCCGGTCGTCGGTGCGCAGGTCGCAGACGAGCACACCGTCCACCCGGCGTTCGGCCCACCACCGCCGGTAGACGGCGATCTCGGCCTCCTGGTCGCTGACCACCTGGAGCGTGAGCGCGTACGAGCGGGCCGACAGTTCGGCCTCGACGCCGCTGATCAGCTCCATGAAGAACGGCTCGATGCCGAGTATCCGGGCGGGGCGGCACAGCGCCAGCCCGACCGCCTTGGCGGTGGCGCCGGACAGTGCGCGGGCGGCGCTGCTCGGACGGAACCCGATCTCGGCGGCGATGGCGAGGATCCGCTGCCGGGTCGCCTCGGAGACACCGGGCTGGCCGTTGAGCGCGTACGACACCGCGCCCTTGGAGACCCCGGCGCGCCGGGCGACGTCGGCGATGGTCGGCCGCTTCACCGAAGCGTTCCTCCACTGTGTCCGGCCCTCGCGGGCGTTCTCGGTCGCCGGGTCACCGGCGTCTGGTGACGCTACTGCACGCCGCGCCGGTCCCGGGTGCCACCGGCGGGTGGCGGTGGACGGGTTCCGGCGGCCGTCGCTTGTGCGGTTCAGCTTAGAGCGCCGATCGCCCGGCACCTGCCCTGGACGGCCGTGAACGGCAGTCGTGAGCGGCGGTGAGGTTGCCGGACGGGCACATCGGTAACCGCCCGTTGACAGCCCTGAAGGTGAACCGTACGGTGGCCTCACTTATCCGGTTCAGTCAACGTTCCTCGATATCGGGAGCGTTCCCATTCGGCGCGGAGGATGACATGAAACGGTCCTGGACGCACCTGGCGCGCGTGGCCGCCGTCGGTGCCGTCAGCCTGGTCATGATCGCCGCCTGTAGCGGCAGGAGCACCACCGGCGGCTCGGACTCGGCCGGTGGTCAGGTCACGCTGAAAATCAACTTCTGGGGCGACTTCGGGCTCCAGGATCTGAAGGCCAAGTACGAGGCCGAACACCCGAACGTCAAGATCCAGCTCAACTCGGGCGAGTACAACGCCCAGCACGAGGACCTGCAGAAGAAGCTCGTCGCCGGCAACGGGGCGCCGGACATCGCGGCGATCGACGAGGGCTTCATGGTCCAGTTCCGCAGCCAGTCCGACAAGTTCGTCAACCTGCTCGACAAGGGCGCCGGCTCGTACGAGAGCAAGTACCTGCCCTGGAAGTGGAAGCAGTCGCTGTCGGCCGACGGCAAGACGCAGATCGGCCTCGGCACCGACGTCGGCGGACTGGCCATGTGCTACCGCACCGACCTGTTCAAGGCCGCCGGCCTGCCCACCGAACGCGACCAGGTGTCAGCGCTCTGGCCCACGTGGGACAAGTTCATCGAGGTCGGCCAGCAGTACACCGCCACGACGAAGAAGAAGTTCATCGACGCCGGCACCAACCTGTTCAACCCGATTCTCGGCCAGCAGCCGGTCGGCTTCTACGACGAGCAGGACCAGCTCCGGATGGAGCAGGGCCCGAAGGTCGCGTTCGACTACACGGTCAAGGCCGTGGGCGCCGGGCTGTCGGCCAACCTGGTCAGCTTCCAGGCTGACTGGGACAAGGGCTTCACCAGCGGCGCGTTCGCGGTGCTCGCCTGCCCGGCCTGGATGCTCGGCCACATCAAGGACACCGCGCCGGGCACCGAGGGCAAGTGGGACATCGCCGCGGTACCGGGTGGCGGCGGCAACTGGGGTGGCTCCTTCCTGACGCTGCCGAAGCAGGGCAAGAACGTCGACGAGGCGTACAAGCTGCTGACCTGGCTGGTCGCGCCGGAGCAGCAGATCGAGATCTTCAAGAAGGTCGGCAACCTGCCGTCGCAGCCGGCGCTCTACACCGACCCGGCGATCGCCGACTTCAAGAACCCGTTCTTCAACGACGCCCCGGTCGGCCAGATCTTCCCGAAGATGGCGCAGGGCCTCACCCCGCAGTACCTGGGCCGGAAGAACGGCCCGACCCGGGTGGCGGTGGAGAACGTGATCCGGCGGGTGGAGAACAAGTCGCTCAAGTCCGACGCCGCCTGGTCCGAGGCGGTCAAGGAGGCCGAGAAGGCCGCCAAGTCCTGACGTGTCAGCGGTGACGGGGCGGCCCGGTCCGCCCCGTCACCGTCCGATCTCCCGGCCCTGGAGTGAACCGATGTCCAGCACCCGTGCCGCGCCCGCGCCGCCCGGCCGCCCACCCGCGCGCAAGCGCGGCCGTACCGGCGCCGGCGACCGGCGGATGACCTGGCGCGACCGGCTGTACCGCTTCGACATGCGGTACATGCCGTACCTGATGATCGCGCCGTTCTTCCTGCTCTTCCTCGTGTTCGGGCTGTTCCCGCTGCTGTTCAACGCGGTCGTGTCGCTGCGCAACTACCGGCTGGACGACCCGACGCTGCCGTACTGGGCCGGCGCCGAGAACTTCAGCCGCCTGTTCGCCGACGAGGACTTCTGGAACGCCCTCTACAACACGTTCGGCATCTTCCTGCTCTCCACCGTGCCGCAACTGCTGCTCGCGCTGCTCGTCGCGTCGCTGCTCAACCGCAAGCTGCGGGCGCAGACGTGGTGGCGGGTGGGCGTGCTGCTGCCGTACGTAACACCGATCGTGGCCTCGACGATGGTGTTCAGCGTCTTCTTCTCCCGCGACTTCGGCATGGCGAACTGGGCGCTCGGCCTGCTCGGCATCGGCGGCCCGGACGACCCGATCGACTGGCGGGCGGACAAGCTGCACGCCTGGATCGCCATCGCCACCATGGTCAACTGGAAGTGGATCGGCTACAACGCGCTGCTCTACCTGGCCGCCATGCAGTCCATCCCGCGCGACGTCTACGAGGCCGCGGCGATCGACGGCGCCGGGCCGTGGAAGCAGCTCTGGCGGATCACCGTCCCGATGATCCAGCCGGTGGTCCTGTTCACGGTCATCCTGTCCACCATCGGCGGGTTGCAGCTGTTCACCGAGCCGATGCTGTTCGACCCGAACGCCCAGGCCGCGACCGGCGGGCCGGACGGCGAGTGGCAGACCATCGCCCAGCTCATCTACAAGGTCGGCTGGAAGGACCTCAACCTCGGGTACGCCGCCGCGATGTCCTGGGCGCTGTTTCTGATCATCCTGGTCGTCGCAGGCGTCAACTACCTCCTGACCAACCGACTCTCCGGAGGCCGCCGGTGACGACGCGACGCGTGGTGGCCCGGGCGCCACAGGACACCCCGGCCGGGCTCTGGACCTACCTGCTCCTCGCGGTGAGCATGCTGTTCGCCGCGTTCCCGCTCTACTGGATGTTCGTCATCGCCACCAGCGACGACGAGGCGCTGGCGATGCTGCCACCGGCTGTCGTACCGGGCGACCGCTTCCTCACCAACGTCGACGAGGTCTTCTCCCTCCAGGACGTCTACTTCGCCGCATCACTGGTCAACAGCGTCATCGTCTCGGTGGTGGTGACCGCCTCGGTGCTGTTCTTCTGCTCACTGGCCGGCTTCGCCTTCGCCAAGCTGCGCTTCAAGGGCAGCCGCGCGCTCATGCTGTTCGTGGTGCTCACCCTGACCGTGCCCAACCAGCTCGGCATCGTCGCGCTCTACATCGTGATGGGCGAGCTCGGCTGGAACGGCACACTGCTCGCCGTCATCGCGCCCGGCCTGGTCACCGCGTTCGGCGTGTTCTACATGCGGCAGTTCATCGTGAACACCGTCCCGGACGAGCTGATCGAGTCGGCCCGGGTCGACGGCGCCACGACCATGCGGGTGTACGCGACCATCGTGCTCCCGGCCATCCGCCCGGCCCTGGCGGTGCTCGGCCTGCTCACGTTCGTGGCCACCTGGAACGACTTCCAGTGGCCGCTGATCACGCTCAGCGGCACCGACTACCCGACGTCGATGGTGGCGGTCTCCGACCTGGCCAGCGGCAACTACGTGATCTACCGGCGGGTGCTCGCGGGCGCGTTCATCGCCACCGTTCCCCTGCTGGTCATGCTGTTCATCGGTGGACGTCAGATCGTCCGCGGAATCATGGAAGGCGCGGTGAAGTCGTGAGCCGTCGAACGCTGCTGCACGAGGGGTGGACGCTGCGGGCCGAGCCCGGGCCGGCGGTGCCGCCGGAGATCGCCGGGACGGCGGTGCCGGCGACAGTCCCCGGTTGCGTCCACACCGACCTGCTCGCGGCCGGCCTCATCCCCGACCCGTACCTGGACGACAACGAGAACCGCCTCACCTGGATCGGCCGCACCGACTGGGTCTACGAGACCACGTTCGCCGGGCAGCCCGGTGACGACGAGCGGGTCGACCTGGTCTGCGCCGGCCTCGACACGGTCGCCACCGTCACGCTCAACGGCGTCGAGGTCGGCCGCACCGAGAACCAGCACCGCTCGTACCGCTTCGACGTCCGCGGGCTGCTGCGCCCGGACGGCAACACCCTCGCCGTACGCTTCGACTCCCCGTACCGGTACGCGGAGGCGCACCGGGACCGGCTCGGTGACCGGCCGAACGCGTACCCGGAGCCGTTCCACTTCATCCGCAAGACCGCCTGCAACTTCGGCTGGGACTGGGGGCCGACGCTCGTCACCGCCGGCATCTGGCGCGACATCGGCCTGCACTCCTGGTCCACCGCCCGGCTCGCGTCGGTCCGGCCGATTGTCACGGTGGCCGACGACGTCGGCCGGGTCGAGCTGCACGTGCAGGTCGAGCGGGCCGGCGACGAGCCGCTGACCGTCCGCGCCGCCGTCGCCGGGGTCACCGCCGACGTCGCCGTACCGGCGGGGGAGCGGACCGCCGTCGTGACGCTCACCGTCGCGGACCCCGCGCTGTGGTGGCCGATCGGGTACGGCGACCAGCCCCGGTACGACCTCGACGTCACCCTGCACGGCGCCGACGGCCGGGAGCTGGACGCCGCCGCCCGCCGGATCGGGTTCCGTTCGGTCCGGCTGGACACCACGCCCGACGCCCACGGCACCCCGTTCACGCTGCACGTCAACGACGTGCCGGTGTTCGTCAAGGGCGTCAACTGGATCCCCGACGACGCGTTCCCCAACCGGGTCACCCGGGAGCGCCTCGCCGGGCGGTTCGGCCAGGCGGCCGACGCGAACGTCAACCTGCTGCGCGTCTGGGGCGGCGGCCGGTACGAGTCGGACGACTTCTACGACCTCGCCGACGAGATGGGGTTGCTGGTGCAGCAGGACTTCCTGTTCGCCTGCGCCGCGTACCCGGAGGAGGAGCCGTTCCGCACCGAGGTCGAGGCGGAGGCGCGGGAGCAGGTGACCCGCCTCGCCGGGCACCCGTCGCTGGTGCTCTGGACCGGCAACAACGAGAACATCTGGGGCTGGCACGACTGGGACTGGCAGGAGCCCCTGGCCGGACGCACCTGGGGACGCGGCTACTACCTGGACCTGCTCCCCGCGATCGTCGGCGAGCTGGACCCGACGGTCCCGTACTGGCCGGGTAGCCCCTGGTCCGGCAGCGAGGACGTCCACCCCAACGACCCGGCGCACGGCACCACGCACATCTGGGACGTGTGGAACACCGACGACTACACGCGCTACCGGGACTACGTTCCACGCTTCGTGGCCGAGTTCGGCTACCAGGCGCCGCCCGCGTACGCGACGCTGCGCCGGGCCCTCTCCGACGACCCGCTCACGCACGACTCGCCGGGCATGGCACACCACCAGAAGGCTGCGGACGGGGACGGCAAGCTCCGGCGCGGGCTCGACGCCCACCTGCCGCCGCCCGCCGACTTCGACGACTGGCACTACCTCACCCAGCTCAACCAGGCCCGCGCCATCCAGCTCGGGGTGGAGCACTTCCGCTCGCACCGGCCGGTCTGCACCGGCACCGTCGTGTGGCAGCTGAACGACTGCTGGCCGGTCACGTCCTGGTCGGCGATCGACGGCGACGGCCGCCGCAAACCCCTCTGGTACGCGCTGCGCCGCGCCTACGCCGACCGGCTGCTGACGGTGCAGCCGCGCGACGGCGGGCTGGCGCTGGTGGCGGTGAACGAGACCGATCGGGCGTGGAGCGGGCCGGCCACCGTCACCCGGCTGGCGCTCACCGGGGAGCCGAGGGCGAAGACCTCGGTCGACCTCGACGTCCCCGCGTACTCCTCGGTGGTGCTGGCGCTGCCGGCGGAGCTGGCGCGGCCGGACGACGGCCGCGCGGAACTGCTCGTCGCGGACGCCGGGGACACCGCGGAGCGCGCGCTGTGGTTCTTCGCCGAGGACCGCGACGTGCGGTGGCCGGCGGCGCAGTGGGACGCGACTGTCGAGCCGGTCGACGGCGGCCGGCGGGTCCGGGTGACCGCCCGGACCGTGCTGCGCGACCTGACGCTGTTCCCTGATCGCCTCGATCCGGCCGCGCAGGTGGACCGGGCGCTGGTGACGCTGCTGCCGGGGGAGAGCGCGACGTTCACCGTGCACGCGCCCGGCCCGCTCGACGCCGACGCGCTCACCCGCCGCCCGGTGCTGCGCTGCGTCAACGACCTCGTCTGAAGGGCCTTACCCGCATCTCCGTCGATTTGAAGATTTCTGCAAGTGATAAAGTCTTCAGAGTCGTCGGAGAGGTGAGTCATGTCGGTGCCGCTGTACCAGGCCAAGGCGGAGCTGTTCCGCACCCTCGGGCACCCCGTGCGCATCCGGGTGCTCGAACTGCTCCAGGACGGGCCGAAGCCGGTCCGCGACCTGCTGGCCGCCATCGACGTGGAGGCGTCGAACCTCTCCCAGCAGCTCGCCGTGCTGCGCCGCGCCGGCATGGTCACCTCGTACCGGGACGGCCCGCTGGTCATGTACGCGCTCAGCACCCCCGACGTGGCCGACCTGCTCGCCGCCGGACGGCGCATCCTCGGCGCGGTCCTCACCGACCGGGACGCCCTGCTGGACGAACTGCGGGCCTCCGGGACGGACCGGTGAGCGCGGCTGCCCTTCGCGCCGGTGACGCCGTACGCCGGGCGGGCCGGCTGTTCGCCGGGCTGCTGCCCGGCCGGGCCGACTGGCAGAACGCGCGCCGCTCACCCCGGCGCGACCTGCTCGCCGGGCTCACCGTCGCCGTGGTGGCGCTGCCCCTGGCGCTCGCCTTCGGCGTCACCTCCGGGCTCGGGGCGCAGGCCGGCCTGGTCACCGCCGTCGTCGCCGGGGCCGTCGCGGCGGTCTTCGGCGGCTCCAACCTCCAGGTCTCCGGTCCCACCGGGGCCATGACAGTCGTGCTGGTGCCAGTGGTGCAGCAGTTCGGTGCCGGTGGCGTGCTGATGGTCGGCGCGCTGGCCGGGCTGATCCTGATCGCGCTCGCAGTGGCCCGCCTCGGCCGGTACGTCCGCTACCTGCCGGCCCCGGTGATCGAGGGCTTCACCGCCGGCATCGCCGTGGTCATCGCGCTGCAACAGGTGCCGGCCGCGCTCGGCGTCACCGCCGCGCACGGCGAGAAGGTGTGGGCGGTGGCTGCCGACGCGGTCGCCCGGTTCGCCGCGCACCCCCGGCCCGCCGCGATCGCTGTGGCGCTCGGCGTGGCGGCGCTGATGCTGCTCGGCGGCCGATGGCGGCCCGCCGTGCCGTTCTCCCTGGTCGGGGTGGCCGCCGCGACGCTGCTCGCCGAGCTGGCCCCGATCGACCTGGCCCGGATCGGCGAGCTGCCGCAGGGGCTGCCCGCGCCGTCGCTGGACTTCGTGGACCTCGGCGCGCTGGGCGTACTGCTGCCGAGCGCCCTCGCCGTGGCCGCGCTCGCCGCCCTGGAGAGCCTGCTCTCCGCCACTGTGGCGGACGGCATGACGGTCGGCGAGCGGCACGACCCGGACCGGGAACTGTTCGGCCAGGGCCTGGCCAACCTCGCCTCCCCGGTCTTCGGCGGCATCCCGGCGACCGCCGCCATCGCCCGTACGGCGGTGAACGTCCGCGCCGGGGCGTCCTCGAAGCTCGCGGCGCTCACCCACGCGGTCGCCCTCGCCGCGATCGTGCTCGCCGCCGCCCCGCTGGTCGGCCGTATCCCGCTGGCCGCCCTGGCCGGGGTGCTGCTCGCCACCACGGTACGGATGGTGGAGGCGGCCTCCCTGCTCGCGCTGATGCGGGCCACCCGCGCCGACGCGGTGGTGCTGGTGCTGACGTTCGCCGTCACGGTGATCTGGGACCTGGTGACAGCAGTGGTCGTCGGGCTCGCGGTCGCGGTCGTCCTGGCGCTGCGCGCGGTGGCCCGCAGCGCCAAGCTGGAACAGGTGCCGCTGGACACCGGCGAGCACAGCGACGAGGAACACGCGCTGCTCGCCGAGCACATCGTGGCGTACCGGCTGGACGGGCCGCTGTTCTTCGCCGCCGCGCACACGTTCCTGCTGGAACTGGCCGAGGTGGCCGACGTGCGGGTGGTGATCCTGCGCATGTCCCGCGTCTCCACGGTCGACGCGACCGGTGCCCAGGTGCTCGGCGACGCCATCGCCCGGCTGCGCGGCCGGGGGATCATGGTGCTGCTCTCCGGCATCACCCCGGGCCACGACCAGGTGCTCAGCACGCTCGGCGTCGCCGACGAGCTGCGCCGCGAGGGCCTGGTGTTCGCGGACACCCCGGCCGCCATCCGGTACGCCCGGGGTGTCGCCCTCGCCGCGAGCCCGGCCTAGGCTTCGGTCCCTTCGAGTGCCCGCCTGCGCACGCCGAAGATGATCAGGTAGCCGAGGATCCAGACCTCGCCCACAGTGGCGGGGATCACCAGCAGGTCGCCGGCGGCGCCGGCGCCGGGGGCGAGGTACGCGACGAACGTCATGAGCACGTAGCCGACACCACCGGCGACGAGGACCCAGCCCAGCGGCCGGGGCAGCCAGCCCGACCGGAGCACGCACCAGCCCATCGGCACCAGCCAGAGGCCGAAGAAGAGCCCGCCCACCTCCCACAGGTTCCCGCTGACCAGGTAGAGCAGCTGGACGGTGTCGGCGTCGCCCGGCCCGCCGGTCGCGACCTGCAAGGCCGTCGCGAGGACGGCGGCGCTGCCGAGGATCGCGACGGCGTTGACGAGCCCGAAGGCGGCGATGCTGCCCGCGGCGGTGCCGTCGACAGTACGGAACAGGCGGTGGAACCAGACCGCGGTGAGCGTCTGGGTGAGGACGACCAGTAGTTCGAGGGCGATGCCGAGGCGGGCCAGCGGCTCGTGGGCCACCAGGTTGGCGAGCGTCGTGCCCGCGTCATCGGCGTCGAAGAGCATGGGACGGACGGTGAGGAACCCCAGGGCGCCGGTGACGGCGAGCCCGAGGTAGAACAGCCCGGTCACCCGGGCGGTACGGATCAGCTGGTGCATGGCGGCTCCTTCGGGGGTGATCGACGTGCCGTGGCCGGGGTCGCCTTACGTCGTAAGGCCAACCATACGTTGTAAGGTCAAGGGAGATGGGAAGCCGCATGGGAGCGAGGAAGCCTCGGGAGCCGCTCAGCCGCGAGCGGGCCCTGGCCAGCGCGATCGCCCTGGTCGACGCCGAGGGGATGGCGGCGCTCACGATGCGCCGGCTCGCCGCCGAACTCGGCGTCGAGGCCATGTCGCTCTACCACCACCTGCCCGGCAAGGCCGGACTGCTCGACGGCCTCGTGGACGCCGTCGCCGCCGAGATCACGGCAGCCGCCGAACGGGCCGAGGCCGACGCGCCCGGCGGTGACTGGCGTACCCGGCTGCGGCTGCGCTTCCTCGCCGCGCGTGCGGTCATGCTGCGGCACCCGTGGGCCCCGGCGCTGCTCAGCTCCCGCCCGACCGTCCCCGCCGGGGTGTACGCCTACTACGACGGCATCCTCGCCACCCTCGTCGACGGTGGCTTCTCGTACCGGATCGCCCACCGGGCGCTGCACGCCTTCGGCAGCCTGGCGCTCGGCTTCGCGCAGGAGGTGTTCCGGCCGGACGCGGGCGGGGAGGCCGACGCGGCGGAGGCCGAGATGGTGGCGCTGGCCGAACGGTTGCCGCACCTGGCCGCGATGGTGGCCGCCGAGACGCACGACGCGGCGGATCCGACGCTCGGCTGGTGCGATTCTCAGACCGAGTTCGAGTTCACCCTCGACCTGCTCTTCGACGGCCTGGAGCGACACCGCCCGAGCCCTTGACCCGGCCCGTGCCATTCGCAGTCAGGTATCGGACTGAGAAGCCGACGAAAGCCGAACTGATGAGACCGCGTATCCGTCCGGCATTCGCTTTCGGCCGGGATGGATCGCTCGACATCCGACCGGCCAACTCTTTTCGTTCGTACGCGCCAATGGTCGCGCCGCTTTTCGACCGGGCTCGCGAGTAACTTCTCG
Organism: Micromonospora sp. CNZ297; assembly: GCF_007827625.1. NCBI lineage: Bacteria > Bacillati > Actinomycetota > Actinomycetes > Micromonosporales > Micromonosporaceae > Micromonospora > Micromonospora sp. CNZ297. The sequence continues at coordinate 325,522 of NZ_VISU01000004.1, read as the reverse complement.
TACCACCGCATTCACGAGGAGTCACTTATGTCTGAGGAAACCTGGCTCGCGGCACGTCTGATTCCTACTTCGGGTATCAACGGCGCCGAGGAGCAGGAACGCCGGGCGACCTCCGCCCTGCTGGCGGTGATGAGCGCGGTCCGGGAGTTCGGGCGTGTCCTGACCCAGTCCTTCGGCGCGCCGGCCGGAGTCGTGCAGACCTTCATCGAGGTTCCGTTCAAAATCGGAAACCAGCAACTCTTTCCGGACGGCCTCATCCGCGTCACGAGGGGGCAACGCCAGTGGACCGCGCTCGTGGAGGTGAAGACCGGCAGTAACCCGCTGCGATCCGAGCAGTTGGAGGCCTACCTGGACATCGCGCGGGAGCAGGGATTCGATGCCCTCATCACGATCTCGAACGAGATCGCTCCCGTTCCGGGTCAGCATCCGACGACAGTCGATCGCCGGAAACTGCGCAAGGTCGCCCTGTATCACCTGCCCTGGACGGAGATCCTGACCCAGGCCGTGATCCAGAAGGAATACCGCGGCGTCGCAGACCCGGATCAGGCATGGGTTCTGGGCGAGCTGATCCGATACCTCGAACACCCGCGTTCGGGCGCTCTCGAGTTCAGCGACATGGGGCCGGCCTGGGTGCAGGTGCGGGACGGGGTGTCGGCCGGGACATTGCGGGCCGGCGACAGTGCCGCGGCGCAGGTCGCCGGGCGCTTCGACGCCTTGATCCGTTACGCGTGCCTCCGGCTCGGCCGACAGTTGGGCACCGACGTGACTCCCGCGCTGAGCCGCCGCGACCTCGCCGATCCGGCGGCGCGCACCCAGTCGCTCGCCAACCAACTCGCCAGCGCCGGCACCCTGAGCGGCAGCATCCGGATTCCGGGCGCGGTCGGGCACCTGCACGTGACGGCCGATCTGCGGGCCGGGCAGATCGTCTGCCACGTCGATGTCGACGCTCCCCGGTCGGGCCGGCCGACCACCCGGGTGAACTGGCTGGTCCGTCAACTGAAGGACGCGCCGGACACGGTCCGGATCGAGGCATTCGCCATGCACGCCCGAGGAGGTGGCGCCACCGATCTCCTCCGCCAGGTACGCGCCGAGCCCACGACGCTCATCACCGACCCCTCGCGCGAGCTGCGAGCATTCCGTATCGCCCAGAGCACGGCTGCGGGAACCAAGCGTGGCAGTGGTCGGGGCGCCTTTATCGACTCCGTGCTGCACGCCGTCGACGACTTCTACGAGCAGATCATCCAGAACCTCAAGCCGTGGATGCCCGCGCCGCCCCGGTTGCGTACGTCGGAGGACGTGATCCCCGTTCAGCCGGTCGCTTCCAGCCTCGTCTCCACCGCGATCTCCTCCCAGGACAGCCCCGAGTTCGACACCGAGGGAACGCCCGGAGGCTCTGGTTCCTCGGACCGCCCCGGCGAGTGACCCCACGGTTCCGCCCGTAGCGGGGGGCGTTTCGTCCAGCCCTGACGGACGGGCGGGTTCGGGCGGCGTGCGGCGGGTACCAGGACGGCATGACTGATCCGGTTGAGCTGTCCGAACTGCACGCCGGAGGCGCCGACCCCGACGACGTCACCCCGGAGGACCCGCACGCGGACCTGGACGGCACCGACGAGAACTCGCCGGCGGAGTTCGGCCTGCCCATCGACGGCACCGCACCGGCCGAGGAGGACCCCACCCAGCGGTGAGGGGAACGCCATGGGTGTCAAACGGGTCATGGCGTTCCCACCCGAGGGCGGGAAAGGACGAGCGCTAGTCGGGCAGGGCGGCGAGGCCGGCCAGCAGTTCCCACCGCTCGGCCTCGGTGAGCACCGCGTACGCCGGCTCGTCGCGGCGGTCGGTGTCCGCCTCGATCGCCGCGCGCTCCGGGCCGTCCGGCAGCGCCCGGATCCCCTCGGCGGTCAGCCCGGCGGCCCGCCACGCGGCCCGGTGCGCGTCGGCGCGGTGGTGGCGCAGCGAGCCCAGCCGGGTGACGAGCAGCAGCGCCGGCGAGGCGCCCTCCGGCTCGTACGGCGGGGACATCGCCCGGAACACCGGCCCGCCGGTGGCCTGCGCGTGCGTCAGCACCCGGCCGACCAGGTCGGCGAGGCGGGGCACGATGCGCAGACCGGGCAGCACACCGGGCAGCGTCGACCACAGTTCCTCGGCTGCCTCACCGGTGGCCCGCTGGGCGAACAGCGTCAGCTCGCGGCCGAGGTCGGTGAGGTGCCAGGCGCCGTCGGCGTCCCGGACCACGACGCCCTGCTCCAGCTCCTCGTCCATGCTTCCGGACGTGTAGATCAGGCCGTCGGCCAGCGACTCGGCGGGCATCGGCCGGGCCAGCACGCCGGAGAAGAAGCTGTTCTCCGCGCCGAGTGTGCAGCCGCGCTCGGCGTAGAACGCCTCCATCCGGGCGCGGGCTCCCCACCTGGCGCCCACGTACACCCGGTCGATCGCCGGCCGGACCAGTCGCGCGCAACTCACCGTCGTCTCCACGCCGCCAGAGGTTACCGGCGCGCGGGCGTTAAGAAGGGCCCCCTCCTCTACCGGAGGCGTTAAAAGGGGGCCCTTCCTTACGTCACTCCGGGACGCGACGGTAGGCGCCGTCGCTGGCCGAGGTCGCCATCGACGCGTACGCGCGCAGCGCCGCCGACACCGGACGCTGCCTGTCGACCGGGGTGTACGGGCGGTCCCGCTTCTCCTCGGCCACCCGCCGCGCCTCCAGCTCGTCGGCGGGCACGTTCAGCTCGATCGACCGGCCCGGGATGTCGATGACGATCTCGTCGCCGTCGCGGACCAGCGCGATCAGCCCGCCCGAGGCCGCCTCCGGGGAGACGTGCCCGATGGACAGGCCGGAGGTGCCGCCGGAGAACCGGCCGTCGGTCAGCAGCGCGCAGGAGCGGCCCAGCCCACGGCCCTTGAGGAACGAGGTGGGGTAGAGCATCTCCTGCATGCCGGGGCCACCCTTCGGGCCCTCGTAGCGGATCACCACCACGTCCCCGGCGACGATCTCCTTGGCGAGGATCGCGGTCACCGCGTCGTCCTGCGACTCGTAGACCTTGGCCGGGCCGCGGAACGTCAGGCACTCCTCGGGCACACCGGCGGTCTTCACCACGCAGCCGGCCGGCGCGAGGTTGCCGTGCAGGATGGCCAGGCCGCCGTCCGCGCTGTACGCGTGCTCCCGGTCCCTGATGCAGCCGCCGGCCGCGTCGGTGTCCAGCGACGACCAGCGGTTGGTGGTGGAGAACGGCTCGGTGGTGCGCACCCCGCCCGGCGCGGCGTGGAACAGCTCGACCGCCTCTCGCGTCGCCGAGCCGCCCCGGACGTCCCAGTCGGCCAGCCACTTGTCGAGGCTGGGGGAGTGCACCGACCGCACGTCGCGGTGCAGCAGCCCGGCGCGGTCCAGCTCACCGAGGATGGCCGGGATGCCGCCGGCGCGGTGCACGTCCTCCATGTGGTAGTTCGGGGAGTTCGGGGCGACCTTGGCCAGGCACGGCACCCGGCGGGAGATCGCGTCGATGTCGGCCACGCCGAAGTCCAGCTCCGCCTCGCGGGCGGCGGCGAGCAGGTGCAGCACGGTGTTCGTGGAGCCGCCCATCGCCACGTCGAGGGCGATCGCGTTCTCGAACGCCTCCCGGCCGGCGATCGAGCGCGGCAGCACCGAGGCGTCGTCCTCCTCGTACCACTGCTTGGCGATCTCGACGACGGTGCGCCCGGCCTCGACGAACAGCGACCGCCGCGCGGCGTGGGTGGCGAGCGTCGACCCGTTGCCCGGCAGGGCCAGGCCGATCGCCTCGGTGAGGCAGTTCATCGAGTTGGCGGTGAACATGCCGGAGCAGGAGCCGCAGGTCGGGCACGCGGAGCGCTCGATCTCGCCGAGCTGGTCGTCGGTTACCGCCTCGTTCGAGGAGGCGATCATGGCGTCGATCAGGTCGATCTTGGAGTGCACCACGCCCTCGATCGCCACCGTCTTGCCGGCCTCCATCGGGCCGCCGGAGACGAAGACGGTCGGGATGTTGAGCCGCAGCGCGGCCAGCAGCATGCCCGGGGTGATCTTGTCGCAGTTGGAGATGCAGACCAGGGCGTCCGCGCAGTGCGCGTTGACCATGTACTCCACCGCGTCGGCGATCAGCTCCCGGCTGGGCAGCGAGTAGAGCATGCCGCCGTGGCCCATGGCGATGCCGTCGTCCACGGCGATCGTGTTGAACTCCCGGCCGACGCCGCCGGCCTCGGCCACCGCGTCGGCGACCAGGCCACCGAGGTCCTTGAGGTGGACGTGACCGGGTACGAACTGGGTGAAACTGTTCGCGATGGCGACGATCGGCTTGCCGAAGTCGTCGTCGGTCATCCCGGTGGCCCGCCAGAGGGCCCGGGCGCCGGCCATCGTCCGACCATGGGTGGAGGTCCTCGACCGCAGCTCAGGCATGACAACCAGTCTGACACCATCCGCGCGGCGACTCCGCCGCGCGCACCCTGTGTCCCAACAGTTGCACACCCGGTCCCCCACGGGAGGCGCTCATCCGGCAGAGTTGACGCGTGCAGTCGTCCCCGGGGATGGTCACCGTCGCGGTGTTGAGCGGGATCGCCGCGGCCGGTGCCGCCGTGCTGCTCGTCGCGTCGGTGCGGCGTCGCACCGGCCCCCGCCGGCCGGCTCACCTGCTGCTCGCGGTCGCCGCCGGCGCCGCCCTGTTCAGCCTCCTGGTCGGCCTCGGCGGTCTGCTGGCCGCCGGTGACCACTGGGCGCACCGGCAGGGCCAGCGGACCGGATGGGCGGTCCTCGTCGCCGCCGGTACGACGCTCGCCGCGCTCGGTCTCGGCGCCGCCGTCCTGCGGCTGCCCGGCGCGGCCGCGACCCGGGCCGCCACCGCCCGGCTGCTGCTCGACGGCCTGATCATGGGCAGCGCACTCTGGTTCGTCGGCTGGGTGGCGTTCAGCGAGCCGACCCGGCTGCTCGGCGACGCCACACCCGTCGCCTGCCTGCCGATCGTGCTGGCCACCGTCAGCGCGGCGCTCACCACGGGGCTCACGGTGATCGTCGTGCTGCGGGTCGCGCCGCCGCGCGGATGGCTCACGCTGCTCGCCGCCGGCGCGATAGCGGTGACGGCGGGCGGGCTGGCCGTGTCCGCCGGGCTCTGCCAGGCCGGCCCGGGCATGGTGCTCACCGGCGCGGTGCTGACCGCCGCCGGTCTGCTGGCCACCGCCGTGGCCGGGCGCCGGGCCGATCTGACGCAGCTCGACGTCGACTTCATCCGCCGCGACGGCGAGTACGCCTTCGTGCCGATGTTCGCCATGGCCGCCTCCGCGATCTACCACCTGGTGCAGGGCGGCGGGTTCGACGGGTACGCCATCGTGGCCGGCACGGTCGAGGGGTTCGCCCTGGTGACCCGGCAGTACCTCGCCCTCAACGACGTCCGCGGCTACGCCATCCGGCTGGCCGAGCGGGAGGCGCACTTCCGCGAGTTGGCGCACACCGACCCGCTGACCGGGCTGGCGAACCGGCGCGGGCTGCTGCGTGCCCTGCACCGCAGTGCCGAGGCGGGCGTGCCGTGCGTGCTGCTCGGGCTCGACCTCGACGGCTTCAAGAACGTCAACGACATGCGCGGGCACGACGTCGGCGACGCGGTGCTGATCGAGGTGGGGCGACGGCTGCGGGGCAACCTGCGCCCGGGCGACCTGGCCGCCCGGCTCGGTGGTGACGAGTTCGCGGTGCTGATGCACGGGTCGGCCGACCCCGGCCCGGTCGCGGACCGCCTGCTCGGGGTGCTCGGCCGCCCGTACGAGCAGGGCGACGGGCCGGTCTTCCTGTCGGTGAGCATCGGCGTGGCCGCCGGGCACGGTGAGCAGGACGTCGAACTGCTGCTGCGCAACGCCGACCTGGCGCTGCGCTACGCCAAGCAGCGCGGCAAGAACCGGATCGAGCGCTACGACGCCACCTACGACCAGTTGCTGAGCCGGCGTACCCGGATGGAGCACGAGCTGCGCGGCGCGATCGAGCGCGACGAGCTGCGGCTGGTCTTCCAGCCGGTTGCCTCGCTGCCGTCGGTGCGGCCGGTCGGCGCGGAGGCGCTGCTGCGCTGGCGGCACCCGGAGCTGGGCAACGTCCGGCCGGACGAGTTCATCCCGCTCGCCGAGGAGTGCGGGATGATCGCCAAGCTCGGCGCGTGGGTGCTGCACCAGGCCTGCTACCAGCTCTCCCGCTGGCTGGCCGACGGGCACGACGTCTGGGTGTCGGTGAACGTGTCGCCGCGCGAGCTGCACGCCCCCGAGTACGTGGTCCAGGTCGCCGACGCGCTGCGCGCGCACCACGTGCCGCCGCAGCGGCTGGTGCTGGAGGTCACCGAGCACGCGGTGGCCACCGACCTGGACGAGCTGATCCGGCGGCTCACCGCGCTGCGGCTGACCGGCGTCCGGATCGCGCTCGACGACTTCGGCGCCGGTTACTCGTCGCTCGGCCAGCTCCGGCGGCTGCCGATCGACATCCTGAAGATCGACCACAGTCTGGTCGCCGAGCACGAGCCGGTCCGGCCGGTCGGGCGGGACGGTCCGGCGTTCGCCCCGATGGTCGACATCGTCATGCGCCTGGGGCACCAGCTCGGGCTGGAGGTGATCGCCGAGGGCGTCACCAACCCGACCGAGCTGGCCGCGGTGGTGGCCGCCGGGTGCCGGTTCGGCCAGGGCGCGCTGTTCGGCTGGGGCGTACCGGCCGAGCACCTGGAGGCGATGCTGGAGGCGGCCACGGCGCCCGGCAACCGGCACACCGCGATGCCGCCGGTGCCGCCGCCCGCGCCGGCGCGCGCCCCGTCGCCGCTGCTGCCCCGGCTGCGCAACAACCCGCCCGCCCCGCGTCCCTCGATGGAGGGATCTTCGCAGGTGGCGCCGGTCGCGGAGGGGGTCGCGGCGACCGACACGCCCACGTCCGTGAACCAAAATGTGGGATCAGTTGACTCATCGCGTGAGATGCGTCAGGCTTAGCCGCATGTCGTCGAACCGGTCGCCGCGAGTACTTACCTGAGCGCACTCTCCCACCGAGAGTGCGCTGGCCCCGTGCATCCTGCACGTGGGCTTTTTTGTTGCCGTCGGACCATCGCCGGGACCTCCCCGTCCCATCCTGAGAAGCGCGTCACCCACTCACTTCCGAAGGCTTGAACCGCCATGACGAGACCCACGCCAGAGACCCTCGCCCACTCCGCCCGCCGTGCCCGCTCCGGCACCGGCGCGGCCGGTGACTCCGACCCCGCCGCCCGCCCCGGCCGTACCGTCCCGGCGGCCGCCACCACCGAGACGCCCGTACGGGAGCCCGCCACCGCGGAGGTCTCGGGCGCCGGTTCGCTCGTGCGGTCGCTGGAGGCGCTCGGCGTCGACGTGGTCTTCGGCATTCCGGGCGGCGCGATCCTGCCCGCCTACGACCCGCTCTACGACTCCACGGTCCGGCACATCCTGGTCCGCCACGAGCAGGGCGCCGGGCACGCGGCCACCGGCTACGCGCAGGCCACCGGCCGGGTCGGCGTCTGCATCGCCACCTCCGGCCCGGGCGCGACGAACCTGGTGACGCCGATCGCGGACGCGTACATGGACTCGGTCCCGATGGTGGCGATCACCGGGCAGGTGGCCCGGCCGTCGATCGGCACCGACGCCTTCCAGGAGGCGGACATCCAGGGCATCACGCTGCCCATCACCAAGCACAACTTCCTGGTGCAGACCGCCGACGAGATCCCCCGCGTGCTGGCCGAGGCGTTCCACCTGGCCGCGACCGGCCGGCCCGGCCCGGTGCTCGTCGACATCCCGAAGGACGTGCTCCAGGCGCCGGCGACGTTCTCCTGGCCGCCCACGCTCGACCTGCCCGGCTACCGGCCCACGCTGCACCCGCACGGCAAGCAGATCCGCGAGGCGGCCCGGCTGATGACCGGCGCCCGCCGTCCGGTCCTCTACGTCGGCGGCGGCGTGCTCAAGGCCGGCGCCACCGAGGGGCTGCGCAAGCTGGCCGAGCAGACCGGCATCCCGGTGGTCACCACGCTGATGGCGCTGGGCGCGTTCCCCGACTCGCACCGCCAGCACCTGGGCATGCCCGGCATGCACGGCACCGTCGCCGCGGTCTACGGCCTGCAGAAGGCCGACCTGATCGTGGCGCTGGGCGCCCGCTTCGACGACCGGGTGACCGGCAAGCTGGACTCGTTCGCGCCGGACGCGACTGTGGTGCACGCCGACATCGACCCGGCCGAGATCGGCAAGAACCGGCACGCCGACGTCCCGATCGTGGGTGACGCGCGGCACGTGATCGACGAGCTGATCGCCGCCGTCACCGCCGAGCAGGCCGCGCACCCGCCGGCCGACCTGACCGACTGGTGGGCCCAGCTCGACGACCTGCGCGAGCGGTACCCGCTGGGCTTCGAGGAGCCGGCCGACGGCACGCTCTCCCCGCAGTACGTGATCAAGCGGCTGGGCGAGATCGCCGGCCCGGACGCGGTCTACGTGGCGGGCGTCGGCCAGCACCAGATGTGGGCCAGCCAGTTCATCTCGTACGAGAAGCCGCACACCTGGCTCAACTCCGGCGGCCTGGGCACCATGGGCTACGCCGTCCCGGCCGCGATGGGCGCGAAGGTCGGCAAGCCGGACACCACCGTGTGGGCGGTCGACGGCGACGGCTGCTTCCAGATGACCAACCAGGAGCTGGCCACCTGCGCGTTGGAGGGCATCCCGATCAAGGTCGCCGTGATCAACAACGGCAACCTCGGCATGGTGCGGCAGTGGCAGACCCTGTTCTACGGGGAGCGCTACTCCAACACCGAGCTGGGCACCCACAAGCACCGCATCCCGGACTTCGTCAAGCTCGCCGAGGCGCTCGGCTGCGTCGGGCTGCGCTGCGAGAACGCCGCCGACGTGGACAAGACCATCGAGGCGGCCATGGCGATCAACGACGCGCCCGTGGTCATCGACTTCGTGGTCGGCAAGGACGCGATGGTCTGGCCGATGGTCGCCGCCGGCACCAGCAACGACGAGATCATGTTCGCGCGGGGCGTGCGTCCCGCTTTCGACGAGGACGAGCTCTAGGTCATGACCGAATGCACCGAGCGCAGCGAGGGCCATGAGGGCATGACGAGGAAGGCACAGCTATGACTATGCACACGCTGTCCGTGCTGGTGGAGAACAAGCCGGGTGTCCTGGCCCGCGTCTCCGGGCTGTTCTCCCGGCGCGGGTTCAACATCGACAGCCTCGCCGTGGGCGAGACCGAGAACCCGGACGTCTCCCGCATCACCATCGTGGTCAACGCCGAGTCCTCGCCGCTGGAGCAGGTGACCAAGCAGCTCAACAAGCTGGTCAACGTACTCAAGATCGTGGAGCTGGATCCGCAGGTGTCGGTGGCGCGGGAGCTGCTGCTGGTCAAGGTCCGCGCGGACCGCGCGGCCCGCGCCCAGGTGCTGGAGACGGTCGGCCTGTTCCGCGCCCGGGTGGTCGACGTCGCGCCGGACACGCTGACCATCGAGGCCACCGGCACGCCGGACAAGCTCGACGCGCTGCTGCGCGACCTGGAGCCGTTCGGCATCAAGGAGATGGTCCAGTCCGGCACCGTGGCGATCGGGCGGGGTTCGCGGGCCATCACCGCCGGCCCGGCCCTGCGCGCCGCCTGATCCGTACCCACAAGTTTTTCGACGGGCCGACGGGCACCGCCGTACGAAAGGGAAGTCAATGAGCGTTGAGGTGTTCTACGACGACGACGCCGACCTGGGCCTGATCCAGGGCCGCAAGGTCGCCGTGATCGGGTACGGCAGCCAGGGCCACGCGCACGCGCTGTCGCTGCGCGACTCCGGCGTCGACGTGGTGATCGGCCTGCCCGCCGGGTCGAAGAGCCGGCCGAAGGCCGAGGAGCAGGGCCTGCGGGTGCTCACGCCCGCCGAGGCGGCGGCCGAGGCCGACGTGATCATGATCCTGGCGCCGGACACCGCCCAGCGTGGTCTCTACGCCGACGCCATCGCGCCGAACCTGGCCGCGGGCAAGGCACTGTTCTTCGGCCACGGCTTCAACATCCGGTACGGCCTGATCAAGCCCCCGGCCGACGTGGACGTGGCGATGGTCGCCCCGAAGGGCCCCGGTCACCTGGTCCGCCGCCAGTACGTCGACGGCAAGGGCGTGCCCTGCCTGGTCGCGGTCGAGCAGGACCCCAGCGGCAACGCGTTCGGCCTGGCCCTGGCTTACGCCAAGGCGATCGGCGGCACCCGGGCCGGCGCGATCCGGACCACGTTCACCGAGGAGACCGAGACCGACCTGTTCGGCGAGCAGGCGGTGCTGTGCGGTGGCGCGGCGGCGCTGGTGCAGACCGGTTTCGAGGTGCTCACCGAGGCCGGCTACGCGCCCGAGGTGGCCTACTTCGAGTGCCTGCACGAGCTGAAGCTGATCGTCGACCTGATGTACGAGGGCGGCATCGCCCGGATGCGCTACAGCATCTCCGACACCGCCGAGTACGGCGACCTGTCCCGTGGCCCGCGCGTCATCGACTCGCGGGTCAAGGACGAGATGCGCAAGATCCTCGGCGAGATCCAGTCCGGCGAGTTCGCCCGCGAGTGGGTGGCCGAGGACGAGGCCGGCCGGCCGAACTTCGCCAAGTGGCGGGCCGAGGGCGCGGCGCACCCGATCGAGGAGACCGGGCAGAAGCTGCGCGCGATGATGAGCTGGGTCGACCGGCCGATCACCGAGACCGCCTGAGCTTCTCCCTCGTGCGGCCCGCGGCCCGACGCTCTCCCCGGCGTCCGGCCGCGGGCCGCCGTTCGTTCACGTGCTGGGACACGGTGAGTAACGCCTCGTCCCGCACCGCCCCGGTGAACGGGGGATGACGGGCGTGCGACGGACCTGTGTGAGGGCGCTCACCCCGTAGTCCGCGACCCGGAGAGCGGGCAGGCACCTACCATTCCTTGGTGTGGTGCCCGAGCGCACCCGACGGCCGTGGCACGGATCGGCGCAGGGCGCAGCGCGGCGTCCCGGCGCCCCAGGCCGAACCATTACCGAGCGTCTACGAGGACCGATGAATCCTGTCGTACTGATCGCCGAAGAACTCGCCCCCGCCGCCATCGAGGTGCTCGCGCACGACTTCGACGTGCGCCACGTGGACGGCACCGACCGCCCCGCTCTGCTCTCCGCCCTCTCCAAGGCCGACGCGGTGATCGTACGCAGCGCCACCCAGATCGACGCCGAGGCGATCGCCGCCGCGCCGCGGCTGAAGGTGGTCGCCCGGGCCGGCGTCGGTCTGGACAACGTCGAGGTGCCGGCCGCCACCGCCCGGGGCGTCATGGTCGTCAACGCGCCCACCTCGAACATCGTCTCCGCCGCCGAGCAGGCCGTCGCGCTGCTGCTCGCGGTCGCCCGCAACACCGCCAGCGCCAGCGCCGCGCTCAAGGCGGGGGAGTGGAAGCGGTCCAAGTACACCGGCGTCGAGATCCAGGGCAAGACCGTGGGCGTGGTCGGCCTCGGCCGCATCGGCGTGCTCTTCGCGTCTCGCATCGCCGCGTTCGGCACCCGGCTGATCGCGTACGACCCGTACATCCAGCCGGCCCGCGCGGCGCAGCTCGGCGTCCGCCTGGTCGGGCTGGAGGAGCTGCTGCGGGAGAGCGACTTCATCTCGATCCACCTGCCGAAGACGCCGGAGACGGTCGGCCTGATCGGCGAGAAGGAGCTGGCGATCGTCAAGCCGGGCGTCCGGATCGTCAACGCCGCCCGCGGCGGCCTGGTCGACGAGCAGGCGCTCGCCGACGCGATCGCGGAGGGCCGGGTCGCCGGCGCCGGTGTCGACGTGTACGCCAAGGAGCCGTGCACCTCCTCGCCGCTGTTCGCCTTCGACAACGTGGTGGCCACCCCGCACCTGGGCGCCTCCACCAACGAGGCGCAGGACAAGGCCGGTCTCGCGGTGGCCAAGAGCGTCAAGCTCGCGCTCCAGGGCGAGTTCGTCCCGGACGCGGTGAACGTGCAGGCCGGCGGCGTGGTCGCCGAGGACGTCCGCCCGCTGCTGCCGCTGGCCGAGCGGCTGGGCCGGGCGTTCACCGCCCTGGCCGGCGGGGTGGCCGCCAGCGTCACCGTCGAGGTGCGCGGCGAGATCGCCGCCCACGACGTGTCGGTGCTCAAGCTCGCCGCGACCAAGGGGCTGTTCAGCTCCGTGGTGGAGGAGCAGGTCACCTACGTCAACGCGCCGCATCTGGCCGCCGAGCGGGGCGTCGAGGTCACGCTGGCCACGCCGGGCGAGACCGTCGACCACCCGAACCTGGTGACCGTGCGCGGGGCGCTGCCGGACGGGCGTACCGTCCGCGTCTCCGGCACCGTGGCGCACACCGGCACCCGCGACGTGTTCAAGCTGACCGAGGTGGACGGTTTCGACGTGGAGATCGGCGCGGAGGGCATCCTGGTCTTCCTGCGTTACGCGGACCGGCCCGGCGTGGTCGGCACCGTCGGCACGCTGCTCGGCGAGGCCGGCGTCAACATCGCGGCCATGCAGGTGGCCCGCCGCGAGGCCGGTGGCGAGACGCTGATGACGCTGACCGTCGACCAGGCGCTCGGCGCCGACCTGCTCACCTCCGCCGCCGACTCGATCGGCGCGGTCGCGGCCAGCGCGGCCGACCTGCGCGACGTGTAGTCCGGACAGGACACATCGGGGCCCGGCCGGATCGGCCGGGCCCTTCGTCGTCCCGGTGGGTCAGGAACGGACGCGGGCCGGTGGCGGGTAGACCGAGCCGTCCTGCGCGTCGAAGAGCATCAGGTCGTGCTCGCCGGCCAGCCGCTCGACGTCCAGCAGGACCTGATCGGGGCAGGCCGGGTTCAGGTTCATCTCGATGTGGTCGGCCGCCGTGTGCAGCGGCGCCTCCCACGGCGTACCGGGCCGGGCCGGGCGGTCCGGATAGCTCGCCGTGATCGCCCGGTAGAAGGCGACGAGTCGCGGGTCGGGGTGCTGCTCGCCGTGGCGGCCCTCGCGGCACTGCTGCACGGCCGCCCGCACCTGCTCCGGTGTCGCCCCGTTCGGCAGGGCCCACACGCTCAGATCGAAACTCACGGCGGACAGCGTGCCATCCCGGGCCCGGCCCGTCACCTCTGCCCCACCGTGCGTTCACCGCTGATTGCCGACATCGTTCACCCGGCGTCCGCTGTGGAGACTCTTGCGTCGAGTTGCGTCGATTCGCTAGCGTACCGATGCGGTTTCCGCTGAGTCGATCCCCGGCCCGTCTTCGGGTGGCGCGGTCGGGCGTCCGGCCCCTCGGCCCGCACCCCTCGATTGCGCGAGCCACGCGCACTCGTCGCTGACCGGCCCTCACGGTCGTTGCCGAGACCGTGGGGGCCGATCGCGCTCCCGGCCGGTGTCGTGCGGGCGGACGGCGACTCAGCGCCGGTGGTGCGCGAACAGCGGGCGGTAGTCCGTGTCGTGACGGAACCAGGCCAGCCCGGCCGGTCCGGCGGCGTACAGGGCGGTGGCGTAGGCGTCGGCGACGGCGAGGTTCGGGCCGAGCACGGTGGCGGCCACCAGCCGGTCGGTCGGCTCGCCGGTGTGCGGGTCGACGACGTGCCCGCGCCGGCCGGTGACGCCCGACGTGCCGACCGCGCCCGTTGTCATCTCCAGCACGACAGGTGTCCGGCGGGTGTCGGTGGGGTGGTGCACGGCGACACGCCACGGGCCGCCGTGGGCGGCGTGTCCGCGTACCGTCAGGTCGGCGCCGCTGAGCACGGCGTAGTCGTGGATGCCGGCGGCGCGCAACCGCGCCGCGGCCCGTTCCACCGCCCAGCCGCCGAGCAGGCCGCCCGGGTCGAAGCCGCCCGGCACGGCCCAGGCGTCGAACCAGCCGTCGGTCGCCGCCCGCATCGCGGCGCAGAGGTCGATCAGGTCGGCCAGTGGGGGGTACGAGTCGGGACTGATCTCGTCGCGGCGCAGCCGGGAGACGAGGCTGTCCGGCCGGTTCGGGCCGTAGGTGAGGTCGACGGCGCGCAGCTCGGCGACGGCGTCGCGCAGCGCCTCGCTGACCGCCCGGTGGCCGAACCACTCCGGCGCGTTGAGGAGCATGGTGTAGTCGGCGGTCGAGGTGGTGACGGTGTGGCGGACGCTGATCCGGCCGGACGCCGCGGCACCGGCCCGCTCGACGCGGTGGTTCGTGGCGCCCAGGTGCAGGTCCGGGCGGGTCGGGCGGAACGCGGACTGGTCGACCCAGCGGGTACGTGGCTGCTCGTCCGCCCAGTGGGCCCGCCGGTGCTCGATCCGCATGACACCTGCCCCCTCGGTGGTCGCCGCTACGTCGCGGCGGTGCCGCATTCCGGGCCCCCGTCGACCCGTGGACTCGACCCTAAGCAGTGGAGATGACCGCACCATGAATGTCGGCTGGGAGCCTCCTGTGATTCGCCGTCCCGGATGATGGAAGATTCGTACCGGGGGCCGGGACGGCGACGTACGGTTGCGCCTAACGACGAGACGAGGAGCGCCAGGTGGCACACATCGCGGTGGTGGCCGGCGACGGCATCGGACCCGAGGTGGTCGCGCAGGCCCGCAAGGTCCTCGACGCGGTGGTGCCCGGGATCGAGGCCACCGAGTACGACCTGGGCGCGGCGCGCTATCACCGCACCGGCGAGGTGCTGCCCGACTCCGTCCTCGACGAGCTGGCCGGTCACGACGCCATCCTGCTGGGCGCGGTGGGCGACCCGACCGTGCCGCCGGGTGTGCTGGAGCGCGGTCTGCTGCTGAAGCTCCGGTTCGCCTTCGACCAGTACGTCAACCTGCGCCCGTCCCGGCTCTGGCCCGGCGTGGCCGGTCCGCTCGCGGCGGTCAAGCCCGGCGAGGTCGACCTCGTGGTGGTCCGCGAGGGCACCGAGGGGCTGTACGCGGGCGCCGGCGGCGCGCTGCACCGGGACACCCCGGCCGAGGTGGCCACCGAGGAGAGCCTGAACACCCGGCACGGCGTCGAGCGGGTGATCCGCGACGCGTTCGCCCGCGCCGGCCGCCGGGAGCGGCGCAAGGTCACGCTCGTGCACAAGACGAACGTGCTCACCCACGCCGGGTCGCTCTGGGCGCGCGCCTTCGCCGCGGTGGCCGCCGAGCACCCGGACGTGACCACGGAATACCAGCACATCGACGCCGCAGCGATGTTCCTGGTGACGAACCCGTCCCGGTACGACGTGGTGGTCACCGACAACCTGTTCGGCGACATCCTCACCGACATCGCCGCCGCCGTGACCGGTGGCATCGGGCTCGCGGCCAGCGGCTGCATCAACCCCGAGGGGCGCTACCCGTCGATGTTCGAGCCGGTGCACGGCTCGGCGCCGGACATCGCCGGCCAGGGCGTCGCCGACCCGGTCGCCGCGGTGCTGTCCGCCGCGCTGCTGCTGGACCAGCTCGGCCACGCCGACGCCGCCGCCCGGGTCACCGCCGCGGTCGGCACCGAGCTGGCCGGGCGTACGCCGGGGACGCCGCTGCGAACCGAGGAGGTCGGCGACCGGCTCGCCGCGTACGCCGTAGCCTGACCGGGCCGACCCTGCTGGCGGCCCGGTACCGGGCCGCCAGACCCGTCACCGGGCCCACCCGACCGTCCGGCGCGTCGCATCCGCCGGGGCGGAGCTATCCGCTGAACGACCGTTCGGGGTAAGTTTCTGGCACCAGTGACGTCGGCGTGCGATCCCGCATGCCGTGAACCCGCAGGGAGGTCAGCGCGATGAGCGGTGGTGACATGCTCGATTTCGAGATCCGTCCGAATCCCGCGCCGGTATCCGCCGCCGACCGGGCCGCCCTGCTGGCGAACCCGGGCTTCGGCCGGGTCTTCACCGATCACATGGTCACCATCCGCTACGCCGAGGGCAAGGGCTGGTACGACGC
This sequence comes from Micromonospora sp. CNZ297, assembly GCF_007827625.1. Taxonomy (NCBI): domain Bacteria; kingdom Bacillati; phylum Actinomycetota; class Actinomycetes; order Micromonosporales; family Micromonosporaceae; genus Micromonospora; species Micromonospora sp. CNZ297. The sequence goes on along the minus strand of NZ_VISU01000004.1, from coordinate 309,723 downwards.
CCGCCTGGAGGCGCGCGCGCCGATCCCGATGGACCCGGCCGCGGCGGTGCTGCACTACGCGCAGGAGATCTTCGAGGGGCTGAAGGCGTACCGCACCGGTGACGCGGTGACGATGTTCCGTCCCGAGGCCAACGCGGCCCGGTTCGCCGCGTCGGCGCGCCGGCTGGCCATGCCGGAGCTGCCGGAGGCGACGTTCGTGGAGTCGCTGCGCCGGCTGGTCGAGGTCGACCAGGCGTGGATTCCCGAGCACGAGGACGCCAGCCTCTACCTGAGGCCGTTCATGTTCGCCAGCGAGGTCTTCCTCGGTGTGCGCCCGGCCAACGAATACCTCTACTGCGTGATCGCCTCGCCGGCCGGTGCGTACTTCGCCGGTGGCGTGAAGCCGGTGACGGTGTGGGTCTCGCCGGACTACACCCGGGCCGCGCCCGGCGGCACCGGCGCGGCCAAGTGCGGCGGCAACTACGCCGCCTCGCTGGCGGCCCAGGCCGAGGCGATCGAGGCGGGCTGCGACCAGGTGGTGTTCCTGGACGCGGTGCAGCGGCGGTACGTCGACGAGCTGGGCGGCATGAACGTCTTCTTCGTCTACGACGACGGCAGCATCGTCACCCCGCCGCTGGGCGGCACGATCCTGCCGGGCATCACCCGCGACGCGATCCTCACCCTCGCCGCCGAGGCCGGGCACGAGGTGCGGGAGGCGCCGGTCGCCTTCGACGACTGGCGGGCCGACGCGGCGAGCGGGCGGCTGCGCGAGGTCTTCGCCTGCGGCACCGCCGCCGTGATCACCCCGATCGGCGGCGTGCGCTTCCCCGACGGCGAGTTCCTCATCGGCGGCGGCGAGCCGGGCCGGGCCACCATGGCGCTGCGGCAGAAGCTCGTCGACATCCAGCGCGGGCGTGCCGCCGACCCGTACGGCTGGGTCACCCGGGTCCTCTGACGGCGCTTCGCGGTGATCGAGGGGTTCGCTCCTCGATCACCGCGAGGCCGGGTCAGTCCAGGAGATGGGTGCGGAGGGACTCCACCTGCGCCTCGGTGACGCCGGCGTGGGTCAGGTAGCCCTCGACGGACCCGTAGCCGGTGCGCAGTTCGGCGAGGAACAGCTCCATCGCCTCGGCCGGCGATTCCAGGAACGGCGGCGGCGGTTCCTCCGCGTCCGGCAGCGTGGCCCGGACCCAGGCGGTGAAGCGCTGCGACGCGGCGGTGCTGAGCGCGTAGTCGGCTACCACGTCCTCGTCGGGCACCCCGAGCACTGCCAGCGTGAGCGCGCAGACGATGCCGGTGCGGTCCTTGCCGGCGACGCAGTGCACCACCACCGGGGCGTTGGCGCTGTCCGCGATCAGCCCGACCGCCTCGGCGAGCCCGGCGGTTCCGGTACGCGCCAGGTCGGCGTACCGGTCGGCCAGGTAGCGGGCCAGGCTGACGCCGGAGGCGTCGAACCGGTTCGCACCCCAGTCGGCGTGCTCGGGGTGGATGTGCCGGTAGGTCAGCCCGTCGTAGTCGGGCACCCGCCCGTCGCGTTCCACCTCGGACGGCCGGCGCAGGTCGATGACGGTACGGATGCCGAGCGCGGTGAACGCGCTCCGGTCGGTCTCGTCGATGCGGTGCAGCGAGTCGGAGCGGTAGAGCCGGCCGCGGCGGACCGTGCGCCCGTCCCGAGCGGCGTATCCGCCGACGTCGCGGAAGTTGAACAGGGCGGGGAAGGGGCTCTGCGGGGCGTCCACATCCGACACGGTAACGGCCGGCGGGGCGTTCGTCCGTCCCCGCCGGCCGTCGCCGGGATGTCAGGCGCGCGGCGGCACGTCCGGCGGCAGCGCCGAGTGGTTCTCGCCGTAGTAGCCGCCCAGCCGGTCCCGGTAGCCCGGTTCGGCGTGGCTGGACTCGTCGTACTCCGGGGCGGCCTTGATCTGGTCCTTCTCCCGGTCGACGTGCACGGTGCGGGCGTCGTGGTCGACGTGGTTCACGGTCCCGGCCGGGAGCATCACCTTCTTGCCGAAGATCCACGGCCCGGTGTCCACGACCAGGTAGCTGTCGTCCACCTCGTGGCTCGCCCGGTCGATCTTGCCGATGGCGCCGTCGGTGGCCTCGACCTTGTAGCCGGTCAGGTCGGCGCTCGCCACACCCGCCTCGTCGCGGTAGCGCCACGGGTCGAAGGCGCCCGCCGGGGCGCCCCCGGCGACCGTGCCCCGGCCGTCGTCGAGGATCGGCTCGGTGCCGCCGTGCGTGGCGCGCGGGTCCAGTCCGTCCATGTGCCGCCTCCCGTCCCCAGGGCCGCGGCCGTCGCGGCGCCGTCGTCAGTCGGGAGGGTTACCCACCCTGTCCGGGCACCAACCCGCCGGCGGCCGGCCCGCCGACGCCGAGGGGCCGGCGCCACGGTGGTGACGCCGGCCCCTCGGGTCGTCGGCCCGTGCGGTGCCGGTCGGGCACGTGCGGGCCGGTCGATCAGGCCAGTGCGGCCTCCGCGTCCAGGGTCACCGCGGCGGCGTGTACGACGGCGGCGATCCGCAGCCCCTCGTGCACCTGCTCACGGCTGAACCCGGCCGCGCGCAGCGTCTTCTCGTGCGACTCCAGGCAGACGCCGCAGCCGGTGATCGCCGAGACGGCGAGGCACCACAGCTCGAAGTCGGTCTTCTCCACACCGGGGCGGGCGATGATCTGCATTCGCAGCCGGGCCGGCAGCGACGCGTACTGCTCGTCGCCGATCAGGTGCTTGGCCCGGTAGTAGACGTTGTTCATCGCCATGACCGCCGCCGCGCCCTTGGCCGCCTCGACCGCCTCGGGCGTGAGGTGACCGGCCGCCTCGGCGGCGATCTCCCGCAGCACCACCGGGTTGCGGGCCGCCACCGCGCAGGCCAGGGCGGTGCCCCACGCCTGCTCCGGCTTCAGCGTCGAGGTGGTGATGGTGGAGCCGAGGTTGAGCCGGATGTCCTTGGCGTACTCGGGCAGGCCCGCCTTGATCGCGTCCAGGCCCATGGTCAGGCCCCGGCGCCGGCGAGAAGAGCCTTGGCGTCGAGCGTCGCGCCGCCGGAGTTCCAGTTGCACGGGCACAGCTCGTCGGTCTGAAGGGCGTCGAGCACCCGCAGCACCTCGGAGACGTTGCGGCCGACCGAACCGGCGGTCACCATGACGAACTGGATCTCGTTGTTCGGGTCCACGATGAAGGTGGCCCGCTGCGCGACACCGTCGGCGCCGAGCACGCCGCAGGCGGAGGTCAGCTCACGCTTGATGTCGCTGAGCATCGGGAAGGGCAGCTCGCGCAGGTCCGGGTGGTCCTTGCGCCAGGCGTAGTGGACGAACTCGTTGTCGACGGAGACGCCGAGCACCTGGGCGTCGCGGTCGGCGAACTCGCCGTTGAGGCGACCGAACTCGGCGATCTCGGTGGGGCAGACGAAGGTGAAGTCCTTCGGCCAGAAGAACACGACGCGCCACTGGCCCTCGTGGGACTTGTGGTTGATCGTCTCGAACGCCTTGTCGGCGTCGAGCGACACGCAGGCGGTGAGTTCGTACTCGGGGAAGTGGTCACCGACAGTGAGCACGGGTCCTCCTTGAGCGTGACCCGGCAGCACCGCCGGGTCAGTAACTGGATCTGTTCAAGATTCTTCCGTAGCCCCGTTTGCGCTCGTGGCGGGCGGTGGCCGGGTGTGAAGACGATCACCGCACGCGCGATCGTCCCGGAATATGGGTTTCGCCTCCCAAAACCGGAGCCGGGGTGGCAGAGTACGGGTCGTGACCAGCTTCGTCCTGATCATTAGCAGCTAGCGCGCCGGCCCTTCCCCCGCCGAGCGCGCAGACCTCCCGCATCCGCGGGGGGTCTTTTTGTTTGCTCCCCAGGGCACGAGAAGAGGACTCCGATGACGTTCCAGGTGTACGACACGACGCTGCGCGACGGCGCGCAGCGCGAAGGGCTCACGTACTCGGTGGTCGACAAGCTGGCGGTGGCCCGCCTGCTCGACGACCTCGGAGTCGGCTTCATCGAGGGCGGCTGGCCGGGCGCGGTGCCGAAGGACACCGAGTTCTTCCGCCGCGCCCGTACCGAGCTGGAGCTGCGGCACGCGATCCTGGTCGCCTTCGGGGCCACCCGCAAGGCCGGCCTCGCGGTCGAGGACGACCCGCAGGTGCGCGGCCTGCTCGACGCCCGGACCCCGGCCGTGGCCCTGGTCGCCAAGGCGGACCTGCGGCACGTGGAGCGCGCGCTGCGCACCACCGCCGAGGAGAACCTCGCCATGATCCGCGACACCGTGTCGTACCTGGTGGCGCAGGGGCGGCGCGTCTTCGTCGACGGAGAGCACTGCTTCGACGGGTTCCGGTTCGACCCGGGCTACACCGCCGCCGTGGCGGAGACCGCGCTGGCCGCCGGCGCCGAGCGGTTCGTGCTCTGCGACACCAACGGAGGCATGCTGCCCTCCCAGGTCACCGCCGTGGTCGAGCAACTGGTGGCGCGGACCGGCATCGCGCCGGAACGGCTCGGCATGCACGCCCAGAACGACACCGCCTGCGCGGTCGCCAACACCATCGCCGCTGTCGAGGCGGGCGTCCGGCACGTGCAGGGCACCGCCAACGGGTACGGCGAGCGCCCCGGCAACGCCGACATCTTCGCGATCGTCGCCAACCTCCAGCTCAAGCTGGGCATGCCCGTCCTACCGGAGGGCTGCCTGGAACAGATGGTGCGGGTCTCGCACGCCATCTCCGAGATCGCCAACATCGCCCCCGACACCCACCAGGCCTACGTCGGGGCCGCCGCCTTCGCTCACAAGGCGGGGCTGCACGCGAGCGCGATCAAGGTCGACCCGTTGCTCTACAACCACGTGGAACCCGCTGTGGTGGGCAACGACATGCGGATCCTGGTGACCGAGATGGCCGGCCGGGCCAGCATCGAGCTCAAGAGCCGCGAGCTCGGTCTGGACCTGGCCGGCCATCCGGACGCCCTGTCCCGGGTCACCGGGCGGGTCAAGGAGCTGGAGGCCGACGGCTGGTCGTTCGAGGCCGCCGACGCCTCGTTCGAGCTGCTGGTCCGCTCCGAGCTGCCGGATGCCGCGCCGGCCCGGCCGTTCGCGCTGGAGTCGTACCGGGTGATCGTCGAGCACCGCGAGGACGGCGCGGTGGTCTCCGAGGCGACGGTGAAGATCCGGGTACGCGGCGAGCGGGTGATCGCCACCGCCGAAGGCAACGGCCCGGTCAACGCGCTGGACGAGGCGCTGCGGGTCGGCCTGGCCCGGCACTACCCGGAGCTGCGCGAGTTCGAGCTGGCCGACTACAAGGTGCGCATCCTGGAGGGCAGCCACGGCACCGGCGCTGTCACGCGCGTACTCGTGGAGACCGCCGGCGCCGGCCGCGACTGGACCACAGTGGGCGTGCACCCGAACGTGGTCGAGGCGAGCTGGCACGCCCTGGTCGACGCGCTCACCTACGGCCTGGACCGGGCCCGGGTGCCGGGCGGGAGCGCGGCCTGACTCACCCGGCCGGCAGGCGCAGCTCGGCCAGCAGCGCGCGGTGGTCGCTGCCCGGCACCGGGTAGGTGCGGGCGGCGCGCACCGCGATGCGCCGGTCCACGAGGACGTGGTCGATGGTGACCGGCGGGATCGGGTCGCCGTCGTACGGGCCCCAGGTGCCGCCGAACCCCGCCCCGGCCGCGTCCGCCGCGTCGGTGTAGCCGGTGGCGATCAGGTCCCGCAGCGCCGCGTGGTCGAGCGTGGCGTTGAAGTCGCCGGCCAGCACGCTCAGCCCGCCGTCCGGGGTGGCAGGCGGCTGGGCGCGCTGGTCGGTCCACCAGTCCGGCACCACGTGCGGGGCGTACGGCGCGGCCGGGTGCGCCGACTCCACCCGCACCGGTGGCGCCCCGGGCAGCGTCACCGTGGCGTACGCCTGGGTGAAGAAGAAGCCCTTGTTGCGCCGGTGGCCGGTGTCGCGCAGCGGGTGCCGGGCGTACACGCCGGAGCCGGTCGAGCCGACCTCGGGGGTCAGCGACCGGTGCGGCAACAGCTCGGCCAGGCCGAGCCGGTCCAGCTCGGCAGCCAGCGGCGGGGTGAGCTCCTGCACCGTGAGGACGTCGACCCGCCGAGTCCGGACCAGGTCCACGAGCGCCGCCGGGTCGGCCGAGCCGAGGCGCAGGTTGGCGGTGAGCAGCCGCAGCGTCGGCCCGTCGGCGGCGGGCCGGTCGCCGGGGACCGCACGGGGCGCCACCGCGCCGATCAGCGCCAGCGCGGCCAGGACCGCGACCACCGCCGGGGTGCGGCGCCGCAGGGCGAGTGCCGCCACCGCCACGACCGGGGCCACGGCGGCGGCGTACGGCGTGAACGCGACCGCCTGCACCAGCGGACCGCGTTCCAGCCCGGTCAGGCGTACCAGCGCCCATGCGGCGACCGGTGCGACGGCGAGCCAGCATGCGGCGGTGGCCGGGCGGCCGCCCCGGGTGCCGGCCCGGGCTGGTCGCGGCATGGTGATCACGACGGTGAGGCTACCCGGAGCCGGGTCGGCGCGATGCCCTCCGAAACAATTTCGTGAATTGTTCCTCGCAATTTTGCGGCCATCTTTGCCGATCGGTCGGACACGCAATAACGCTATTGACCGCCCACATTTTCCGGTGCTAGGTTCCACCTGGTTGAGACGTCGCGACTCTCTGTAGTAAGGCCAGCTCACGAGCGGTGCGCTCCCGAGCGGATACCCGATGATCCGCAATTTGACGCGCGCAGTCGCCGTATCACCACGGTCTACAAAGGGAGAACTCATGGCCACATTCTTCAAGCGGAAGGCGACGGTGGTGGCGCTTGCCGCGCTGTCGCTCAGCCTGGCCGGTGGCGGGATCGCCGCTGCCGCCCAGCCGGAGGCGAAGCCGCAGCCCGGCCCGCGGCACTCCACGGCGCAGCCGCCGGTGACCGCCGTCGAGCGGCAGGCCGCCCGGACCGCGATGCGGGCCACCCTGGCCCCGCCGGCGGCCGGCCAGGTCGCCTGGGCCGTCGTGGCGGCCAACGGCACGCTGTTGCAGCACTCCGGCAACGTGGTGTCCTCGTTCCGGTTCACCCCGGGCATCGGGGTGTCGCCGGGGCAGTACCAGGTGCTGCTGGACTACAACGTGTCCGCCAAGGCGTACGTGGCGACCATCGGCACGAACGACACGGCGAACGTGCCGCCGGCCGGTGAGGTGTCGGTCGCACCCCGCACGCTCACCCCGAACGCCGTCTTCGTGCAGACGCGCAGCTCCTCCGGCAGCGCCTCGGACCGGCCGTTCCACCTGGTCATCGCCAACTGATCCGTCCGGCCCCGCACCGGCCCCCGCTCCGGCGGGGGCCGGTGTCGTGTTCCGTACCCCTCCGGCCGGTGCCGCGCCGCTTCGTGTCGTTCCCGCCCGGCTGGGGAGAAGCTGCCGGTCCGGCCCGCCGACCACCGCCCAGGGGCCGATAATCCGACGTTTGTCGCCGGTCCGGCCCGGGAAGCAAGCACCGTGACGGACATCTCGGACACCCCGGCCAGCGTGCTCAGCCCGGTCGACGCCGACGCGAGCGGCGTCGAGCTGGAACAGACCCTCGTCGAGGTCAAACGCGTGATCGTCGGGCAGGATCGGCTCGTCGACCGCCTGCTCACCGCCCTGATCGCCGACGGGCACTGCCTGCTGGAGGGCGTACCGGGGGTGGCCAAGACGCTGGCGGCGCAGACACTCGCCACAGTGGTCGGTGGCACGTTCTCCCGGATCCAGTTCACCCCCGACCTGGTCCCCTCCGACATCGTCGGCACGCGCATCTACCGCGCCTCCACCGAACAGTTCGACGTGGAGCTGGGGCCGATCATGGCGAACCTGGTGCTCGCCGACGAGATCAACCGGGCCCCGGCCAAGGTGCAGTCGGCGCTGCTCGAGGCGATGGCCGAGCGGCAGGTCTCCATCGCCGGCCGGAGCTGGCCGGTGCCGGACCCGTTCCTGGTCCTGGCCACCCAGAACCCGATCGAGTCCGAGGGTGTCTACCAGCTCCCGGAGGCACAGCGCGACCGCTTCCTGATGAAGGTGGTGGTCGACTACCCGAGCGACGCCGACGAGCTGGCCATCCTCTACCGGATGAGCACCGACCGGCCCACCGCGCGCACCGTGCTCGACCCGGTCCGGCTGCGCGAACTCCAGCGCCGCGCCACCGACGTCTTCGTCCACCACGCGCTCGCCGAGTACGTGGTCCGCCTCATCCTCGCCACCCGCGACCCGGAGCGCTTCGGCCTGCCCGACGTCGCGCCCCTGCTGGCGTACGGGGCCAGCCCCCGGGCCACGCTCGGCCTGGTGGCCGCCGCCCGCGCCCAGGCGCTCATCCACGGCCGGGACTACGTGCTCCCCGAGGACATCCGGGAACTCGCGGTGGACGTGCTGGCGCACCGGCTCGTGCTCTCCTTCGACGCGATCGCCGACGGGATCTCCGGCGAGGACGTGGTGCGCCGCGTGATCGAGGCGGTGCCGCCGCCCCGGCTGGTGAACGGGCCCACCGAGACGGTGAACGACCTGGCGGCGGCATGACCGGCGAGGCCGGACCCGGGCTCGCCGATCTCGCCCCGGACCAGCGGCTGCGCCGGCTGGAGCTGACGGTGACCCGGCGGCTCGACGGGCTGCTGCACGGCCGGTACCGCGGCCTGCTCCCCGGACCGGGCAGCGAGGCGGCAGGCAGCCGCGAGTACCGCCCCGGCGAGGACGAGGTACGCCGGATGGACTGGGCGGTCACCGCCCGGACCACCGTCCCGCACGTCCGGGAGGTCGACGCGGACCGGGAACTGACCACCTGGCTGCTCGTCGACGCCAGCCCCAGCATGGAGTACGGGACGTCCACGCTGGACAAACGGGAACTGGCGGTGGCCGCCGTGGCGGCGATCGGCTTCCTCACCGCGGGAGTCGGCAACCGGCTCGGCGCCCAGGTGCTCACCCCGCGCGGGTTGCGCCGGTTCCCGGCCCGCAGCGGGCGTACCCATCTGCTCGGGCTGCTCCGCGCGCTGCTCGGCGCCCCGCGTACCGGCGACCTGCCGGACTCCGGCGGCGCGGGCGCGGCCGGCGCGGGCCGGACGGACGCGGCGCCGGGCCTGGCCGACGGGCTGGACGGCCTCCAGCGCGTCGCCACCCGGCGCGGGCTCGTGGTGATCGTCTCCGACTTCCTCGACGAGCTGCCCGACGACCCGGACGCGGCGCCGCCGCCGTGGGCCGCCGCGCTGCGCCGCCTCGCGGTACGGCACCAGGTGCTCGCCGTCGAGGTGACCGACCCGCGCGAGCTGGAACTGCCGGACGTCGGCCTGGTCACGCTCGTCGACCCGGAGAGCGGCCGGCACCGCGAGGTGTGGACCGGTGACCCGGGCCTGCGCGAGCGGTACGCGCGTGCCGCCGCCGAGCAGCGCGACCAGGTGCGCCGCACGCTGCGCCGGGCCGGCGCGACCCACCTGGCGCTGCGCACCGACCGGGACTGGTGCGCGGACGTCGTCCGGTACGTGCACGAGCAGCGCCGGCTGGCCACCGTACCGGCCGCGGCCCGCGGAGGTGTCGCATGACCTGGCAGTCACCCGCCCGCCTCTGGCTGCTGCTCGCCGTCGTCGCGCTGGTCGCCGGCTACCTGGTGCTGCAACGGCGGCAGAGCCGGTACGCGGTGCGCTTCACCAACCTGCGCCTGCTCGACCGGGTCGCCCCGCGCCGCCCGGCCTGGCGGCGGCACGTCCCGGCGGGCCTGTTCCTCGCCATGCTGGCGCTGCTCGTGGTCGGGTTCGCCCGGCCCGAGGCGGAGGTGCGGGTGCCCCGGGAGCGGGCCACGGTGATGGTCGCGGTGGACGTCTCCACCTCGATGCTCGCCGGTGACGTGGACCCGGACCGGCTGACAGCGGCCAAGGAGGCGGGCCGGCGGTTCGTCGACGGGCTGCCGGACGAGTTCAACGTCGGCCTCGTCGCGTTCGCCGGCAGCGCGGCGGTGCTGGTGCCGCCGAGCACCGACCGGGAGGCGCTGCACGACGGGATCGGGCGGCTGGCCGAGGGCATCACCGGCGTGCAGGGCACCGCCATCGGCGAGGCGATCAGCACCTCGCTCGGCGCGGTCAAGAGCCTGGACGCCACCGCCGCCAAGGATCCGCCGCCGGCCCGGATCATCATCCTCTCCGACGGTGCGAACACCTCCGGCATGGACCCGATGGAGGCCGCCGACCAGGCGGTCGCCGCGAAGGTGCCGGTGCACACCATCTCCTTCGGCACGCCGGGCGGCTCGGTCGACAGGGGTGGCCGGGCGATCCAGGTGCCGGTGGACGGCCAGACGCTGCGGGCGGTCGCCGAGCAGACCGGCGGGGGCTTCCACGAGGCGTCCACCACCGCCGAGCTGAAGGACGTCTACGAGGACATCGGCACCTCGGTCGGCTACCGCACCGAGCGGCAGGACATCTCGGCCCGCTTCATCGGCCTCGGGCTGGTCCTGGCGATGGGCGCCGCGGCCGGCTCGCTGCGGTGGTTCTCCCGGCTGCCCTGACCCGCACACCACTACCGCACGACATGTGAGGAGCCAGGCATGGCAGTGCAGACCGGACTCGGCGAGCCACGCGGACCGTGGTTCGTCTCGCCGGAGCTGGACCCGGACGGGCGCGGCTACCGGGACGTACCCGGGGGCGGGCCGGAGGCCGGGCGGCGTAGCCTGCGGCACCGGCTGCTGAGCGTGGCGGCGGTGGTGGCGCTCTCCACCGTCTCCGGCGCGGCGGCCGGCACCTGGGCGGCCGACCGGGGCGCGCCGGGACCGGCAGCGGCGTCCGCCGCGCCGGTGCCGGCGGAGCTGATCACCGCCGCCGGCAAGACGGTGCCCGGGGTGGTGTCGGTGATGGTCGGGGGCCGCTCCGGCGCGTCCGCGTCCGGCTCCGGGTTCGCCATCGACAACGAGCAGCACATCGTCACCAACGACCACATCCTGGCCCGGGGCGGTTCCGGCGTGGTGACTGTGGAGACGTCGGACGGGCGGCGCTTCCCGGCCGAGGTGGTGGGCCGGGAGCCGGCCAGCGACCTGGCCGTGCTGAAGGTGCCCGCGTCGGCCGGGTTGCCGCCGTTGCCGCTGGCAAAGGCGAACTCGACGAGAGTGGGGGAGCCGGTGCTCGCGGTCGGGTCGCCGCTCGGGCTCGCCGGGACGGTCACCGCCGGCATCGTCAGCGCGCTCAACCGGCAGGTACGGATCGGCAACGGCCGGCACACGGCGGTGCAGACCGACGCCTCGATCAACCCGGGCAACTCCGGTGGTCCGCTGGTGAACGCGCGCGGTGAGGTGGTCGGCGTGAACACGGCGATCGCCACCATCGACGGCAACGGCTCCATCGGTATCGGCTTCGCCATCCCGATCGACCAGGTCCAGCAGACCGCCGACACCATCATCGGCCGGGGCGGCTGAGTCGTCTGCGCGGCCACCCGCGCGGGCCCGGCCTGGCGCCCGCGCGGGGTTGCCCTGCCGCCCCTCCCGGCGCTGACCTGCACAAGCGTCGCAAGATCGGTGCGAAGTGTCGGATATCCGGCGTGGGATCATTGGGCCATAGAAATATTACGCTGAGTATGAATACTGGCGGAGGTGGAGCAAGCTGTCATTGCGGCCCTCCTCGTGGTGGGCCTGATCATCGGCGCCGGTGTCGGCGCGTCCTACGCGCGTGCGAAACGCGGCTGGACCGACTACCAGACCATCCGGACCAGCGTCCCCGGCGCCCGGCGCAACGCCTGGCTCGCGATCCGGGGCGTCGTCGTCAAGCTCGCGGTGATCGCCCTGCTGCTCGTCGGCGCGGCCGCGTACGCGGCGTCCGGCGGCGGCGAGGAACGGGCCGGTCCCACGCCGAGCGCCACCCCCACCCCGAGTCACCGCGCGGGGCGCTAGCCTCGGGGAGTGGACGACGGACTGCGGGTCACCGATCGGCTCACGGTGCCCGCCGCCGAGCTGCGGGAACGGTTCTCCCGCTCGTCCGGGCCCGGCGGCCAGGGAGTCAACACCACCGACTCCCGGGTGGAGCTGAGCTTCGACCTGGGCGGCTCGCCGAGCGTGCCGGAGACGCTGCGGGAACGGGCGCTGGCCCGGCTCGCCGGCCGCCTGGTCGGTGGCGTGCTGACGGTCACCGCCAGCGAGCACCGCGCCCAGCTGGCCAACCGGGAGGCGGCCCGCGAGCGGATGGCCGCGCTGCTGCGCGAGGCCGTCGCCCCGCCGCCGAAGACGCGCCGGCCGACCCGCCCCTCCCGTGGCGCCAAGGAGCGTCGCCTGGCCGAGAAGAAGCGTCAGTCGCAGCGCAAACGCGACCGCCGGGTGGACGGCGACTGACCGAAAACCTGTTGAGCCGCCGAGCGCGCCGCCCGGAGAATTCCGCCACGTGATCGACTTCTCCGTCAAGCCCACGCTCACCGGCGAGCGGGTGGTGCTGCGCCCGTTCCACGACGACGACCTGCCGGCGCTCGCCGAGATCCTGGCCGACCCGGAGGTGGCCCGGCTGACCGGCAGCCCGGCCGGCGAGGCGTTCGAGCCGTCCCGCCTGCGGGCCTGGTACGGCACCCGCAACAGCCAGGACGACCGGCTCGACCTCGCGGTCGTGGACCGGGCGAGCGGCACCTGCGTCGGCGAGGTGGTCCTCAACGAGTGGGACCGGGCCAACGCGAGCTGCAACTTCCGCACGCTGATCGGCCCCGGCGGCCGCGACCGCGGCCTCGGCACCGAGGCGGTCCGGCTGATCGTCGGGTACGGCTTCGAGCAACTCGGCCTGCACCGCATCGGCCTGGAGGTGTTCGCGTTCAACCCGCGTGCCCGGCGCGCCTACGAGAAGGTGGGCTTCGTCGCCGAGGGGACGCTGCGGCAGGTGCTGCGCGACGGCGACGACTGGGTGGACGCCACTGTCATGTCGATCCTCGCCCCGGAGTGGAACCGGCATCGGGGGCACCCGGAGGGTTGAGTCGGAGGCGTCGAAGCGCTTCAATGCGTACGGGAGCTTCAGGGCCGTCACCGACCACCACGTCACAGTGACAGGAGTCCCTTCCGCATGTCCCGTAACCCCCTGCGCGCCGCGCTGACCGCGCTCGCCGCGCTGCTACCGGTCCTCGCCCTCGGCCTCGCCCTCACCGCCACCACACCCCCGGCCGCCGCGGCGGCCACCCCGGTCCGCGTCATGCCGCTCGGCGACTCCATCACCGGGTCGCCCGGCTGCTGGCGGGCGCTGCTCTGGAACCGCCTCCAGTCCACCGGCCACACCGACGTCGACTTCGTCGGCACGCTCGGGCCGCAGGGCTGCGGTGTGCCGTACGACGGCGACAACGAGGGGCACGGCGGCTACCTCGCGACGAACGTGGCCAACCAGAACCTGCTGCCCGGCTGGCTGTCCGCCACCCGTCCGGACGTCGTGCTCATGCACTTCGGCACCAACGACGTGTGGAGCAACATCGCGCCCGCCACGATCCTGGCCGCGTACTCGAAGCTGGTGGACCAGATGCGGGCCGCCAACCCGGCCATGACCGTGCTGGTCGCGAAGATCATCCCGATGAACCCGGCGAGCTGTCCCGAGTGCGGCCAGCGGACGGTGGCGCTCAACTCGCTGATCGACGGCTGGGCGGCCGGGAAGACCACAGCCGCGTCGCCGATCGTGGTGGTCGACCAGTGGACCGGGTTCAGCACCGCCACCGACACGTACGACGGCGTGCACCCGAACGCCGCAGGCGACCAGAAGATGTCCGACAGGTGGTACCCGGCGCTGGTCGCCGCGCTGGGCCGCACCACGCCCGGCCCGACCACGTCCCCGACCGTCAGCCCCACGCCGTCGCCCACCGTCAGCCCGTCGCCCACGGCCAGCCCGTCGCCCACGGCCGGCGGCTGCACCGCCACCTGGCGGGTCGCCGGTCAGTGGCCTGGCGGCTTCCAGGGGGAGGTGACGGTCCGCAACGGCGGCGCCGCGCCGATCGCCGGCTGGACCGTGCGCTTCCCGCTCTCCGCCGGCCAGCGGATCAGCCAGGCGTGGAGCGCGGACGTGACGCAGAGCGGAACCACAGTGACCGCCCGGAACGCGAGCTGGAACGGCGCCCTGGCCCCTGCCGCCCAGACCACGTTCGGGTTCCTGGCCGACGGTGCCGTCCCGAGCCCGGTGCCGGCAGTGACCTGCGCCGCGAACTGACCCCCGCGCCGGCCGGCCCCGCGCTCAGCGGTGGTCGGCCGGCGCGGCCCGGTCCAGCGCGGCCAGCAGCCGGGCGCGCAGCCCGGCGGCCCGCTCGGCGAACCCGCGCTGGGCGGTGGCGTACTCGGCCCGGCCCTCCGGCGTCTCCACCCGCACCGGCGGGTAGCCCAGGTCGGCCAGGTCGTACGGGCTGGCCCGCATGTCCAGCGCCCGGATCTCCCGGGCCAGCGCGAAGCAGTCCGCCACCAGCTCCGACGGCACCAGCGGCGACAGCTTGTACGCCCACTTGTAGAGATCCATGTTGGCGTGCAGGCAGCCCGGCTGCTCCAGCGCGTGCTGACCCTCCCGGGTCGGCTGGAGCACGTTCAGCGGCCGGGCCGGAGCGGTGAAGAACCGGAACGCGTCGAAGTGGCTGCACCGCACGCCGCGCTCCTCGACCACAGCCGCCGTCGCCGCCGGGCTCAGCCGCAGCGGCCAGGCGTTGTGCCGTACCTGATCCTGGGTCTGCCGGTAGACCATCGCCCACTCGTGCATGCCGAAGCACCCGAACTGCGCGGGGCGTCCGGCGGTGGCGGCGAGCAGCGTACGGATCCAGGTGATCGACTCGGCGCGCCGCTCGCGTACCCGATCGGTGTCGAGGGTGAGCCCGGCGGCGCCCGCTGTGTAGTCCGGGCCGAAACCGGCCGGGTCGGCGTCGCGCAGCACCACGCCCGCGCCCGGGTGCCAGCGGCGCAACTGCGCCGGGCGGTGCGAGTAGTAGGTGAACAGGAAGTCCTCCACCGGGTGCTTCACCCCGGTGCGGCGGCGTTCCAGGTGCGGCGTCAGCCAGGCGTCCACCCGCGCCTCGTGGGCGTGCCGGCGCGCCTGCCAGTCGGCCAGGTCGAGCGCGGGGGCGAGGGCGGCGGTCACACACCCCAGGGTACGACCGCCGCCCGTGCCCGGATCACGCCACGTCCACCCGCACGCCCGCCGAGAAGACGCCGCTGCGCAGCTCCAGCCGTTTCGGCGGCTCGTCGCCGCGCATGGTGAACACCAGCGGCAGCAGCACCCGCCGCCCGGCGGCCACCGGCTGGGAGAAGACGTCCCGGCCGAGGTTCGCCACCCGGGTCGCGTCCTCGTCGGCTGCCACCCAGTTGCCGCTGGGCAGGTACGCCCGCTGCAACTGCCCGTGCCAGGTCTGGTCCTCGGTCGTGAGGTTGCGCACCCCGACCGTGGCCAGGCACGGCCGACCGCCGCCAGGCGCCGGTGGCAGGACGTCGGCGCCGCAGCTCAGCCGGTAGACGGTGAACTCGAACGCGGTCTCGCGCAGCGGCTGGCCCAGCGCGCCGGTGACGCTGCTGCCCACCCACGCGCCGCTCGTCGGCTGCTTCGTGGTGTCCATCGCGGCCACCCGCTGCGTGGCCGACCAGGCCGCCGCGCCCACCACACCGGCCAGCACGGCCGCCGCCACGCCGACCACGAGCCAGACCGGCGGCCTTCGGCGGCGGCTCGCGGGCGACGGCACGGCCGTACGCGGGTAGACCGTGCCGCGCTCGGCCGGCCCACCGGTCGCGCCTGGGCCCGGTCCGCCCTGGCCCGGTCCGGCTCCGCCGGGCATACCGCTTCCGGGGGCGCCGGTGTGCATGGTGCCGCCCGCGGGCGTACCGGTGGGCGTCGCGCCGCCTCCGGGGGCGCCCGTCCCGCCGCGGGCCATGCCGCCGGGTGCGGCGCTTCCCGCCGCGGTGCGCCGGCGGCGGCGCCACACCGCCCACCACACCACACCGGCGGTGACCACCAGCAGCGCCGTGAACGCGGCGAGCAGCACCGGCGGCCGCCGCCAGGCCGGGGCGGCGGTGACCTGCGCCGCCGGGGCCGTCGCGGCGCCCACCCAGGTCGCCGTGGCGCAGTCGAACGGGCGCGTGCCGTCCGAGCCGTAGACACAGGTGGGTGCCGTCACCGAGCGGCCCGGACCGGGGACCGACAGCGCGGTGTGCAGCGTGGTGGTGCTCTTCGCCGGCAGCCGCAGCCGCCAGGTCACCTCACCGGCGCTCATCCCGGCCGGACGGCTGGTCCGCCCACCGCCGGTCACCGTGGTGGCCCGCGACCCGTTCGGCAGCTCCTGCCGGACCATCGTGTCGACGGGTGCCGTGCCGGCGTTGCGGACCTCGATCCGGTAACCCGGCGCCGGGGTGCCCGCCGCGCCCACCGCCACGCTGACCGGGGGCATCGACGGGCGGACCGGTGCCGGGCCGGTGGTCGGCACCGCCGGGGGCACCGCCGGCACGCCGGTCGGGATCGGGGTGGCCGCGGCACCGGGGATGACAGCCGGTGGTGGGGCCGGATGGGCGGGGGCGGCGGCCGCGCGGGGCGTCGCCGGGGACAGCGCCGGTACGGCGGCGATGACGCCGAGGCAGTTCACGAACACTGCCAGGGCCCTGTGGTGTCGTCTCGATGCAGGCATACCAACGAACCTCCGGACCCGAAGCTATGGTCCGGGGCCCGCCGGGCGGGTACGAAGCCGCCATTCCCGCCCTGTCCGGCGCGATCGCGCGTACCCTGTCCGGCTCCTGGCGGTCCGGTGCCGCCGGCGGCCCGCGAGGTGTGGTGCGCGACCGCCGGGGCGTGCCGCCTGCCGGTGTCCGCCGGGCGGCCCGCGGGCGGGGATAGATTGGCCGGGTGCGTATCGCTCGTTTCGCTCATGCCAAGGGAATGTCGTTCGGGGTCGTCGAGGGCGAGCCGGAGGCCGGGCCGCAGGGCCTGACCATCGCCGAGATCGAGGGCCACCCGTTCGGGCAGATCCAGTTCTCCGGCGCCCGCTGGGCGCTCTCCGACGTCCGGCTGCTGTCGCCGATCCTGCCCAGCAAGGTGGTGTGTGTCGGCCGCAACTACGCCGAGCACGCCGCCGAGCACGGCAGCGAGGTGCCGAAGGAGCCGCTGCTCTTCCTCAAGCCGTCCACCTCGGTGATCGGCCCGCGCGACGCCATCCGGCTGCCGATCTTCTCCAAGCAGGTCGAGCACGAGGCGGAACTCGCCGTGGTGATCGGCGCCCCGGGCGCCCGCCGGGCCGACCGGGCCGCCGCCGAGCGGGCCATCTTCGGCTACACCTGCGCCAACGACGTGACCGCGCGGGACCTCCAGCGCTCCGACGGGCAGTGGACCCGCGCCAAGGGCTTCGACTCGTTCTGCCCGATCGGGCCGTGGATCACCACCGGGCTCGACGTCAGCGACCTGGAGATCCGGTGTGAGGTGGGCCGCAACCCGGAGGAGATGGAGGTGCGCCAGCTCGGCCGGACCAAGGACATGGTGTTCGACGTACCGGGCCTGGTGTCGTACATCTCGCACGTGATGACGCTGCTGCCCGGCGACGTGGTGCTGACCGGCACGCCGGCGGGGGTTAGTCCGCTCACCGAGGGGGATACGGTCACCGTGCGGATCCAGGGGATCGGGGAGCTGAGCAACCCGGTGGTCCCCGTCGCCTGATCCGCTCCGATGCCTCGTTTCCGCTGGTCAGGTGGGTTTCGAGGGGTTGGATTTGGCCTGTCGGCACCGGGAGGGTAAAGTTCATTCCCGGCGCCGCAAGGGGCCAATGGGGTATGGGGTAATTGGCAGCCCGACTGATTCTGGTTCAGTTAGTCTAGGTTCGAGTCCTGGTACCCCAGCGCAACCGAGGGTTCGCGAGAACTCTCGGACGCTGGATTCCGGCAGCTCACGCTGACGGAGTGCAATGAAGGTTCTGGCCCCGTCGTCTAGCGGCCCAGGACGCCGCCCTCTCAAGGCGGTAGCGCCGGTTCGAATCCGGTCGGGGCTACAGCACCGACAGCCCGTCCCGTTTCCGGGGCGGGCTTTCTGCTGTCCGGCCACGTGCGCAGGGGGTGACCCCCGGCGGTGGTGCCGGACGGGATGCCGCTAGACTACTGCCACACCGCCCGGCAGGGTGGTGAAGCAGGAAAAGTGCCTGGCCCCGTCGTCTAGCGGCCCAGGACGCCGCCCTCTCAAGGCGGTAGCGCCGGTTCGAATCCGGTCGGGGCTACATCCACGAACGGCCCGTCTCGCAACGCGAGGCGGGCCGTTCCGCATCCCCGCCCCTCCCGCCCCCCTCCCTTCCCACCCCCCCGGCCCTGCCGCGTTGATCATGAAGTTAGCGGCCGTCAGGGAGATCGAAAATGCCGCCAACTTCATGATCAACGCGAGGAGGGCTAGGGGTGAGGGGGGTGGGAGGGCGGGGGGTTAGAGGCCGGAGAGGCGCTGGCCGGCTCGGACGACGGCCATGGCGTGGCGTTCGCCGGGGCGGCGGCCGAGGCGCTCGATCGGGCCGGAGATGCTGATCGCGGCGATCACCCGCCCGGTGCGGTCCCGGATCGGCGCCGAGACGCTCGCCACACCCGCCTCCCGCTCGGCGACGCTCTGCGCCCAGCCGCGCCGCCGCACCTCGGCCAGCGTGCGGCCGGTGAACTTGGAGCGGGGGAGCAGCGGCATGACCGCCTCCGGCGGCTCCCAGGCGAGCAGGATCTGCGCCGCCGAACCGGCGGTCATCGGCAGCACCGAGCCGACCGGGACGGTGTCCCGGAGGCCGCTGGCACGCTCGGCGGCGGCCACGCAGATCCGCTCGTCGGCGCGGCGCAGGTAGAGCTGGGCGCTTTCGCCGGTGGCGTCCCGTAGCGCGGCGAGCAGCGGCTCGGCGGCGGTCAGGAGCACGTCCGGGGCCGCGTTGGCCAGCTCGCCCAGGCGTGGACCCGGGCGCCAGCGCCCCTGGGTGTCCCGGACGAGCATCCGGTGGATCTCCAGCGCCTGTGCCAGCCGGTGCGCGGTGGCCCGGGGCAGCTTGGTGCGTTCAACGAGTTCGGCCAGGCTGGCGCCGTCGACACAGGCGGCCAGGATGACCACCGCCTTGTCGAGAACGCCGACACCGCTCATACTGTGTCCCACAAGCCGAAATTTACCTCCCAGAATTTAGGATGTCCAGATGGTGGGAGTCACTCAACCGAGGACCCTGGCCGAGAAGGTCTGGGACGCACACGTGGTCCGCTCCGCCGCCGGCGAGCCGGACCTGCTCTTCATCGACCTGCACCTGCTGCACGAGGTGACCAGCCCGCAGGCGTTCGACGGGCTGCGTCTGGCCGGGCGCGGGGTCCGCCGTACCGACCTGACGATCGCGACCGAGGACCACAACACCCCGACCGGGTACGACGACCCGGCGTTCCGTTCCCGGCGCGGCGACCTGCTCACGATCGCGGACCCCACCTCCCGCACCCAGATCGAGACGCTGCGCCGCAACTGCGCCGAGTTCGGTGTCCGCCTGCACCCGCTGGGCGACGAGAACCAGGGCATCGTGCACGTCATCGGCCCGCAGCTCGGCCTCACCCAGCCCGGCATGACGATCGTGTGTGGCGACTCGCACACCGCCACCCACGGCGCGTTCGGGGCGCTGGCGTTCGGCATCGGCACCAGTGAGGTCGAACACGTGCTGGCCACGCAGACGCTGCCGCAGGCCCGCCCGAAGACCATGGCCGTGAACGTCGTCGGCGAGCTGGCGCCCGGCGTCACCGCCAAGGACCTGGTGCTCGCGCTGATCGCGCAGGTCGGCACCGGCGGTGGACGCGGTCACATCGTCGAGTACCGGGGCGAGGCGATCCGCGACCTCTCGATGGAGGGGCGGATGACGATCGCGAACATGTCCATCGAGTGGGGCGCCAAGGCCGGCATGATCGCGCCGGACGAGACCACGTTCGCGTACCTGAAGGGGCGGCCGAGCGCGCCCCAGGGCGACGACTGGGACGCGGCGCTGGAGTACTGGCGGACGCTGCCCACCGACGAGGGCGCGACCTTCGACACCGAGGTCACGCTCGACGCGAGCCGGATCACGCCGTTCGTCACCTGGGGCACCAACCCCGGGCAGGGCGTGCCGCTGGGCGCGACCGTGCCGGACCCGGAGGACTTCGTCACCGAGCCGGAGCGGGTCGCCGCCCGCCGCGCGCTGGAGTACATGGACCTCACCCCGGGCACCCCGATGCGCGACCTCGCCGTGGACGTGGTGTTCGTCGGCTCCTGCACCAACGGCCGCCTGGAGGACCTGCGGGCCGCCGCCGAGGTGCTGCGCGGGCATCGGGTCGCCGACGGCGTACGCATGCTCGTGGTCCCCGGCTCCGCCGCGGTCCGCGAGGCGGCCGAGATCGAAGGGCTGGACAAGGTCTTCACCGACGCCGGCGCCGAGTGGCGCTTCGCCGGCTGCTCCATGTGCCTGGGCATGAACCCGGACACGCTGAAGCCGGGCGAGCGCTCCGCCTCGACCTCCAACCGCAACTTCGAGGGCCGCCAGGGCCGGGGCGGGCGTACCCACCTGGTGTCCCCGCCGGTCGCCGCCGCCACCGCCGTGGTCGGCCGGCTGGCCGCCCCCGCCGACCTGTAGAAGGGCAGCCGACATGGACAAGTTCACCACCCACACCGGCACGGCCGTGCCGCTGCGCCGATCCAACGTGGACACCGACCAGATCATCCCCGCCGTGTACCTCAAGCGGGTGACCCGGACCGGATTCGCCGACGGTCTGTTCAACGCGTGGCGGGAGGACCCGTCATTCGTCCTCAACGATCCCGCCCATTCGGGTGCGTCGATTCTGATCGCCGGCCCCGAGTTCGGCACCGGATCCTCCCGGGAGCACGCCGTCTGGGCGCTGCGGGACTGGGGCTTCCGGGCCGTCATCTCGCCTCGCTTCGGCGACATCTTCCGCGGCAACGCGCTCAAGGAAGGTCTCCTTCCGGTCGAGCTGGAATTGAAAGCCGTGGAAGAACTGTGGGATCTCGTGGAATCCGAGCCGACCACGCCGATCACTGTCGACCTCGCCGCCCGTCAGGTCCACGCCGGTGACGCCACCTGGGCGTTCCCGCTGGACGACCACAGCCGTTGGCGGCTGATGGAGGGCTTGGACGACATTGGACTCACCCTCCGGCACGAGGCCGAGATCAGCGCGTACGAGGCCGCCCGGCCGGCGTTCCTGCCCTCGATCGCCTGATCTCCAGCGCTATTCGCCCCCACCGGCGCATCCGGTGGGGGCGAATCCGTTGCGACACAAGGGCTTTTTTCGACCGAATGTTTGTGTCCAGGCAGCACAGGGCATACCGTGCGCGCAGAATGGCTCGCGTCGAGTCAGTTGCACAATCGGGAGGAAGTCGTGAACAAGGCCGAGCTCATCGAGGCGCTCGCCGTTCGCCTGGGGGACCGGAAGACGGCGACGGCCGCGCTCGACGCGGTTCTCGCTGAGGTCCAGGCGGCGGTCACCAAGGGCGAGAAGGTGGCGATCACCGGTTTCGGAGCGTTCGAGAAGCGCGTCCGGGGAGCCCGAACAGCGCGCAATCCGCGGACCGGCGAGGCGGTGAAGGTCAAGAAGACCGCCGTCCCGACGTTCCGGGCGGGCGCGGGCTTCAAGGAGATGGTGGCCAGCGGCAAGGTGCCCAAGGACACCGCCGCCGCGAAGAAGACCACCGGTGCCGCCAAGGCCACCGGAGGCCGGACCACCGCCGCCGCCAAGAAGACCACGGCGGCGAAGGCCACCAAGGCCACCAAGACCACCGCGACCAAGAAGGCCGCGCCGGCGAAGAAGGCCGCCGCGACCAAGACCACGGCGGCGAAGAAGACGACCGCGGCGAAGTCCACCGCGGCGAAGAAGACCACGGCGGCGAAGAAGGCGCCCGCGAAGAAGGCGCCGGCCAAGAAGGCCGCCACCCGGCGCTGACCGGACGGCCCACGAAAGGGCGCCCACCGTTCGCGGTGGGCGCCCTTTCGCATGGGTACGCGTTGACCGCCCGCCGTCGCGCCCCGCAGAATCGCCGTGCCGAAAACCCCCGTCGGTCACGAGAAGAGGCGCCCCGTGCGGCACCGTCACCTCTCCACCCTCACGCTCGCCCTCGGTATCGCGGTCCTGCTGGACGTGTTGCGGGTCTGGCTGCCGTCGGTCATCACCCTGTTCGGCCGGGCCGCCGAGACGCCTGCCGAGCTGCTCGGCGCGTTCGCGCTCGGCTGGTTCCTGCTCGCCCTCGCCGCGCCCACGCTCGTACGCCGCGTCGGCGCCGCCCCGGTCGGACTCGTCGCCGCCGGTGTGCTGGCGGTGGCCCGGCTGGCGCTCACCGCGCAACCCGGCGGCCCGGCCCAGCTCTGGCTGGCCTGCGCCGGACTGTTCGCCGGCCTGGTCTGGCTCGCCGCCGTCGCCGCGTCCGTGCCCCGCCCGGTCGCCGGGCTGGCGCTCGGCCTGGCCGGGAACGCGGTCGGGCACGCCCTGCTCGGCACCGAGGATCTGGTGTGGCGCGGCGGCGTGCTCGCCTGGAGCCTGAGCGCCCTGCTGGTGCTGGCGTTCCTGGCCGCCTCGGCGGCGGTACGGCGGGAGCGGGCCGCCGCTCCGGTACGCGGCGACGCGGCGCGGACGGCCGCCCCGGCGACGGATGCGGCGGACGGCCACGCCGGGCGGCGCGTGCCGACCCCGGGCCGCCGGGCCTGGTTGCTGTGCGGGCCGGCGCTGCTGCTGGCCGGTCAGGTGGCGCTCGCCCCGGCACTCTGGAGCGCCGCCGCCGGCACCGGATCGCCCGACTTCCCCGGCCTCGTCCGCCCCGGAAACGGTGCCCTGCCGGGTGCGCTCGCGGTGCTGCTGTTCCTCGCGGCGGCGTTGTTCCGGGCACCGGCGCTCGTGGCGCGGGTGCTGTGGCCGCTCGCGCTGCTCGCCGGGTCGGTGCTGTTCGTGACCGGGCTGCTCGTGCCGGCGTACCTGCTCACCGCCGCCGGTCTCGGCGGCTGCCTGGCCCTCACCGACACGACCGACGACGGGCGGGCGGGGGCGCGGCGGGGGTGGGCGGCGGTGCTCGGGATGCTGGTGTTCGCGGTGGCCACGGTGGCCTACTACGCCGCCTACGACCTGGGGTACCCCAACGGCTGGGCGCCGGTCGCCACGGCCGTTCTGGTGGCTCTGGTGGCGGCTACGGCACCTCTCCGCCCCGGGCCGACGCCGTCCGGTGCGGCATCAGCCGGCCCGGCGCTGCCCGCAACGGGCCGGGTCGCGGCCCTGGCCGGGCTGACCGCGCTGGCCGGGCTCGCCGCCGTGCTGCACGTGCCGCCCGCGCAGGCCCGGACCACCACGACACCGGCGGCGGTACGGGTGGCCGCGTACAACATCCGGATGGGATTCGGCCTGGACGGGCGGCTGGACGTGGACGCGGTGGCCCGGGAGCTGCGCGGCGCGGACGTGGTGCTGCTCAGCGAGGTCGACCGGGGCTGGTGGCTCAACGGCGGCCACGACACGCTGGCGTTGGCGGCCGGGCGGCTGGGGATGCCGTACGTCTTCGCGCCCGCCGCCGACCCGGTCTGGGGCGACGCGGTGCTCAGCCGTTTCCCGATGCGTTCCGGGCAGACCCGGCGGCTGACCGCACACGGCGCGCCGACCGGGGCGCAGGCCCTCGGCGTCACGCTCGACCTCGGCGGCCGGGAACTGGCGGTGGTCGCCACGCACCTGCAACCGCCGCCCGGCCGGGATCCGGTCGAGCAGGCGGGGGAGGTGGCCGCGTTCGCCGGCCGGTACGCGAACGGCCGTCCACTGGTGCTCGGCGGTGACCTGAACACCGAGCCGGACGACCCGGCGTTCGCCGAGTTCACCCGCTCCGGGCTGGTGGACGCGCTGGCCGCGGCCCGGCCGCTGCGGACCAGCCCGGCCGACGATCCGCGCACCCAGATCGACCACGTCTTCGTGTCGCCGGGCCTGACCGCCACCGAGGTACGCGCGCCGCGCACCGAGGCCAGCGACCACCTCCCGGTGACGCTCACCGTCACGCTGCCCTGAGCCGCCGGACAACCGGTACCCGCCGCGCGGCCGCGGCCCGCCTCACAACCGGTCGGGAAGGACCAGCCGGTCACCGGCGAACGGCAGCAGCCAGCCGCCGCCCTTGGCGGTGGTGAAGTCCTCGTCCACGCGGCCGGTGAGCCGTTCCAGCGCGCCCGGGATCACCTTGCCCTGGCTGCACACGGCCACCGTCCCGGCGGCCTGTGCCAGCGCGGTCAGCCGGGCCGCGGCAGCGAGCGCGCACTCCTCGACCTGCTGGCCCGGCGCCGGTTCGTCGAAGTCGCCGCAGACCTCGATCGGCAGGTCCAGCCGGGCCGCCGCCGGGTCCAGCGTCTGCACGCAGCGCCGGGCCGAGGCGGAGAACAGGCGGGCCGGGCGGACCAGCGCGACGAGCGGGACCAGCGCCCGTGCCTGCGCCCACCCCTGTTCGTCGAGCGGGCGGCCGTGGTCCGGGCCGGTCCAGGTGCCGCGCTTGCCGGCGTGCGCGTGCCGGACCAGCAGCACCGTGGCGGTGACCGGCGGCAGCGCCGCGAACGCGGCGATCACCTCGGCGTCGTGCGGGTAGCTGACCCGGCGTACCGCGTCGTCGACCGGGAACCAGGCCACGTCGTCGACCTCGGTGCCGGGCTGGAAACCGCCGGTGCCGGCCGCCCGCATGGACCAGTAGTCGACCGCCTTGGCGAGACCCTCGCTGCGGTAGCGGACGGTGGGCAGGCGTACCTGCGGCACGGCGCGTACGTCGGACTCCTCGGCCACCTCGCGGACGGCCGCCACGAGCGGGTGCTCGCCGCGGTCCAGCTTGCCCTTCGGCAGCGACCAGTCGCCGTACCGGGGGCGGTGCACGAGGCAGACCTCGACGCCGGCCGGACCCGGGCGCCACACCACGCCGCCCGCGGCCCGGATCCGTACCGGTTCGTCGTCGCTCACCCGCTCACCGTATGCCCGCCCGGCACGCGCCACGGTCAGTCCGCCCGGCCGCCGACCCGGCGCAGCAACAGATCCTGGAGGTGGGTCAGCCGCACGTCGCCGTCCCCGGTACGCCGGTGCCAGGTGCCGTCCGCGGCCAGCTCGAACGCGTCCACGTCGGGATCGAACGCGGCGGTGAGGACGTGGTCCAGTTCGGCCCGGGCCACCGGATCGCTCACCTGCACCAGCGCCTCGACCCGGCGGTCCAGGTTGCGGTGCATCAGGTCGGCCGAGCCCATCCAGAACTCGGCGTCGCCGTTGTTGCCGAACCGGAAGATCCGGGAGTGTTCCAGGAACCGGCCGAGGATCGAGCGGACCCGGATGTTCTCCGACAGCCCCGGCACGCCCGGCCGCAGCGTGCACATGCCCCGGATCAGCAGGTCCACGTGCACGCCGGCCCGCGACGCCCGGTAGAGCGCGTCGGTGATCTCCTCGTCCACCAGGGAGTTCACCTTGAACTGCACGAGCCCCGGCATGCCCAGCCGGACGTGCTCGATCTCCCGGTCGATGCGTTCGATCAGGCCGCTGCGGATGCCCTGCGGCGCCACCAGCAGCCGCCGGAACGCGGTCTGCCGGCTGTAGCCGGTGAGCACGTTGAACAGGTCGGTCAGGTCCGCGCCGATCTCCGGGTCGGCGGTGAGCATGCCGAAGTCCTCGTAGAGCCGGGCGGTCTTCGGGTGGTAGTTGCCGGTGCCGATGTGGCAGTAGCGCCGGATCTGGTTGCCCTCCTGGCGTACCACCAGCGCGGTCTTGCAGTGCGTCTTGAGCCCCACCAGGCCGTAGACCACATGGCAGCCGGCCCGTTCCAGCGTGCGCGCCCAGCCGATGTTCGCCACCTCGTCGAAGCGCGCCTTCAGCTCGACCAGCACCACCACCTGCTTGCCGGCGGCGGCCGCGTCGACCAGCGCGTCCACGATCGGGGAGTCGCCGCTGGTGCGGTAGAGCGTCTGCTTGATGGCGAGCACGTTCGGGTCGGCCGCGGCCTGCTCGACGAAGCGCTGCACGCTCGTCGCGAACGAGTGGTACGGGTGGTGCACCAGCACGTCGCCGTCGCGCAGCGTGGCGAAGACGCTGCGCGGCACCTCGCCCTCGGCCAGCCGCGGATGGGTGGCCGGCACGAACGACGGGTCCTTCAGGTCGGGCCGGTCGGCCTCGCCGTACACCTGCCACAGCGCGGACAGGTCGAGCAGGCCGCGGACCCGCAGCACGTCGTGGCCGTCCATGTCCAGCTCGCGGACCAGCAGCTCCAGCATGTGGTCGGAGATGGACGCGGCGACCTCCAGGCGTACCGGCGGGCCGAACCGGCGCCGGGCCAGCTCCCGTTCCAGCGCCTGGAGCAGGTCCTCGTCGCGGTCCTCGTCCACCTCCACCTCGGCGTTGCGGGTCACCCGGAACAGGTGGCACTCGACCACCTGCATGCCGGAGAACAGCTGGCCGAGGTGCACCGAGATGAGGTCCTCGACCGGCAGGAACCGCACGCCCTGCTGGTCGCGGTGCACCCGGACGAACCGGGGCACGTTGTTCGGCACCTTGACCCGGGCGAACAGCTCCGAGCCGCCGTCCGGGTCGCGCACCGACACGGCCAGGTTCAGCGACCGGCCCGAGATGTACGGGAACGGGTGCGCCGGGTCGACCGCCAGCGGGGTGAGCACCGGGAAGATGTGCTCCCGGAACCAGGTGCGCAGCCGCTCCCGCTCGGCGTCGTCCAGGTCGCTCCAGCGCAGGATGCGGATGTCCTCGGCGGCGAGCTTCGGCAGCACGTCGTCGACCAGGCAGGTGGCGTGCCGGGCGACCAGGCCGGCGGCCTTCTCGGTGATCAGGTCGAGCTGGGTGCGCAGCGGCAGCCGGTCGCCGCCGCGTACCGGCAGGCCGGCGGAGAGCCGCCGCTTCAACCCGGCGACCCGGACCATGTAGAACTCGTCCAGGTTGCTGGCGAAGATGGCCAGGAACTTCGCCCGTTCCAGCAGCGGGGTGCGCGGATCCTCGGCGAGCGCCAGCACCCGGGCGTTGAAGTCGAGCCACGACAGCTCCCGGTTGAGGAAGCGGTCCTCCGGCAGCGGCGGCGCGGTCGGCGGACCGGCGTCCGCGGCGGTCTCGCCGGCCGGGCCGGGGCCCTCCACCGGGTCGAGCGGCTCGTCCAGGCCGGTCGCGCCGGCCGCGTCCGGGTCGGCGCCGAGGCGCTCCTCCGGGGGCCGGGTCTGGCGGAACCGCCCGTCCGGGCCGCGGGTGGGGCGGCCGTTGCGGGGCGTGCCGGGGTCGAGGATCGGCGGCGGGCCGTCGGGGTGCTCGCGAGGGGTGCTCACCACCTCATGATTCCCCGATAAGGGTGAACGGAAAATGAACTCGGGCCAGGTTGTTCACGCCATCGTCGGCAAGGTCACCCGGACCACCTCGCCGTCGGCGTCCCGCTCGATCCGGACACGCTGCCCCAATCGGAGCAGCCGTAACCCGGAGGCGTCGAACGCGCGGGCCGGGAACGCCAGCTCGGTGCCGTCGTCGAGCAGCAGCACGCCGCTGCGGGTCGACGCGTCGTAGGTGGCCACCGTCCCCTGCATGCCAGCACCGTACCGGACCGCTCCGGCGACCCGGGCCAGCAGCGCGGCGGTGCGCGGCCCCACGCCCAGCCCGGCGGCGTCGGCCAGGTCCGCCGGGGTGTCCACGTCCCGGCGCAGGCTGGGCCACTCCCCGGCGAGCGGCAGCGCCCCGCTCGCCGCGTGGGCCGCGGCCGAGCCGGGCCCGAACTGCGGCGCCAGCGGCGCACCGGCCGGCGCGGCGAGCAGCACTGTGCCTCCGCCCGGGGCGTCAGCCACGAACCCGCGTACCCCCTGGGTGGCCCGCAGCGCGGCGGCCAGGTCGGCCGGTCGCAGCGCGGGCAGGTCGGCGGTCAGGCCGGCCACGGCGGAGCGCGACCCGGCGACCGCCGCGCCGTGCCGGAACGCCGCGTTCAGGCCGCCGCCGGGGTCGGCGGCGACGCGGGCGCCCGCCGCGCCGGCTGCCGCGGCCACCCGCGGGTCGTCGGTGACCACGAGCACCCCGGCCACCGCCGGGCACGCCCGCACCGCGCGCAGCGTGTCGGCCGCCAGGGCCAGTGCCAGCTCCTCATGGGGTACGCCGGGCAGCGCGCCCCGCAGACGGCTCTTCGCCGCCCCCAGGCGCTTCACCGGCATCACCACGGTCCAGCGGGCCTCAGACACGCCGACCATCCTGCCAGCGGGAGCGCCGGTACCCGCACTGGCCGCAGCGGGGGCGAACAGGCATGATTCTGTGCCGGGGCGCGTGGGCGGATCGAGGAGGCACTGTGGCACGGCGGAGGCTGGGGTTCTGGCGACGACTCGCCGTGGTGCTGGTGAAGCCGCTGATGACGGTCTGGACCCGGCGCACCTGGCGGGGCATGGAGCACCTGCGCCGCGACGGCGGCGTGATCCTCGTGCCGAACCACATCTCGCACGCCGACCCGCTCGTGGTCGCGCACTACATCTACGACGCCGGGCGCTGGCCGCGCTTCCTCGGCAAGGCCAGCGTGTTCCGGGTGCCGGTTGTCGGCTGGATCCTGCACCGCTGCCAGCAGATCCCGGTCGAGCGGGGCACCGTCGAGGCGGTCAAGTCGCTCGACAAGCTCGTCGCCGCGCTGGCCGAGGGCGGCGCCGTGGTGATCTACCCGGAGGGCACCACCACCCGGGAGCCGGACCTGTGGCCGATGAAGGGCAAGACCGGCGCGGCCCGTCTGGCGCTGGCCACCGGCGCCCCGGTGGTCCCGATCGCCATGGTCGGCCCGGAACGGATGTTCGACCCGCGTACGGCCCGGTTCGGGCTGCGCCCGCGTACCCCGGTGACGGTGATCGCCGGGCCGCCGGTGGACCTGAGCCGCTGGGCCGGCGCCACGCCGACCCGGCCGATCCTGGAGGAGATGACGGACACCATCATGCTGCGCATCCGGGATCTGGTCGCGGAGATCCGCGGCGGCACACCACCGCCGCTCTGGCAGCGGCCCGCCCGCACCGGCACCCGGGAGGTCACCGAATGAGCGGGCACGTCGCCGTGCTGGGCGCCGGTTCCTGGGGGACCGCGTTCGCCAAGATCCTCGCCGACGCCGGGCGGGACGTGACGGTCCTGGCCCGCCGGGCCGCCGTGGCCGAGGCGATCCGGACCGGGCGGCACAACCCGGAGTACCTGCCGGGGATCCGCCTGCCCGAGCGGGTGACCGCCACCGGCGACGCCGCCGAGGCGATCGAGGGGGCCGAGGTGGTGGTGCTCTCGGTGCCCTCGCAGACGCTGCGCGGCAACCTCGCCGACTGGACGCCGTACCTGGCGCCGGACGCCACGCTCGTGTCGCTGATGAAGGGCATCGAGCTGGGCACCACCAAGCGGATGAGCCAGGTGATCACCGAGACCGCCGGGGTGCCCGCCGACCGGGTGGTGGTCGTCTCCGGGCCCAACCTGGCCCCGGAGATCGCCGCCGAGCAGCCGGCCGCCACTGTGGTCGCCGGCACCGACAGCCGCCGGACCGCGCTGGTGCAGGCGTCCATCCGGACGCCGTACTTCCGCCCGTACACGAACGACGACGTGATCGGCTGCGAGCTGGGCGGCGCGGTGAAGAACGTGATCGCGCTGGCGTACGGCATCGCCACCGCGATGGGCTTCGGCGACAACACCCGGGCCATGCTGATGACCCGCGGCCTGGCCGAGACCGCCCGGCTGGGCGTGGCGCTCGGCGCCGACCCGATCACGTTCGCCGGGCTGGCCGGCATGGGTGACCTGGTCGCCTCCTGCTCGTCGCCGATGGCCCGCAACCGCACCTTCGGCGAGCACCTGGGCCGGGGGGAGACGCTGGAGCAGGCCCAGGCGGCCACCCGGCAGACCGCCGAGGGCGTCAAGAGCTGCCTGGCCATCCGCGACCTGGCCCGGGCGCACGGCGTCGAGATGCCGATCACCGAGCAGATCGAGCGGATCTGCCACGAGGGGATGGATCCGCGCCTGGCGGTGGACGCGCTGATGAGCCGCACCGCCAAGCCCGAGTCGTACGAGTGAGCGGAGCCGGGATGACGAACGAGGACTGGGGCGACGGCACGCGCACCGTGCACGCCGGCCTGCCGGACGCGGCACCCGGCCAGCCGTTCCTGCCCGGCCCGGTCTTCGCCGCGCCGTACCACCTGGACCCCGAGCGCGGCCCGTCGGCGGCGGCGGACGGGTACGGGCGGCCCGACAACCCAACCCGGCGGCTGCTGGAGACGGCGATCGGCGAGCTGGAGGGCGGCGACTGCCGGGTCTTCGCCAGCGGCCAGGCCGCCATCACCGGGCTGCTGCTGACAGTGCTGCGCCCCGGCGACACGGTGCTGCTGCCCGCCGACGGCTACTTCTCGGTGCGCTCGTTCGCCTCGGACACGCTGGAACAGCTCGGCGTACGTGTGGTGCTCGTGCCGACGGCCGGGCCGTACCCGTCGTTCGACGGCGTACGGCTGGTGCTGCTGGAGACCCCGGCGAACCCCGGCCTGGACGTCGCCGACGTTCCGGCGGTGGCCGCCGCCGCACGCGCCGCCGGTGCGCTGGTGGCGGTGGACAACACCACCGCCACGCCGCTCGGGCAGCGCCCGCTGGACCTCGGCGCGGACGTGGTTGTCGCCTCGGGCACCAAGGCGCTGACCGGCCACTCGGACCTGCTGCTGGGCTACCTGGCCACCCGGGACGCCGGGCTGCGCGACGTGGCGACCGCCTGGCGCAACGCCACCGGCGGGGTGCCGGGCGCGTTCGACTGCTGGCTCGCTCACCGCTCGCTGGCCACGCTCGACCTGCGGCTGGCCCGGCAGACCGCGAACGCGCGGGCGCTGGCCGACCTGCTCGCGGCACGCCCGGACGTCACCGGTGTGCGCTGGCCCGGCCGGCCGGACGACCCGGCGTACCCGGTCGCGTCGGTCCAGATGCGGCGCGTACCGGGCGTGCTCTCGTTCGACCTGGGCGACGAGCGCCGGGTGGCCCGGTTCCTCGGCGCCTCCCGGCTGGTGGCCGCCGCCACCTCGTTCGGCGGGCTGCACACCACGGCCGACCGGCGCGCTCAGTGGGGCGACGACACGACGCCGGGCTTCGTGCGGTTCTCCTGCGGCATCGAGGACACCGACGACCTGCTCGCCGACGTGACGGCGGCGCTCGACGCGGCGGGCTGACGGCGTGACGGCCACTGGGCTAAGGTGACGGGCAGCCACGGCCCGTGCGGCCCCGACCCGAGGAGGTGAGTCCGATCCACCAGCAGAGGACCGGCGCTCCCTCCGAGTCCGCGTCGCTTCGGGGCTGAGGCGACGCCGGGGGCGCCGACGAGCGCTTCCCGAAAGGCTTGCCATGGCATCCACCGTGTTCACCCCCGACCGTCAGGCCCTCGTCCGGCGGCTGCGCGCCGCCGGTTGCGTCTTCGCCGAGGACGAGGCGGAACTGCTGATCGCCGCCGCCGACTCCGCGCAGTCGCTGACCCGGCTCGTCGACCGTCGCGTCGCCGGCCTGCCGCTGGAACACCTGCTCGGCTGGGCCGAGTTCTGCGGGAGGCGGATCGCCGTCCACCCGGGCGTCTTCGTGCCGCGCGGTCGTACCGCCCTGCTGGTCGACGCGGCGACGGCGCTGGCCGGGCCGGCGCCGGCGGTGCTCGACCTGTGCTGCGGCTCCGGCGCCGCCGCCGTGGTGCTGCACGAGCGGCTGGCTCCCCGGTGGCTGGCCGCCGCCGACATCGATCCGGTGGCGGTGGCCTGCGCCCGGCGCAACCTCGAACCGCTCGGCGTCCCGGTCTACCAGGGCGACCTGTTCGACGCGCTGCCGGCCGGGCGGCGCGGAGAGCTGGACCTGGTGGTGGCGAACGCGCCGTACGTGCCGACCGGTGCGGTGGCCTCGCTGCCGGCCGAGGCGCGCCGGTACGAGGCGCCGGTGGCGCTGGACGGCGGCACGGACGGCCTGGCCGTGCTGCGCCGGGTCGCCTCCGGCGCGGCCGAGTGGCTCGCACCGGGCGGGCACGTCGTGGTCGAGGCGAGCGCCGCGCAGGCCCCGGAACTGTGCGCCGTGTTCACCGCCGTCGGGCTGGACCCGGCGGTGGTCCGCGACGAGGAGCGGGAGGCGACAGCGGTCACCGCCCGCCGCCCCGGCTGATCGTGGCGGGAGTCCTCGCGGGGGCGTGGCGGGTGGGCCGGGCGGGAACTAGCCTCGGGTCAGGCGCGGCGGGAGGCGGTGGCGGTGGGCAGCGCAGGTGTGCCGGTGGTGGTGGGGCTGGACAACGGGGGCACGAGCGACAACGCCACGGTGCTGACCGTCGACGGCCGGTTCCTGGTGGACGGGCTGCTGGAGATCCCGAGCGACGTCGGCGCCGGGCCGGAGGCGGCGGTGGAGGCGCTGGCGCGGGCGTTCGACGGCGTCCTGGCCCACGCCGGTGTGCCGCGTGACCTGGTCCGCGCGGTCGGCCTGGACACGCCCGGCCCGGCCAGCGCCACCGGCGTGATCTCGTCCCGCGGCTCGACGAACTTCTCCCAGCCCGCCTGGCGGGGCTTCGACGTGCGCACCGCGTTGGAGCGGCGGCTGGGCCTGCCGGTGGTGTACGCCAACGACGGCAACGCCGCCGCGCTCTACGCCCACCACGTGTACTTCGGCGCCGAGGCGATGGCCCGGTCGTCGGTGTCCGCGATCGTCGGCACCGGGCTCGGCGGCGGCGTGGTGGAGTCCGGCCGGGTCGTCGGCGGCGCGGCCGGCATGGCCGGCGAGTTCGGGCACGTGCACATCCCGCTGGACGGACTGGTGGAGCCGGACCAGGCGGCGCCGGTCTGCGCCTGCGGCTTCACCGGGGACGCGGAGAGCGTCGCCTCGCTCACCGCGATCCGGCGCAACCTGCTGCCGTACTGGCTGGCCCGGCACCCGGAGCATCCGCTCGCGGCGGAGGAGCCGGACCGGGCGGCGAAGCTGCTGCGCGGCTACGGCGAACGCGGCGACCCGCTGGCCCGCCTGGTGTTCACCCAGCAGGCCAAGGCGCTGGGCCGGCTGTTCACCATCGCGGCGAACTTCACCGACCCGCACGCCTACTTCGTCGGCGGGGGTGTGGTGGAAGCGGCGCCGGAGTTCCGGGACTGGTTCCTCGCCGCGGTCGCCGAGCACACGGTGCTCCGGGAGGAGCAGCGGGCGGTGGCCACCTTCGCGCTGGTGCCGGACCGGGACATGGCCGGCGCGCGCGGGGTGGCCATCGCGGCGCTGGAGGCGGTGCGCGGCATCGTCACCGCCGCCGCCCCACTCGGCTGACGCCGCCGCCTGACGGGCCGCTCAGCCGGTCAGGCGCGCGGCGGCGCCGCGGTGAACGCGGCCCAGGCGTGCGGCGGGAACACCAGCACCGGGCCGGCCGGGTCCTTGGAGTCGCGGACCGCCACCGCGCCGGTCAGCGGCGCCATCTCCACGCACGCACCCTCGTCGCCACTGTGGCTGCTCTTGCGCCAGCGGGCCGGTGTGGGGTTCGTGCGGTTCGTGCCGTTCATCTGGTCACCTCTCGTTCAGCAGGCGGAGGAGCTGGTCCCGACTGGCCGCCGGGCTCAGCGCCACGGTCCGCAGGTGCTCCATGATCTTGGCGCAGGTTCGCAGGTCACCCGGCCGGTCGAGGACCATCTGCCCGGCGACCGTCTCCACCGAGGCGATGATCGGGTCCTCCGGGTCGGCGAACTCCAGGATGTGCAGCGATCCCCGGGTGCCCCGGTGGTAGCCGGCGGCGAGCGGGATCACCTGCACCGTGACGTTCGGCAGCTCGGCCATCTTCAGCAGGTGCTGGAGCTGGCCGGACATGACCGAGCGGTCACCGACCGGGCGCAGCAGCGCGCCCTCGTCGATGATGGCGTCGAGGATCGGCGGCTCGGCGCCGGAGAGCCGCTGCTGGCGGTCCAGCCGTAGCTGGACCCGCTGCTCCACCTGCTCGTCGGTGAGCGTGTGCGGCCCGCCGCGCATCACCCCGCGGATGTAGTCGGCGGTCTGGAGC
The DNA here is from genome assembly GCF_007827625.1 of Micromonospora sp. CNZ297. Classification (NCBI taxonomy): domain Bacteria; kingdom Bacillati; phylum Actinomycetota; class Actinomycetes; order Micromonosporales; family Micromonosporaceae; genus Micromonospora; species Micromonospora sp. CNZ297. The sequence goes on along the minus strand of NZ_VISU01000004.1, from coordinate 275,898 downwards.
AGACCGGGCACCACCGACGGCTCGAAGTTCGCGATGCCGGTGGCCTCGGCCTCCAGCGCGATGAAGTCGATGGTGCGCTGGTCCAGCAGGTACGAATAGGACACCCACCAGCCCGGCTTGCGGGCGTCCTTCGCGAGCTGCACCGCGGCGGCGATGTCGGCCGGGCCCACGCCGTAGCTGGTCAGCAGCGCGCGCACGGTGGCGGGACTGACGAGCGTCTGCGCGTTCTCGTAGCGGGACAACGTGCTCCGGGTGCTGTTGATCTCGTCGGCCGCGGCCTCCAGGGTGAGGCCGGCGGCCTCCCGGTGGGTCCGCAGGGCGATGCCGAGCCGTCGGGCCCGGGCGGTCTTCGGCGCCATGCATCGATGGTCGCACATCCCGTGGGAAAATGGGCATGAGAGAAAGCCGATGAGAGTTGCATTCACGCCGGTGAACCTGTCAGTGTGTGACGGCGTCCTCACCGCCGGTTGTCGTGGCGACGGTGGTGGTGAGCGACCGGAGGGGATGGGGCGCGCGGTGGTCGGATTCTTCACTCCCCCACGATCCGACCGCCGCGTGCCCCTGCCGGTCCACGAGACGGGGAGGGGTTCCGCGGTGACCAGGTTCCTGGTGGTCCTGACCGACGTGCGTTTACCGGACGGCACCCGGCGTGACGAACGGACCAGCCCGGAACGCCGCCGTCAGGTGGTCGGCGCGAGCAGCCGGGAGGCGGCCGACCGGATCGCCGGCGCGTTCATGGCGCTGGGCATGGTGCGGGCCGGCCGGCAGCGGGTGAAGGTCATCGCGGTGGGCCGCCGGCCCCGGCACCCGGCCTTCTGACGCGCACCGTTCCGTTACTCCCTGTATAGGTCTCCTTGACCGTTTGCCACGCGACTCCGCGTCTCCCCGGGTAACGACCACCGCTTGCGGCAACGCACAGTAAGGTCAGTCGGGTGAGCGCCACCGGCGAGCACGGCCAGCCGCAGTCGCGAACGATGAGGTGACCATGACCACCCCAGGCAAGACCCGTGTGGCGATCGTCTTCGGCGGCCGCAGCCCCGAGCACGGCATCTCCTGCGTCAGCGCCGGCAGCGTGCTGGCCGCGCTCGACCCGGACGAGTTCGAGGTGGTCCCGGTCGGCATCACCCGGCAGGGCCAGTGGGTGCTCGCCAGCGGCGACCCGAGCGGGCTCGCCATCGCCGACCGCAAGCTGCCCGAGATCACCGCCGGCTCCGGCGCCGAGCTGGTGCTGCGCGCCGATCCCGCCGTCGGCGGCCTGATGGTGCTCGACCCGGCCCAGGGGCCGGTCGCGCTGGCCGACGTGGACGTGGTCTTCCCGGTGCTGCACGGCGCGTACGGGGAGGACGGCACGATCCAGGGCATGCTGGAGATGGCCGACATCCCCTACGTCGGCGCGAACGTCTTCGCCTCCGCCGCGGCCATGGACAAGGAGTTCACCAAGAAGCTCTGCGCCGCCGAGGGCATCCCGGTCGGCCCGTACGCGGTGCTGCGCGCCGGGATGTCGCTGAGCGACGAGGACAAGGAGCGCCTCGGGCTGCCCGTCTTCGTCAAGCCGTCCCGGGCCGGCTCCTCGTTCGGCATCACCAAGGTCGACGACTGGGCGGACCTGGACGCCGCGCTCGTCACCGCCCGCGAGATCGACAGCAAGGTGCTCGTCGAAGGCGCCGTGGTCGGCCGCGAGATCGAGTGCGGCGTGCTGGAGGGCGAGGCCGGCGGCGCGCCGGAGGCCTCCGTGCTGGCCGAGGTGCGGATGATCGGCGACCGCGACTGGTACGACTTCGAGGCCAAGTACATCTTCGCCGACGAGGTCTGCGAGTACGACGTACCCGCCGACCTGCCCGAGCCGGTGGCCCGGCAGGTGCGCGACTACGCCACCCGGGCCTTCACCGCGCTCGACTGCTCCGGGCTGGCCCGGGTCGACTTCTTCGTGACCCCGCAGATGGACGTCTACCTCAACGAGATCAACACGATGCCGGGCTTCACCCCGACGTCGATGTTCCCGCGGATGTGGTCGGCCAGCGGGCTGGAGTACCCGAAGCTGGTCAACCGGCTGATCCGTACCGCCCTGCACCGCCGCGCCGGCCGCTGACCGCCCGTAGCGCCCCGCCGGCCGCTGAGCCGGCCGGGCGTCAGGCGGAGCAGCCCGAGGGGGCCTGCTTCGCCGAGGGGACCGAGCTGACGATCGTGTCGGAGATCGAGGTCACCCACTGCAACGGCGGCTCGTACGACTTCGGCACCCGCACCCGGATCGGGGTCTCCCGGTCGACCGTGGTCAGCACCGTGGCGTCGGCCTCCTGCGCCGCGTGCCAGCAGACCTGGTTGACCTTCCACACCTCGTCGGTGGGCGGGAACTGCGCCGGGCTGCCGCCGCAGGCCACCGTCAGCGCCGGGTCGCCGTACGCGGCGTTCTGCTCCGGGCCCGCGGTGACCGGGCGCTGCGTCAGGTCACGCACGCTGTCCGGGAGCTGCGACATCAGGGCCCGGCACAGGACGGTCGGGCGCTCGGCCAGCGCCGGGGCGGGCATCTCGACCGGCGCGCTCGACTGGGCCCGAGGGCTCGCCGACGCGCTCGGCCCGGCGTCCGGCGACTCCGGGGCCAGCTTGGCGAACGTGAACCCGGCGACCGCCACGGTCACCGGCACCGCGACGAGCGTCGCCCAGAGCGCGGCACGGCGGGTGGCGCCGTCCCGGCGGGGGGAGGTGTCCTTCTCGTCCACTTACAGCCGCACCACCGAACACGTGAGGGTGCGGGTGATGCCGGGCACCATCTGCACCTTGCTGACGATGAGTTTGCCGAGCTCGTCGACGGTGTTCGCCTCGGTGAGCACGACCACGTCGTACGGCCCGGTGACGGCGTCGACCCGTACCACGCCGGCCAGGTCCGCGATCAGACCGGCCACGTCACGCGCCCGGCCGACCTCGGTCTGGATGAGGATGTACGCCTGTACCACGACTCGACCTCCGTCCGTCGCCTCCGGGCGACCCGAAGGGTGAAACTACCGTACTGAGCGGCCGTGATCCCTATCGGTTGCCGGTCGGACGCGGTGAGCGAGCACACGCCGGTACGGACAGGGGTGGGACGTGCGGAACGACGCAGCGGAGCGAGGGGACGGAATGACTGTCACTGATGTCGGCGAGTTCGGCCTGATCGACCGGGTGACCGCCCGGCTGGCGCAGGGACAGAGCTGCCTGCTCGGCCCCGGCGACGACGGCGCGGTGGTGGCCGCACCGGACCGGCGGGTGGTCGCCTCGACCGACGTGCTGGTGGAGGGGCGGCACTTCCGCCGCGACTGGTCGTCGGCGCGGGACGTGGGACACCGGGCGGCGGCGGCCAACCTCGCCGACATCGCCGCCATGGGCGCCACCCCGACCGCACTGCTGGTCGCGCTCTGCATGCCGGCCGAGCTGGACCCGGCCTGGGCCGAGGAACTGGCCGACGGGCTCGGCGCGGAGGCGGCGCTGGTCGGCGCGAGCGTGGTCGGCGGGGACATGTCCGGCAGCCCGACGCTCACCGTCGCGGTGACGGCGCTCGGCGACCTGGCCGGCCGCGACCCGGTGGTGCGCTCCGGCGCCCGCCCCGGCGACGTGGTGGCGCTGGCCGGGCGCACCGGCTGGTCGGCGGCCGGCTACACCGTGCTGTCCCGGGGTTTCCGCACGCCCCGGCTGCTGGTCGAGGCGTTCCGCCGCCCCGAGGTGCCGTACGCCGCCGGACCCGCTGCCGCCGCGGCAGGGGCCACCGCCATGATCGACGTGTCGGACGGGCTGCTGGCCGACCTCGGGCACGTGGCGACCGCCAGCGGCGTGGCGATCGACGTGAGCCGCGACGCGTTCGAGGTGCCCCGGCAGATGCGGGACGCGGCGCAGGCGCTCGGCGTCGACCCGTACACCTGGATCCTGGCCGGCGGCGAGGACCACGCGCTGGCGGCGACGTTCCCGGCGGACGCCGCGCTGCCCGAGGGCTGGCGGCCGGTCGGGCGGGTGGCGGCCGGCACCGGGGTCACCGTCGACGGTGCCGCCTACAGCGGCCCGCGCGGCTGGGACCACTTCCGGCGGACGGCGGAATAACCGGCACAGCCGCCGGACGGCGGAATAGCCGGCACAGTCGCCGGACGGGGAGACCAGCGGGCCCGGAGTGATCTGCGTCCGACCCCGGGCCGCCGGGCCGGGCCGGGGCCGGCGGCGGTCGTAACCTGGCACGGTGAGCGAGATCGAGATCCGGGAGCGGCGCTTCGACGCGCCCGAGTCGCAGGCGCTGATCCGGGCGGCGCTGGCCGACCTCGGCGCCCGGTACGGCGGCAGCGGCGACGAGACCCCTGTCGACGCGGCCGAGTTCACCCCGCCGGACGGCGCGTTCCTCGTCGCCTACCTGGACGGGCGGCCGGTGGGCTGCGGCGGATGGCGCAGCCACGGCGAGGACGGCGACACGGCCGAGCTGAAGCGGATGTACACCGACCCGGCGGCCCGGGGCCGGGGCGTGGCCCGCGCGGTGCTCGGCGCGGTCGAGCGGTCCGCCCGCGACCACGGCCGCAAGCGGATCGTGCTGGAGTGCGGCGACAAGCAGCCCGAGGCGATCGCCATGTACACCTCGGCCGGCTACGAGCGGATCCCGAACTTCGGCTTCTACAAGGACGCCCCGGGCTGCCTGTCGTACGGCCGCACGCTCTAGCCGACCGAGATGCGGATCTCGCTCGCGGCGCGGCGGGCGGCGTTCGCGGCCTCGTCCGGGGTGGCGCCCCAGGCCATCAGGTGCCCGCTGCGGTGCGCCGAGGAGAGCAGCTCCGGCACTGTCTGACCGACCTTCGTCTCCACCTGCACGTCGAGCACGCCCGGCACGCGCAGCGCGTCGCGCCTGCCGTCCACGGCGGTGACCCGGCCGGGCGGCGCGATCAGGAACTCGATCGCCGCGGCGCCGGTCGCCCGCGCCGGCAGCGCCGGCCGTTCGCCGCGCAGGATCCGCAGGTACGCCTCGATGACGTCCCGCTCGTAGGCGATCGAGATGAGCGCGGTGATCATGTCGCCGGGCATCCGGGCCGCACACTCCACGAGCGTCGGCACGCCGTCGGCGAGGATCCATTCGCTGTGCAGCATGCCGCTGCGGAAGCCGGCCGCCTCGGCGAGACGTACCGCTGCGGCGCGCAGCGCGTCGTGCGCGTCGGCGGGCAGCGCGGACGGCACGGTGTGGCCGGTCTCCACCGGGTAGCGGCCGCCGGCGATCCGCTTGTCGGTGACGTTGGCGAAGACCACCTCGCCCTCGGCCACGAGCAGCTCCACGCTGTGCTCGGTGCCGACGAGCAGTTCCTCGACCAGCACACCCGTGGGCAGGCCGCGCTCGGTGGCCTCGGCCGGGTCGGGCGGGGCGGCGCTGGCCGCCCAGCGGGCCGGCACCTCGGCCGGGTCGGTGATCAGCTGCACGCCCAGGCTGCCCGAGCGGCGGGTGGGCTTGAGCACGCACCGCCCGCCGTGCGCCTGCGCGAACTCCACCGCCCGCGCCGGGTCGTCGACCAGCTCGTACGCCGGGTTCGCGAGTCCGATCCGGTCGGCGAGCAGCCGCATCCGGTGCTTGTCGGAGAAGACGTCGGCGGCCTCGACCCCGGCGCCGGGGAGGCCGAGCCGCTCGGCGAGCCGGGCGGTGGCGCCGACCGCGTACTCCAGGCCGGGCAGGACCAGCCGGGCGTCGGCGAGGCCCGGCTCACGGGCGAGCAGGGCGTCCGGGTCGAAGCCGGTCTGGTACTCGGCCGCGACGAGGCGCCCGATCATCGGCAGCCGCTCGGCGAACCGGGCCAGGTCGCGGCGGGCGATCACGTCCGGCTCCTCGACCAGCACCACGCTGCCGCGCGGCAGTTCCTGGTCGAACCAGCTCAGTGAGCCGAACGACGCGCCCACCACCACCAGTTGCTCGCGACCCAGATCGAGGTCCACCGGTCATCCTCCCCACGGCTCGCGCCGGAACCGGACGGCCGGCGCAGCAGCACCCTAACCGGCTCGTACCAGCGGGTCGCCGTACGGTCGGTCAGGGGTGCGGGGACGGTCGGTGGATACCGGGCGACGGACCGCCGGGACACGACAGAAGCCGGCGGACCCCGAAGGGATCCGCCGGCGACCGACGATGTTCCGGTGGCGCTACCGCGTCAGGCGCGGGTGACCTTGCCGGCCTTGATGCACGAGGTGCAGACCTGCAACTTCTTGGTGGTGCCACCACCGGCCGGGGTACGCACCGACTGGATGTTCGGGTTCCAGCGGCGGTTGGTCCGCCGGTGCGAGTGGGACACGTTGTGGCCGAAGCCCGGCCCCTTGCCACAGACGTCGCACACGCTAGCCACGGGATACTCCTGGGATTGAAACGTTCATGAGGTCGCCGCCAGGCGCTGCCCGGGCAACCTGGTCAGGTTACCCGATGACAGTCGGTACGCCCAACCGGCCCTTTCGCGAGCCCACCCAGCGTACCGGCGTCCCGGCCGGGCCGTCGGCCGGGGCGGACACGCGGCGGACGACCCCGGCGCGTGTCGGTGTGCGCCAGTAGGCTTCCCGACGTGCTGGAGACCCTCGACGCCGCAGCGGTACGCCGCTGGTGCGCGAGCGGGCTGACCGCTCTCCGGGCCCACCAGGGCGAGATCGACGACCTGAACGTCTATCCGGTGCCCGACGGCGACACCGGCACCAACCTGGTGCTCACGTTCACCTCGGCCCAGCAGGCCCTGGCCATGGATCTCGGCACCCTTCCCGACGACGGGCACACCCCGCACGGGCACGCCTTGCGGCTGATGGCCCGGGGCGCGCTGCTCGGGGCGCGCGGCAACTCCGGCGTGATCCTCTCGCAGATCCTGCGCGGCCTCGCCGACACGCTCGCCGCCGTGCCCGCGGTGCGCGGGCGGCAGCTCGCCGACGCGCTGGCCGACGCCACCACCGCCGCCTACGCCGCTGTCGCCCGGCCGGTCGAGGGCACGCTGCTGAGCGTGGTCGCCGCCGCGGCCCACGCGGCCCGCCGGGCGGACAGCGACGACCTGCGCGCCGTGGCCCGGGCCGCCGCCGAGGCGGCGGCGCACGCGCTGGCGCGTACCCCCGAGCAGTTGCCGGAGCTGGCCCGCGCGGGCGTGGTCGACGCCGGCGGGCGCGGCCTGTGCCTGCTGCTGGACGCGCTCGTCGAGGTGATCACGGGGGAGAGCCCGGGGCAGCCGGCGTCCGCGCCGCCCGCCCGCCGCGCGCCGGTCACCGCCGTGCGGGAGAGCGGCTCCGACGCGTACGCCTACGAGGTGCAGTACCTGCTCGACGCGACCGACGAGGCGGTGAACCGGCTGCGCGCCGAGCTGGACGCGCTCGGCGACTCCGTGGCGATCGTCGGCGACGGCGCCGGCACCTGGAACGTGCACGTGCACGTCAACGACATCGGGGCGGCGGTCGAGGCGGGCGTGGTCGCCGGCCGCCCGCACCGGATCGGCGTGACCCGCTTCGCCGACCAGACCGCCCCGGCACCGGGGCCGCAGGTGGCGCTGCCCGACGGGCGGGCCGCCGTGGTGGTGGCCACCGGCGCGGGCATCGCGGAGCTGTTCGCCGCCGAGGGCGCCGTGGTGGTGCCCGCCAACCCGTCCACCGGTGAGCTGCTCGACGCGATCCGGGCCACCGGCGCCGCCCGGGTGGTGGTGCTGCCGAACGACCCGAACACCCAGTCGGTGGCGAGCGCGGCGGCCAAGGAGGCGCACGGCCTCGGCATCAAGGTGAGCGTGGTGCCGACCCGCTCGCCGGTGCAGGCGCTCGCGGCGCTCGCCGTACGCGATCCGAAGCGGCGGTTCGAGGACGACGTCATCGCGATGGCCGAGGCGGCCGGCGCCTGCCGGTACGCCGAGGTCTGCCACGCCGCCCGGGAGGCGCTCACCGTCGCCGGCCCGGCCCGCCCGGGTGACGTGCTGGCCCTGGTCGAGGGCGAGGTGCACCTGATCGGGCAGGATCTGGTCGACACCTGCACCGCAGTGGTGGACCGGATGCTCGGCGGTGGCGGCGAGCTGGTCACGCTGCTCTGCGGCGCCGACGCGCCGGCCGGGCTGGCCGACCGGGTCCGCGCGCACGTCGAGGGGGCCTGGCCGTTCGTCGAGGTGCAGGCGTACGAGGGCGGGCAGCCGCACTATCCGCTCCTGGTGGGGGTCGAATGACTGGTGAAGCGGCCACTGTGGACACGCCGCTCAAGAAGCTGGTCGGCGAGCGCACCGCGAAGGCGCTGGCCGGGCATCTCGACCTGCACACCGCGGGCGACCTGATCTACCACTTCCCGCGCCGGTACGACGAGCGCGGCGAGCACACCGACATCCGCTCGCTCGACGTGGGGGAGCAGGTCACGGTGCTCGCCCAGGTGCAGCGCACAGCGGTGCGCCCGATGCGCCAGCGGCGCGGCAACCTGCTGGAGGTGACCGTCGGCGACGGCTCCGGCGGCGTGCTCACCTGCACGTTCTTCGGCAACCAGGCGTGGCGGGAGCGGGAGCTGCGGCCCGGCCGGTGGGGGCTGTTCGCCGGCAAGGTGACCGAGTTCCGGGGCAAGCGGCAGCTCAACGGCCCGGAGTACGTCCTGCTCGGCGAGGGCGGCGAGGGCGAGGCGGCCGCAAACGAGGAGGTCGAGGAGTTCGCCGGGGCGCTGATCCCGGTCTACCCGGCCGCGGCGGCGGTCCCGACCTGGGTGATCGCCCGCTGCGTCCGCGTCGTGCTCGACACGTTCACCCCGCCGGAGGACCCGCTGCCGGCCACCGTGCGGGCCACCCGCAACCTGGCCGACATCGGCACCGCGCTGCGCGAGATCCACCGTCCGACCAGCAAGGAGGCGCTCTACCGGGCCCGCCGCCGGCTGAAGTGGGACGAGGCGTTCGCCGTGCAGCTCACGCTGGTGCAGCGCAAGCAGCGGGCGGCGGCGTCGCCGGGGCGGGCCCGGCCGGCGAAGGCGGGCGGCCTGCTCGACGCGTTCGACGCCCGGCTGCCGTACGAGCTGACCTCCGGCCAGCAGGTCGTCGGGCGGGAGATCGCCGCCGACCTGGCCCGGCCGCACCCGATGCACCGGCTGCTCCAGGGCGAGGTGGGCTCCGGCAAGACGGTGGTGGCGCTGCGCGCCATGCTCCAGGTGGTCGACGCCGGTGGGCAGGCCGCGCTGCTGGCCCCGACCGAGGTGCTCGCCGCCCAGCACCACAGGGGCATCCTCGACCTGCTCGGCCCGCTCGGCCGGGCCGGTGAGCTGGGCGCCGCCGACGACGCCACGCGGGTGGAGCTGGTCACCGGCTCGCTCGGCGCGGCGGCCCGGCGCCGGGCGCTGGCCGAGGTGGCCGAGGGGCGCGCCGGCATCGTGCTCGGCACGCACGCCCTGCTCTACGAGGGCGTCGACTTCCACGACCTCGGCCTGGTCGTGGTGGACGAGCAGCACCGCTTCGGCGTGGAGCAGCGCGACGCGCTGCGCGCCAAGGCCGAGCAGCCGCCGCACGTGCTGGTGATGACCGCCACCCCGATCCCGCGCACCGTGGCCATGACCGTCTACGGCGACCTGGAGACCTCCACGCTGTCCCAGCTCCCGCAGGGCCGCTCGCCGATCGCCTCGCACGTGGTCCCGGCCGCCGAGAAGCCGGCGTTCCTCGACCGGGCCTGGCGCCGGCTGCGCGAGGAGGTCACGAAGGGCCACCAGGCGTACGTGGTGTGCCCGCGTATCGGTGAGGGGCCAGTGTCGGACGAGGAGCCGCCGCGGGAGGACGACAACGGCCGCCGCCCGCCGCTGGCGGTGACCGAGGTGGCCCCGCTGCTGGCCGAGGGGCCGCTGCACGGGCTGCGGATCGGGGTGCTGCACGGGCGGCTGCCTGCGGACGAGAAGGACGCGGTGATGCGCGCGTACGCCGACGGCGAGCTGGACGTGCTGGTCGCGACCACAGTGGTCGAGGTCGGCGTGAACGTGCCGAACGCAACAGTGATGATCGTGCTGGACGCCGACCGGTTCGGCGTCTCCCAGCTGCACCAGTTGCGCGGCCGGGTGGGCCGGGGCTCGGCCGCCGGTCTCTGCCTGCTGGTCACCGAGGCGGCCGAGGGTTCGTCCGCGCGGGAGAGGCTGGACGCGGTCGCCTCCACCACCGACGGCTTCAAGCTCGCCGAACTCGATCTGGAGCAGCGCCGGGAGGGCGACGTGCTGGGCGCGACCCAGTCCGGCCGGCGTTCGCACCTGCGGCTGCTGTCGCTGCTGCGCGACACCGAGCTGATCCGCGACGCGCGGGCCGAGGCGATCGAACTGGTCGAGGACGACCCGGATCTTTCCCGGCATCCGGCGCTGGCCGCGTCGGTCGCCGCGCTCGTCGACGAGGAGCGCGCCGAATACCTGGAGAAGGGCTGAGGCGCGGGCTCGCACGGCGTCCCGGTGCGGCCTCGCGGGACTGCGGCACGCGCGTCGCGTGCCTAGGCTCGCGCAGATGTCGACACCATCACTCGAACACGGCGTGCTGCTTCTGACCCGGGGCGACGAACTCGCTGTGGACCGGGTCGCCGGAGTCGCCGACGAGGCGTCCGGCCGGCTGTGCACGGCGGCGACGCGGTTCCAGATCGCGTCGATCAGCAAGCAGATGGCCGCAGTGGCGGTGCTGCTGCTCGCCGAGCGGGGGGCGCTGAGCCTGTCCGATCCGGTGGTACGCCGGCTGCCCGGCACGCCGCCGCCGGAGTGGTCCGGCATCACGCTGCACCACCTGCTCACCCACACCTCGGGCCTGGGCCACTGGGAGGACTACCCGGCGATCGACCTGCACGGGCCGGCCGAGCCGGACGAGCTGCTCGACCGGTTCGCGGCGCTGCCGCCGCTGTTCCGGCCCGGCGCGGGGTGGCACTACAGCAGCCCCGGCTACGTGCTGCTGGCCCGGACCGTCGAGCGCGTGGCCGACCGGCCGTACGCCGAGTTCCTCGCCGACGAGGTCTTCGCGCCGCTGGGCATGACCGGTAGCTTCGCCGGCGCGGGCGACGGACGGCCGGACGTGGCGGTCGGACACGTGGGCGGCCGTCCGGTGCCGTCGTGGGACCTGGCGACCGTCAGCATGGGCGCGGGTGACGTCTGGTGCACCGGCGCGGACCTGCTCACCTGGCTGGACGTACCGCGCCGGGGCCGGCTGCTCGCCCCGGACCCGGTGGCGGCGATGACCGCGCCGCACGCGCCCACCGGACGGTCCGACGAGGCGTACGGCTACGGCTTCTTCGTCGGCCCGCTGGCCGGCCGGCGGGCGTTGCACCACTCGGGGGACAACGGCGGCTACAAGGCGTTCGCCGCCTGGCTGCCCGACTCCGACCAGCGGCTCGTCCTGCTGACGAACCGGGCCGAGGTCGATCCGCGAACGATCACGTCGGCGCTCGACACCCCCGAGGCGCGGTGATCCACGCGAGGTTCGGCCGGGCGGGTGGCCGACGCGTCACCGGGCCGGGCGTCGCGTAGCGTCGGGGCATGCGCAGGGAGCGACGGTGACCCGGATCGTGGCCGGCACGCTCGGCGGCCGGCGGATCGCCGCGCCACCAGGCGCCGGCACCCGTCCCACCTCGGACCGGGTCCGTGAGGCGTTGTTCAGCGCCGTGCACTCCCACGTCGACCTGGACGGGGCGCGCTTCGCCGACCTGTACGCCGGTTCCGGCGCGGTCGGTCTGGAGGCGCTGTCCCGGGGCGCGGCCCACGTCCTGCTCGTCGAGTCCGACGCGCGGGCCGCCCGGGTGATCCGGGAGAACATCGCCGCGCTCCGGGCCGCGCCGGCCGCGCGCCTGGTAACCGGCAAGGTCGCCACCGTGCTGGCGGCCGGGCCCACCGACGGGCCGTACGACGTGGTCTTCGCCGATCCGCCGTACGCGGTGCCGGACGCCGAGATCACCGCGATGCTGTCCGCGCTGGTCGACGGCGCCTGGCTCGCCCCGGACGCCCTGGTGGTCGTCGAGCGGTCCAGCCGTACCGGACCGGTCACGTGGGTGGAAGGTGTCACTCCGGAGCGCAGCAGACGTTACGGCGAGACCACTCTTTGGTACGGTCGCCGATCATGAGACGTGCGGTCTGCCCGGGCTCGTTCGACCCGGTCACCAACGGACACCTCGACATCATCGGCCGGGCCAGCCGGTTGTTCGACGAGGTGATCGTCGGAGTGCTGGTCAACCAGTCGAAGCAGGGCCTGTTCACCGTCGAGGAGCGGATCGCCATGCTCCGCGAGGTGACCGCCTCGTACGACAACGTCCGGGTGGAGTCGTTCCGCGGCCTGCTCGTCGACTTCTGCCGCGCCCAGCAGGCGAGTGTGCTGATCAAGGGCCTGCGTGCGGTGAGCGACTTCGACTACGAGCTGCAGATGGCGCAGATGAACATCGGCCTGGCCGGCGTGGAGACGCTCTTCATGCCGACCAACCCGCTCTACTCGTTCATCTCGTCCAGCCTGATCAAGGACGTGGCGAAGTGGGGCGGCGACATCTCCGCCCACGTCCCCGACCTGGTCCGAGCCCAGCTCGCCACCCGCCTCCGCCCCTGACCCCCGCCCGCCCTCCCCCCACCCCCGCGATCTTGCACTTTCGGCCCGGACATTCCTCCCGCAAGGGACGAGTGCCGGGCCGCAAGTGCAAGATCGCCGAGTGGAGGGTGGGGGAGGGCGACGCGCCGGGTGGGGCGGGTGGGGTGCTTGTGGCCCGGGCGCGACATGATGTCTGCAGCGCCGAGACGGGGCGTAGGCCGCATGATGGAGGGCGGCCGACGAAGACAGGAGTGAGGTACCGGTGGACCCGCTCGATCGCATCGACGAACTCATCGCCATGGTGGAGCAGGCCCGCTCCGTCCCGATGTCGCGCAACAACTGCATGGTCGACCGGGGCGAGATGATCGCCACGCTCGACGAGCTGCGCGCGGAGCTTCCCGCGGACCTGCGCCGGGCCGCCGCGCTGCTGGAGGAGCGGGACAAGATCATGGAGGCCGGCAAGCGCGAGGCCGACCGGATCATCAGCGAGGGTGAGGCGGAACACGCCCGGCTGGTCTCGGTCAACGAGATCACCGTCTCGGCCGAGCACGAGGGCGCCCGGATCATCGCCGAGGCGCGGGCCGAGGCGCAGCGCCTCCGCGAGGAGGTGGACGACTACGTCGACACCGCGCTGGCGAACTTCGAGCAGTTCCTCACCCGGGCGCTGGCCTCGATAGAGCGCGGCCGGGACAAGATGCACGCGCTGCGCGAGATCGGCACCTTCGCCGGGGACGAGCCGGACCGCCCGCTACCCTTCTGAGCGGCGCGCAGGCCGGTCGCCGACAGCCGGCTGCCGTCGAGCCGGAGGTGAGCCCCGGTTCGACGGTCCGCCCACCTGGCAGGTAACCTTCTTTGTCGGCCTCTCAACGGCCGGAGTCTGACTATGCCCAAACACTCGCCAAGCACACTCGACCCCAGGTCGCCGCTGGTTCTCGACACGAGGGAACTGCCGCGCCGACCTGGCGCGTTGCGTACGCACAAGCGGGTCGTGCCGGCACCGGCGGACCTCGGCGTGGAGTTGATCGGTGTGCCGGAGGGCGCGGACCTCGACCTCGACCTGAGGTTGGAGTCGGTGTCCGAGGGCGTGCTCGTCTCCGGGACCGTCTCCGGTCCCGTCAAGGGCGAGTGCGGCCGCTGCCTGCGCGAGATCGACGACTCGTTGGCCGTGACGATCCAGGAGCTGTACGCGTACGAGAACAGCGCCACGGACGACACGACCGACACCGACGAGGTGGGCCGGATGCAGGGCGATCTGATCGACCTGGAGCCGGCGTTGCGGGACGCGGTGGTGCTGGCGCTGCCGACGAATCCGCTCTGCCGGGAGGACTGCCCAGGCCTGTGCCCCGAGTGTGGGGTGCACTGGGACGATCTGCCGGCCGACCACAGCCATCAGCAGGTCGACCCGCGTTGGGCGAGCCTGACGCAACTGACCCGTACAGAGGAGTAAGAACCGTGGCCGTCCCCAAGCGCAAGATGTCGCGCAGCAACACCCGCGCCCGCCGGGCGAACTGGAAGGCCTCGGCGGTGGCGACCGTGGCCTGCCCGCAGTGCAAGTCGGCCAAGCTGCCGCACGCCGCCTGCTCCGTCTGCGGCACCTACAACGGCCGTCAGGTCCTCGAGGTCTGACCCGGCCGCCGAGTGACGTCCCCGACCACCGGTCGGGTGACGCGCGCACCAAGGCTCTCGCCCGGTGCCCCGGCTCCCGCCACCGCCGACCGGCTCACGGCCGGCGGACCGTCGGAGCCGGGCACCGCGCGGATCGCCGTCGACCTCCTCGGCGGGGACGATGCTCCCGCCGTCGTGGTTGACGGCGCTCTGCGAGCGGTACGCACGGATCCCGCCCTGCACCTGATGCTCGTCGGCCCGATCGAGGTGGCCGACGAGCTGATCGGTGCGCTCGACCCGGCTCAGCGCGCACGGGTCACGGTCCGCCCGGTGCGGACCGCCGTCGGCATGGCCGACCATCCCACCGCCGCCCGCGGCGAGAGCACGGTACGCACCGCCGTGCAGGCGGTCCGCGACGGGCTCGCCGACGCGGTCGTCTCCGCCGGCTCGACCGGTGCCACAGTCACCGCCGCCGCGCTCGGCCTCGGCCGCTGGACCGGGATCCGCCGCCCGGCGCTCGCCGCCACGCTGCCCGCCGTCGAGGGGCCGGTGGTGCTGCTCGACGTCGGCGGCACGCTCGAACCCGGCCCGGCCACGCTGGCCCGGCACGCCCTCCTCGGCGCCGCCTACGCGTCGGTGGCCCACGCCGTCACCGCACCCCGCGTCGGGCTGCTCTCCGTCGGCCTGGAGACCGGCAAGGGCGACCGGCTGCGCCGCGTAGCCGCGCCCGCGCTCGCCGCCGCGCCGCTGCCTTGCGACGGCCGCTACGTCGGCCTGGTCGAGGGGTACGACATCTCGCTCGGCACCCGCGCCGACGTCGTGGTGACCGACGGCTTCACCGGAAACGTCCTGCTGAAGGCCATCGAGGGCGCGTACGCCATGGCCGGCGGCCCACCGTCACGCGGCGGCGCCCCACGTGCCGCCGCGCTGCTCGGGGTGGGCGGCACCGTGGTGGTGTGCCACGGCGCGGCCGGCTCCGAGGACGTCGCCTCCGGTATCGCGCTCGCGGCCCACCTGTGGCGCCGCGACGCCGCCGGAACGGTCCGCGCCCTGCTCGCCGACATCCCGCACGATCTCGCACCTGACCGACACGACACCGAGGTAGCACCATGACCAACGACAAGCGGCGGCGTGCTCCCGTCGGCCACCTGGAGGCGGCCTTCGGGGTGTCGCTCGACCCGGAACTGCTGGAGCGCGCGCTGACCCACCGCTCGTACGCGTACGAGAACGGCGGCCTGCCCACGAACGAGCGGCTGGAGTTCCTGGGCGACTCGGTCCTCGGCGTGGTGATCACCACAGCGCTGTTCCACAACCACCCCGACCTGCCCGAGGGGCAGCTGGCGAAGCTGCGCGCCAGCGTGGTCAACATGCGGGCGCTCGCCGACGTGGCGCGTGGTCTCGGCCCGGACGGGCTGGGCGCGTACCTGCTGCTCGGCAAGGGTGAGGAGGCCACCGGCGGGCGGGACAAGGCGAGCATCCTGGCCGACACGCTGGAGGCGCTGCTGGGCGCGATCTATCTCCAGTACGGCCTGGACACCGCCGCCATCGTCATCCACCGGCTGTTCGACCCGCTGATGGCCGAGTCGGCGGGCCGGGGCGCGGCCCTGGACTGGAAGACCAGCCTCCAGGAGCTGACCGCCGCGCTCGGGCTCGGCGTGCCCGAGTACCGGATCGAGGGCACCGGGCCGGATCACCTCAAGACGTTCACCGCGTGGGTGGTGGTGGCCGGCAACCGCTACGGCGGCGCGGAGGGACGCAGCAAGAAGGAGGCCGAGCAGCGCGCGGCCGAGTCGGCCTGGCGGACGCTCACCGAGCAGGCCGAGGCGGAGGCGGCGGCACAGGCCGAGGCGGAGACGAGCCCGCAGGTCCAGGACGACGCGACGGACGTCGAGGCGGGCGCGGGCCGTGCCTGAGCTGCCCGAGGTCGAGACCGTCCGGGTGGGACTCGCCCAGTGGGTGATCGGCCGGCGGATCGCCGCCGTCGAGGTACGCCACCCCCGGGCCGTACGCCGGCATGCGCCCGGTGGCGCGCACTTCGCCGACGTGCTCGCCGGCCGGACGGTCACCGGCGTGCAGCGCCGGGGCAAGTACCTCTGGCTGCCGCTGGACAGCGGCGACGCGGTGATCGGCCACCTCGGCATGTCCGGCCAGCTGCTGCTGCAGCCGGTCGGGGCGGCCGACGAACTGCACCTGCGGGTCCGGTTCCGATTCGCCGACGACGGGCCGGAGCTGCGCTTCGTCGACCAGCGCACGTTCGGCGGGCTGTCCGTGTCCGAAGGTGGGGCGGAGTTGCCCGCCGAGATCGCCCACATCGCGCGCGACCCGATGGACCCGGAGTTCTCCGACGAGGCGTTCGTGGCGGCGCTGCGGCGCAAGCGTACGGAGATCAAACGCGCGCTGCTCGACCAGACGCTGATCTCCGGAGTGGGCAACATCTACGCCGACGAGGCACTGTGGCGGGCGAAGCTGCACGGCACCCGCCCGGCCGACGCGCTCACCCGTCCCGCCGCGCTGCGGCTGCTCGGGCACGTGCGGGACGTGCTCGCCGAGGCGATCAAGCAGGGTGGCACCAGCTTCGACGAGCTGTACGTCAACGTCAACGGCGAGAGCGGCTACTTCGACCGGTCGCTGAACGCGTACGGCCGGGAGGGGGAGCCCTGCCCGCGCTGCGGCGCGCCGATCCGGCGGGAGGCGTTCATGAACCGGTCCTCCTACAGCTGCCCGCGATGCCAGCCGCGGCCCCGGGGCACCCTCCGGGGATGACCCCGAGCCGGTTCGGGGTTGCGCCCGTGTGCTTCGCCCGACGGTCCCCGGAGACGCGCCGGAGCGTACCCGGAGATGCCCTTTTCCGCCCGGTCCGCGCGGCCGGTTCCGGCCGCGTGGACCTCGTCCGCCGGATCGGGGACGAGCGGGGGCCGTTCCCCGATGTCGGGGCCCCGCCTGCTGCCTAGCGTCATCTGGGGTCGGCACAGGGCCGGCATCAGGAGGGTGGAACCCGGGACATGGGCAGGCGACCGGTGACCGTGCGGCTGGCACGGTGGAGTGCGGAGCATCCGTGGCGCGCGATCGCGTTGTGGGTGGTCTTCGTGGCGGTGTGTTTCGTGGGCGGCAGCGCCGCCGGGCTGAACGAGGCGACCGACGAGGATCAGGCGATCGGTGAGTTCGGACAGGCACAGCTGATCGTCGACAGTGGCGGGTTCGACCGGCCGGCGACCGAGAACGTGCTGATCACCGCCCGCTCGGGTTCGCTCGACCAGGCCGCGGCGAAGGCCGCCGCGCAGGACGCGGCGGACCGGCTGCGGCAGGTCGACGGCGTGGCCTCGATCGGTACGCCGATGCCGTCGCGCGACGGCAGCGCGCTGCTGGTGCCGATCACCATGTCGGGCGACCCGGGCACCGCCGGTGACCGGGTGCAGCCGCTGCGGGACACCACCGCGAAGGTGCAGGACGCGCACCCGCAGCTACGGGTGGAGCAGGTCGGCGGCCCGTCGATCGACAAGGCGCTCGACGACACGCTCGGCAAGGACTTCAAGCGCGCCGAGCTGCTCAGCCTGCCGGTGACGCTGGCCATCCTGATCATCGCGTTCGGCGCGCTGATCGCCGCCGGGGTGCCGGTGCTGCTGGCGCTCTCCTCGGTGGCCGCCGCGATGGGCCTCTCCACACTCGCCTCGCACCTGGTGCCGGCCACCGACACCACCGCCAGCGTCATCCTGCTGATCGGCATGGCGGTCGGCGTTGACTACTCGCTGTTCTACGTGCGGCGGGAACGGGAGGAACGGGCCAAGGGCCGATCCGGACTGGACGCGGTGGAGATCGCGGCGGAGACCTCCGGGCACGCCGTGGTGGTCTCCGGCACCGCTGTGATCATCTCGATGGGCGGTCTGCTGCTCGCCCAGGACGCGATCTTCTCGTCGCTGGCGGTCGGCTCGATCCTGGTGGTCGCGGTCGCCGTGATCGGCTCGCTCACAGTGCTGCCGGCGCTGCTGGCGAAGCTGGGCCGCTGGGTGGACCGGCCGCGGGTGCCGCTGCTGTGGCGCCTCACCGCGCCGCGTGACGGGCAGCCGGCCCGGCCCCGGTTCTGGCCGGCGGTGCTCAAGCCGGCGCTGCGCGCGCCGGTGGCCACGCTGCTGATCTCGGTCGCGCTGCTGCTCGCGCTCGCCGCGCCCGCGCTCGGTATGAAGCTGAAGTTCCCTGGCCCGGAGGACGTGCCGCGCACCACGGCGGCCATGCAGGCGTACGACCGGCTCACCGCGGCCTTCCCGAGCAACGGCACCAGCCACACGGTCGCCGTGCGGGCACCGGCCGAGCAGGCCGACCGGGTGCGGGCCGCGCTCACCGACCTGGCCGGCCGTACCGCCGCCGACCCGCTCTTCGCGCCGGCCGAGGGGGACGGCCCGGAGATCCAGGTGTCGGCGGACCGGCGGGTGTCGGTCCTGGAGGTGGCCACGCCGCACGCCAGCCGCTCCGACGAGGCGTCCCGGTCGCTGCACGAGCTGCGCGAGGACCTGGTCCCGGCCACGCTCGGCGGCATCCCGGGCGTGGAGTACGCGGTCGGCGGCGGCGTGGCCGCCAGCGAGGACTACGCCGCCCACATCTGGGCGAAGCTGCCGATCGTCGCGGCGTTCGTGCTGGCGCTGACGTTCCTGGTGATGGCGTGGACGTTCCGGTCGATGGTGGTGGCGCTGACCTCGATCGTGCTGAACCTGCTCTCGGCCGGCGCCGCGTACGGGCTGCTGGTGCTGGTCTTCCAGAGCACCTGGGCGGAAGGGCTGCTCGGCTTCACCTCGATGGACGCGATCGTCACCTGGCTGCCGCTGTTCCTGTTCGTGGTGCTGTTCGGACTGTCGATGGACTACCACGTCTTCGTGGTCAGCCGGATCCGCGAGGCGGTCGACCGGGGGATGCCGACCCGGGAGGCGGTGGCGCACGGGATCACCTCGTCGGCCGGGGTGGTGACCAGTGCGGCGGTGGTGATGGTGGCGGTGTTCTCCATCTTCGCCACGCTCAGCATGATCGACTTCAAGCAGCTCGGCATCGGCCTGGCGGCGGCGATCCTGCTGGACGCCACGATCATCCGCGCGGTCGTGCTGCCCTCGGTGATGACGCTGCTGGGTGACGCGAACTGGTGGGCGCCGCGGTTCATGCGCCGCCGTACGCCCACCCCGGCGGTCGAGCCGCCGCCCGCCCCGGCGCCGGAGCTGGTCGGCGCCCGCTGAGCCCGAGCGGACCCGCCCCGGCGCCCAACCGGAAGTGCCGAACAGCTTGACATCTGTTCCGGCTCGTGCCGGCCGCTGAGAAGGCATTCGTGTTCGCGCGGTATACCTGAGAGTCATAAGTATGACTCTCAGGTATACCGCCTTCCGTGCATCTGTTCGCCGCTGAGGGTGACGGAGAGTGTTGGCAGCTTTCGTACCGGATGATCGTCATCGGCGCCCCGCTCCCCGGCGAGCGGGGCCGCCGGGGTTGTCACGGCAGGGCGCACGGCTCCCGCCAGGCGTCCAACTGGCGGTCCTTGCGGATCGAGGCGAAGCCGTAGCCGACCGAGGTGACGCAGAAGTCCGCCGGCTCGCCGGTGTACTCGACGTGGAAGACCGGCTTGCCGGCGTCGACGAACGGCAGCAGCTTCGCGCACTCGCGGCGGCGTACGCACTCCTGGTTGACCGCGAAGTCGAAGTCGGGGGCCAGCGCGGCCACCTGCGGCACGTCGTCGACCAGGCCGGGGGAGAGGTCCAGCTTGCGGGCCAGCCCGGCCAGCCGGCGGTTGAACAGCAACTGGTCGTCGAAGTCCAGCGGGAAGCCGGAGCGGTGCCGGTAGCCGTCCGCGTCGGCGAGCGCCACCGCGCCGAAGCCCTTGCCCCGGCACAGCCGGAACCGGTCGGCCAGCACCGGCGCGAGCGCGTCCCAGCCCCGTACGTCCAGGAAACGGCTCCCCGGCCGTCCCGGCACCGCCGCGCCGCGTACGGCGGCGGGGAAGCGGGTGGCGTCCGGGTCGTCGGCGGCGTACGTGCCGACCCGGACGTGGCAGACCAGCCGGCGGCTCTGCTCGCGCAGCTCGGCGGTCTCGGCCGAGGTGGTCGCCACCGCGTCGAGGAGGAAGACGTCGGCGTCGACCGCCACGTCCACCGGGGTGGTGAGCTGCCACTGCCACCGCCAGCGGTCGGCCTGCGCGGCCGGCCAGGGCGTGGGCGCGCCGGGCGGCGTGATCGGCCGGCGGCAGGCCGGCACCGGGGCGAGCAGCAGCGCGGTCAGCGCGAGCGCCACGCCCCGGCGCGGGCCACGTCGGCGGACGTGGGCCGGCCGGGAGCGCGGCGCGGCCCACACCGGTCGGATCCGCATCGACAGCTCCCCGGACGCGGGCGGCCCGACGCCGCCCCCGACCGGTCAACGAACGCCGGGCCGGTCACGACGCGCGGTCAGCTCGGGGTGGCGAAGACCTGCGTCCAGTACGGCCCGTTGCTGCGCGCCACGCCCACCCCGATCTGGGTGTACGAGCAGTTGAGGATGTTCTTCCGGTGGCCTTCGGAGTTCATCCAGCCCTCCATGACCGCCGCCGGGGTCTGGTAGTTCCAGGCCACGTTCTCGCCCACCATGCGGTAGCTGTAGCCGGCGGCCTTGACCCGGTCCCAGGGCTGGCTGCCGTCGCTGCCCGTGTGGTCCATCTTCTTGTGGTCGGCCTGGTCCTGGCTGTGCCGCTGGGCGGCCAGGTTCAGCTTGGCGTTGACCGTGAGCGCCTTGCAGCCGGCCTTCGCCCGCTCCTGGTTCACGATCGTGACGACCTTCTGGAGTTCGGCGCTGAGCCCGGTCGTGGCGGTGGCCTTGGTGCTCGTGGAGCCGCCGCCCGACGTGCCGCCGCTCGGGGCGCTGCTGCGCTCCTGCTGCCGCGACGGGGCGGTGCTGCGGCTCGGCTTCGGGGTGGCCTTCTTCGTCGGGCTCGGCACGACGGTGGTCGGTACGGCGGACGGGCTCGCCGACTCGGGCGCGAGCGCGTCGGCGGGCGCCTCATCGGTCCCGTCGGGCGCCTGCGGCGCGGCGGCCACCGGCGCGTCTGCGGAGGTGCGCTTCGTGCCCTGGTCGTCGCCGGGCAGCAGGACGGCGCCCACGCCGAGGCTCACCACGAGCGTCGCCGCGGCGGCGGCCCCGCCGATCACGAGTGGCCGGGACAGGCGCCGCTTCGGGCGCTGCCGGTCGTCGGCCGGGGTGTCGGTCGCCGGCTGCCAGGTCGCGGTGGGCTGTTCCCAGCCACCGGCCGGCTGCTCGTGCCCCTGCCAGGCGGTGGGCTGGTCCTGGCCCTGCCACGCCGCGGGCTGCTCGTGGCCCCGCCACGCGGGCTCCTGGCCGTGCCACGCGTCGGTCGGCTGCTCCTCGCCGTTCCACCTGTCCCGGGCCGGCGGGTACGAGCCGGCGGGTCCGTAGGCCGGGGGTGCGCTCTCGGGGCGGAAGCCCCCGGCGGCCGGCTCGACGCCGTGACCGGCGGGCCGCTGCTGCGCTTCGTCCCCGAACAGGTACGACGACCGCGGCTCGGGCCGGTCGCTGAGCCACGCCGGACCCTCGTCGGTCGGCGGCTCGGGACGCCGGCGGGCGCCCTCCGGTTCGATCGGGTCGTTCCAGCGGTACACGCCTGTCCCCTCCACGGGTCGGTTGCGGGCCGGGGTGACGCTACGGGCGCACTCCGAGCTGCGGCAACGTGGCTAAGAAAGAGTTAAGGCGAAGCCGGCGGCAAGGATGAGTCGTTCACACATTCCCGGCGTACAGTAAAGGCGTCCGGACAGAGCGTGTCCGCGCCTTGTGGCAGCCCCCCGGCGAGTGGACCGGCCGACGTGGAGATGATCTACGGCCTTGGTCAACTTGACGAAGGAGGGGGTTTCGGCTCAATATGTAGGTGTCGCCAGTCGCGCCCAGCCATGCCCCGATGCAGTGGGAATGGCAGCCGCGAACATCATGGGCGCGCGTTGGCCGGCCTTTCCGGCAGCGCACATCAAGGAGTCAGCATGGCGAAGGCCCTCTACGGCCACGTAAGTGCAGCGCCCGACCGGCGTCTGCTCGACGAGGTCACCCGACTGCGTGCCAGGGTTCAGGCACTGGAGTTCGAGATCACGCGTCTGCGCGCCGACAACGATCGGCTTGCGGCGGCAGCGGCGGAGGCCGATGACCTCCTCCGTCTGGCCGAGCCCGCACTGACCTGATCTCCAGTTGTCGGAAAACTGAATCGCACCACACCGAAAAGCGCGCCGACACTCAAGTGCCGGCGCGCAGCCATGTGCGTACCCCTTTTCGTCGCCGGCGTCGCAATTCTCGATCTTGCGGAACCGTCCGGAATTGCGCCCGGTAATTGTGATCATGCATTTCCGTTCCGCCCGCGACCGCGGGGCGGAGAGCGGACAGCCGGTCCGGCGGGTGGGTCGCGTGGCGGCGGCGCCCCGGTCCCGGGTTAGTCTGCGGGTTCACCAGGTCCGCGCAGCCGGCGACGGTACGGCGGCCACCGGACGAGGATCGAGAAGGTGCATCTCAAGAGCCTGACGGTGAAGGGCTTCAAATCCTTCGCCTCCGCCACGACGTTGAAGCTGGAGCCCGGGATCACCTGCGTGGTGGGCCCGAACGGCTCCGGCAAGTCCAACGTCGTCGACGCCATCGCCTGGGTGCTCGGCGAGCAGGGCGCCAAGGCGCTGCGCGGCGGCAAGATGGAGGACGTCATCTTCGCCGGCACCGCCGGACGGGCGCCGCTGGGCCGGGCCGAGGTCACCCTCACCATCGACAACACCGACGGCGCGCTGCCGATCGAGTACACCGAGGTCTCCATCACCCGCCGGATGTTCCGCTCCGGCGAGAGCGAGTACGAGATCAACGGCGACTCCTGCCGCCTGCTCGACATCCAGGAGCTGCTGTCCGACTCGGGCATCGGCCGCGAGATGCACATCATCGTCGGGCAGGGCCGGCTCGACGGCATGCTGCACGCCAAGCCGGAGGACCGGCGGGCGTTCATCGAGGAGGCGGCGGGCGTCCTCAAGCACCGCAAGCGCAAGGAGAAGGCGCTGCGGAAGCTCGACGCGATGCAGACCAACCTCAACCGCCTGACCGACCTCACCGCCGAGCTGCGCCGCCAGCTCAAGCCGCTGGGCCGGCAGGCCGAGGTGGCCCGCCGCGCCGCCGGCATCCAGGCCAACCTGCGCGACGCCCGGCTGCGGCTGCTCGCCGACGACCTGCACACGCTGCGGACCACACTCGACAAGGAGATCGCCGACGAGACCGCGCTGCGCGAGCGGCGCGAGCTGATCGAGGCCGAGCACGGCGAGGTGCAGGGCCGCCTCGGCGAGCTGGAGGCGGCGCTGGCCGAGGACGCGCCGCTGCTCGCCGCGGCGCAGGACACCTGGTACCGCCTCTCCGCGCTCCAGGAGCGGTTCCGCTCGATCGAGCAACTGGCCCGGGAGCGGCTGCGTCACCTCAGCGCCGCCGGCGACGACGAGCGCCCCGGGCGCGACCCCGAGCAGCTGGAGGCGGAGTCGCGGCGGGTCCGCGAGCAGGAGGAGGAACTGCGCGCGGCGCTCACCGAGGACCAGATCCGGCTGGCCGAGGCGGTCGAGCACCGCCAGGAGCTGGAACGGCAGCTCGCCGCCGCCGAACGGGAACTGGTCGCTGCGGCCAAGGCGATCGCCGACCGGCGGGAGGGGCTGGCCCGCCTGACCGGCCAGGTCAACTCCGCCCGGGCGCGGACCACGAGCGCCGGCGAGGAGATCGAACGGCTCGCCGCCGCGCACACCGACGCGATGGGCCGCGCCGAGAAGGCGCAGGCGGACCTGGACGCGGTCGCCGAGCAGTCGACCGAAGCGGACCGGGACAACGCCGACCTGGACGCCCGGCACGACGAGGCGGTGGCCGTCCACGAGCGGGCCCAGGCGGCGGTGCGCAGCCTGGCCGACGGGGAGCGCGCCGCCGAGAAGGACGCCGCCACCTGGAAGGCCCGCGAGGAGGCGCTCGCCATGGGGCTGCGCCGCAAGGACGGCGCAGGGGAGCTGCTGGCCCGCGCCGACCAGGTGCCGGGGCTGCTCGGCAGCCTCGCCGGGCTGCTCACCGTCGCCCCCGGTGACGAGGCGGCGCTCGCCGCCGCGCTGGGCGGCCTGGCCGACGCGGTGGCGGTCAGCGGTGTGGACGAAGCGGTCGAGGCGATGCGGCTGCTCAAGATCTCCGACGCCGGCCGGGCCGGGCTGCTGGTCGGCAGCCCCGCCGGGCCGGGCATGGACGGGCCCGCCGACGCGTTGCGCCCGAAGCTGCCCGAGGGCGCCCGCTGGGCCCCCGACCTGGTGGAGTGCTCGCCCGCGATCCGCCCGGCCGTGCACCGGGCGTTGCGCGACGTGGCGCTCGTCGACGACCTGGCCGCCGCGTCCGCGCTCGTCGCCGCGAATCCGGAGCTGCGCGCTGTCACGCCCGACGGCGACGTGGTCGGGGCGTACGCGGCGGCGGGCGGGTCGGCCAAGGCGCCCAGCTTCATCGAGGTGCAGGCCGCCGTCGAGGAGGCGCGGGCCAACCGGGCCACCGCCGAACGCACCGCCGCGGAACTGCGCGAACAGCTCGCCGAGGCGCGCGCCGAGGTGGCCGCCGCCAAGGAGGCGGTGCAGCACGCCGCCGCCGCCAAGCGGGAAGCGGAGAGCCACCGCAACGCCGCCGCGCGCCGCCTCGCCGAACTGGGCGCCGCCGCCCGCTCGGCCAAGGCGGAGACCGACCGGCTCGGCGAGTCCCGGGCACGCGCCGAGGCGGCCCGGGAGCGGGACCTCGTGGCGCTCGCCGAGCTGGAGGAACGGCTGCGGCTGGCCGAGGCCACCCCGCTCGACGCCGAACCCTCCACCGAGGAGCGCGACCAGCTCGCCGCCATGGTGCCGCAGGCACGGCAGAACGAGATGGAGGTCCGGCTCGCGGTGCGTACCGCCGAGGAGCGGGTGGCCTCGATCGCCGGGCGGGCCGACTCGCTGGCCCGGCAGGCCACCGCCGAACGGGCGGCGCGGGAGCGCGCCGCGGCCCGGCGCGCGGCCCGCACCCGCGGCGCCCAGATCGCCCGCGCCGTGGTCGGCGGCGCCCGGGAGGCGCTCACCCGGCTCACCGTCTCCATCGCCCGGGCCGAGGAGCACCGCGACGCCGTCGCCCGCGAGCGCGCCGCCCGCGAGGCCGAGCTGTCCGAGGTACGCGGCGCGGCCAAGCGCCTCGCCGCCGAGCTGGAACGGCTCACCAGCCAGGTGCACCGCGACGAGGTGGCCCGCGCCGAGCAGCGGATGCGCATCGAGCAGCTGGAGGCCAAGGCCGCCGAGGACTTCGGGCTGGACGTGCCCACGCTCGTCGCCGAGTACGGCCCGGACCGGCTGGTCCCGCCCACCGACGCGGACGTGGCGCTCGCCGAGAAGGAGGGCCGGCCGGTGCCCGAGCCGGTCCGCTACGAGCGGCCGGTGCAGGAGAAGCGGGCCGCCAAGGCGGAGCGGGAGCTGGCCCTGCTGGGCAAGGTGAACCCGCTCGCGCTGGAGGAGTTCGCGGCGCTGGAGGAGCGCTTCAAGTTCCTCTCCGAGCAGCTGGAGGACCTCAAGGCGACCCGGCGTGACCTGCTCACCGTGGTCAAGGACGTGGACGACCGGATCCTGGAGGTCTTCGCCAGCGCGTTCGAAGACACCGCACGGGAGTTCGAGCAGGTCTTCACCGTGCTGTTCCCCGGCGGCGAGGGCCGGCTAGTGCTCACCGACCCGGAGGACCTGCTCACCACCGGTGTCGAGGTCGAGGCCCGGCCGCCGGGCAAGAAGATCAAGCGGCTCTCGCTGCTCTCCGGCGGGGAGCGGTCGCTGACCGCGGTGGCGATGCTCGTGGCGATCTTCCGCGCCCGGCCCAGCCCGTTCTACATCATGGACGAGGTGGAGGCGGCGCTCGACGACGTGAACCTGGGCCGCCTGATCACACTGCTGGCGCAGTTGCGGGAGAAGAGCCAGCTCATCGTGATCACGCACCAGAAGCGGACCATGGAGATCGCCGATGCGCTCTACGGAGTGACGATGCGCGCCGGTGTGACCCAGGTGATCAGCCAGCGGCTCAACCGGGCCGACGACGAGGAACAGGTGACAGACGAGTGAGTCGGGAACGCGCCACGGCGCTCCTGGTGGACTTCGACGGCGTGCTGCGCCGCTGGGATCCGGCGGTGGCCGCCGGTGTCGAGCGGGAGTACGGGCTGCCCGAGGGCGTCCTCGGTGAGATCGCGATGTCCTGGGGGCTGCTCCAGCCGGTGCTCACCGGCCAGGTCAGCCACGCGAAGTGGATGGCGAGCGTGGCCGACGCGCTGACCCCGACGATCGGCGACCCGGAGCGGGCCCGGGCGGCGGTGGACCAGTGGCAGAGCTACCGCGGCGAGGTCGACCCGGACGTGCTGGCGTTCGTCCGCGAGGTGCGGGCCGCGGGCGTACGGGTGGGGCTGGGCACCAACGCGACCGACCTGCTCGACGCCGACCTGGCCGCGCTGGGCCTGACCGGGGAGCTGGACGTGATCGTCAACTCCTCGGTCGTCGGGGTGCACAAGCCGGCGAAGGAGTACTTCCAGGCCGCCTGCGAGGCGCTGGAGACGCCGCCGGGGCGGGTGCTGTTCGTCGACGACGAGGACCGCGCGGTGGCCGGCGCCCGGGTGGCTGGTCTGTCCGCGCACCGCTGGAGCGGCCCGGCCGACCTGCGGTACCTGCGGGCGGCGCTGGCGTACTGAGCCGGACGGGCCCCGTGTCCCGCCCGGCTCGTGCGCCGCTCACCGCAGGCCCGGCACCTCGGTGACCGTGAACGGCGGGGCGGGCGTGGTCGCGAAGAGCTGGCTGTCCACCCAGAGCAGTCGGCCGGCGTCGCGCGCCACCGAGGTGGGCGACCGCTGGATGCCGACCGGGCGGGACCGGTCGACCACCTGGGCGGTACGTAGTTCCTGGTCGAGCCGGGCCAGGTTCACCAGGAACCGGGTGCCGCCGGCGCCGTCCGGTTCGTTGACCACGCCGTAGAGCCGGTCCCCCTCCAGCAGCAGGCCGTCCGCGCCCATCCGGCCACCGCTCACCTCGACCTCGGTCACGGACCGGTCGGCGAGGTCGACCCGGAACAGGCGCTCGCCGCCCTGCTCCGCGACGAGGGCGACCCGGCCTGACGGGTCGACCACGATGCCGTTGAGGAAGACCGGGACGGCCGGGAAGTCGTCCGGACCCACCCAGGGGACCAGGGCGCCGACGCGCCCGCCGGTGAGCCCGGCCCGCCACACGGTGCCGGTGGCGGAGTCCGTGACGTAGACGGCGTCTTCGGTGACCGCCAGGTCGTTGAGGGCCGTGCCGGGTGCGGCGGCGCGGCGGGCCAGCAGGGTGCCGTCCGGCGCGTACACGAAGAGCGTGCCGGTGGTCCAGCCGGCGACGAGGACGCGGCCCCGGCGGTCCACCCGGACCCCGGCGGCGCTGGTCCGGCCGTCGGCACCGGGGGCGAGGAACGGGCGCAGCCCGGCCCGGCGGGTGTCGCCCCGGTAGACCGCGCCGGTGGCCGAACTCGTCACGTACATGGTGCCGCTGGCGGTTACCGCGAGCCCTTCGGGCAGCACGCCGGGCGCGCGGGAGACGACGTAGGTGTCGGGATGGACGTCGGTGGGGGCGGGCCGGGGTACGCCGACGGTCACCGCCGTCAGGACCGCGGCGGCCGCCGCGGGGAGTGTCTTCACGCCACGCAGCGTCCGGCGGCGCCGGCCCGCCCGGAAGCCCCTTTCGGCACGGGCCGAAAGGTGGCTACCGTTCGCCGGTGACCACCCTGCGACTCAACGCCGCCGACCTGAGCCGCACCGTCCTGCGGTCCGAACCGGCGGTGCTGGTCGAGCTGGCGATGGCCGCCCAGCGGCTGGTCCTGGCCGACGTGCCGGAGCACCTCGCCGGGTGGCGGACCCGGACCCGGGCGGCGTTGCGCCCCGAGATGCGTTCCTACCTGGACCTGTGCCGGACGCCGTACCTGGTGCCGGACCTGGTGACCCCGCCGGTGTTCGACGGCGGCCTCGACGCCCTGCTGGACCGGGTCGCCGGCACCCCGGACGAGGTGCTCGCCGCCGAGCTGGGCCCGCTGGTGGCGTCCGGCGCGCTGCCCGCCCGGGTGGCGCCGCTGGCCGCCGGGGAGCCCGCCGCCCGGGCCCGGCTGCGGGCCGCGATGCGCGCCTTCCACGGCGTGGCGCTCGCGCCCTACTGGTCGGAGATCGAGGGCGCGGTACGGGCCGACCGGGCGGTACGCGGCCACACGCTGGCGGTCGGCGGCCTCGACCGGGTGTTGCGCGATCTCAGCCCGTACCTGGCCTGGGCCGAGACGGGGGAGCACTACGCGCTGTCCTACCGGTGCGCGGTCGCCGACGACGTCGAGGTGGCCGCGGGCGGCCGGGGCCTGACCCTGCTGCCCTGTCATCTCGCCCCGCAGCCCTACCTGCTGGCGGACCCGGGCGGCCCGCTGGTGCTGGTCTACCCGATCCGGCCGGGGCGGCGTGAGCTGGGGGCCGGGGCGCCACTGGCCGACCTGCTCGGGCGGACCCGGGCGGCCGTGCTGGCGGCGACCGCCGACGCTCCCGGCACCTCCCAGCTGGCCCGCCGGGTCGGCGTCTCCGCGGCCACCGCCAGCGAGCACGCGGCGACCCTGCGGGCCGCCGGGTTGATCACCACGCGGCGGGACGGCGCGGGGGTGCGGCACTGCCTCACCCCGCTGGGCGAGCAGGTGCTGCGGGCGGGCGGCCCGGCAGGGGTCAGGCCCCGGTGACGCCGTCGATACGCTCGCGGATCAGGTCGGCGTGGCCGTTGTGCCGGGCGTACTCCTCGATCATGTGCATGTAGACCCAGCGGACGCTCATCGTCCGAGTCTCGGCGGTGCCGTCCCGGCGGGGGCGCCGGAAGGTCTGATCCAGGGAGAGGGCGGCGGCGGCCTGCCGGGCGGCGGCGACCTCGGCGAGGTAGGTGGCGAAGGTCTGCTCCGGGTCGGCGTCGGCGACCGCGTTCAGGTCGGCGTCCGGGTCTTCCTGGTCGTCGTAGAGGCCGGGTGCACCAGGGTGTCGCGGTGGTGGTCGAGCCAGCCTTCGAGCATGGTGCGCTCGTCGGCGACGTAGGGCTCGTGGCGGCGGTCGATCTCGGGTGCGGTCCAGGTCATGGGCGCAGATGTTAAGAGGGGCCCCCTGTACAACGCGAGGCGTTAACAGGGGGCCCTTCCTTACACCCTCAGGGGACCACGACGACGGGCCAGCGGCCGGTGCGCACGAGCCGGGTGGCGACCGAGCCGACCAGCTTGTGCCCGGCCTGCTCCGAGGAGCCGACCACCACCATGTCGGCCCGGTGCTCGTCGGCGGCCCGGCACAGCTCGGTGTAGGCGTCGCCGCGCCGGCACAGGAACGTCACCGGCAGGTCCAGTTCCTCGGCCCCGCGCCGGCACTCGGCACGCAGCTCGTCGGCCAGCTCGTCGTGGGTCTGCTGGACCGCCCCGGCCACCACGCCGGAGAGCATCGCGCTGTACGAGGCCGGCGAGCTGACGAACACCGCCACCAGCGTGGCGCCCTGCCGCCGGGCCAGGCCGGCGGCGTACGCGGCGGCGCGCATCGAGGTGCGGCTGCCGTCCACGCCGACGAGCACGACCCGTGGCCCGTCCGTACCCCGTTCGTAGGGCAGCGGACGGGTCTGCGGGCCGTACCGCTCGCGCTCCGCGGCGTCCATCGTCAGTCCTTCGTTCCGGCCGGGACCGCCTCGGCCGTCTCCCGCCCGGCGGGGACCGGCTCGGCGTTGGAGCGGCGCAGCGGCACCTCCCGGATGAGGACCACCGCGACGAGGGCGAGCAGCCCGAACGGGGCGGCGGCCAGGAAGATGTCACCCGCGGCGTGCCCGTACGCGGCCTCGACCACTGTGCGGATCGGGCCGGGGAGCGTGTGCACGTCCGGCAGACCGCCGCCGCCCGGCCCGGAGGCCGGGATGCCGAGGCGGCTCAGGCCGTCGGCCATGTAGCCGGTGACCCGGTGGCCGAGCACCGCGCCGAGCGCGCTCACGCCGATCGCGCCGCCGAGGCTGCGGAAGAACGCCACCACCGAGCTGGCCGCGCCGAGCTCGTCCGGGCGGACGGTGTTCTGCACGGCGAGGACCAGGTTCTGCATGGACATGCCGACGCCGAGGCCGATCAGCGCCATGAAGACGGCGAGGTGCCAGTACGGGGTGTCGGCGCGCATGGTGCCCATCAGCGCGAAGCCGGCGGTGAGCAGCACCGAGCCGATGACCAGCCAGCTCTTCCAGCGGCCGGTGCTGGTGATGATCCGGCCGACCACTGTCGAGGAGACCAGCAGGCCGCCGATCATGGGCAGCGTCATCAGGCCGGACATGGTCGGGCTGGCGCCGCGGCTGATCTGGAAGTACTGCCCGAGGAACACCGAGGCGCCGAACATGCCGACGCCGACCGCGATGCTGGCGATCACGGCGAGCGTGATGGTGCGGTTGCGGAACAGGTGCGGCGGGATCATCGGGTCGGCGGCACGCTTCTCGACCCGGGCCGCGAGCGCGCCGAGCAGCGCCGCGCCGGCCACCATCACACCGCTCTGCCAGGAGATCCAGTCGTACCGGTCACCGGCCAGGGTGATCCAGACCAGCAGCAGCGAGACGGCGGCGGTGATGAGCGTGGCGCCCCACCAGTCGATCTTCACCTCGCGCTTGACCACTGGTAGCCGCAGCGTCCGCTGGAGCACGATCAGGGCGAGCACGGCGAACGGCACGCCGACGTAGAAGCACCAGCGCCAGCCGAGCCAGGAGGTGTCCACGATGACGCCGCCGATGAGCGGGCCGCCGATGGTGCCGACGGCCATGACCGCGCCGAGGTAGCCGCTGTACCGGCCGCGCTCGCGCGGCGCGATCATCGTCGCCATGATCACCTGGGCGAGGGCGGTGAGGCCGCCCGCGCCGACGCCCTGCACCACCCGGCAGGCGATCAGCTCGCCGGTGGTCTGGGCCTGCCCGGCGAGCACCGAGCCCAGCACGAAGACCACCAGGGAGAGCTGGACCAGCAGCTTCTTGCTGAACAGGTCGGAGAGCTTGCCCCAGATGGGCGTGGTCGCGGTGGTCGCCAGCAGCGTCGAGGTGACCACCCAGGTGTACGCGGACTGACCGCCGCGCAGGTCGGTGATGATCCGCGGCAGCGCGTTGGAGACGACCGTGGAGGAGAGGATCGCGACGAACATGCCCAGCAGCAGGCCGGAGAGCGCCTCCAGGATCTGCCGGTGGGACATGTCGACGGCGGTCGCCCGTGCGGGCGCAGTCGCCTGAGTCATCGTGGAGTGCCTCCGGAGCGGGGGAGAAAGGTTGCCTCGGGCAACCGTAGAAGCCGTTGCCTTGAGCAACAACTCGGGCCGGGCCCGGATTGTTCCCCCTGCCGGCGGGCTCAGAACGACTCGTTGAAGCGGTGCATCAGCCGGGCGAGGTCCGCCACGTCCTCTTTCGGCCAGCTTTCGAGCGAACGCCTTATCTGTCCGAGTCGCGCCGCCCGGGCCGCGTCGAACCGCCGGGTGCCCTCCTCGGTGAGGCTGAGCTGGGCCGCCCGCCGATCGGTCGGGTCCGGGTCGCGGCGGACCAGACCCAGCGCCTCCAGCCCGCCGATCTGGCGGCTCAGCGTGCCCTTGCCGATCCCCAGCTTCGCGGCCAGGTCGGTGAGCCGGATCGACCCGGAGCGGCGCAGCCAGAGGAGCAGGCCGTACGCGTTGGGCTCCAGGTTCGGGTGGACCTCGCGGGCGATCTCCCAGGACAGCGCCCGGCCGCGGCGCAGCAACGCGGTCAACTCGTGCTCCACGGCGCGCAGCGTCTCGTCCACGCTCAGAGGGTACTCAGTCCTCGTCGCTGAGTTGCTGTCGCGCCACCGGCCGCAGCTCGCCCTCGCTCGTCGTCCCCTCGATCACCACGGCGGCCCTGCGGCCCTGGTGCGTGAGCGTGGCCACCGCGTTCCCGAAGTAGGGCCCGGCCAGCTTCCGCCAGCGCACCGGCGGGCGGCGTACGCCGGCCGAGCGCGCCAGCGCCCGGGTCGCCCCGGCCGGGCCGGGATTCCAGCCCAGCGTCATCAGCGGGCGCATCGCGGCCGGCACCTGGTTGTGGATCGGCGAACAGGTGAGCTGGTGCACGGGCGTACGGACGTTGCGGTCGGCGAACCGGGCCCGGGCCACGTACGAGTGGTGCACGTCACCGGAGAGCACGCTGATCGACGCCGGTCGCGCGTACGCCGGCCCGGCGCCCACCCGTGCCCCGGTGCGCGGCGCGGTGCCGCTGCCCAGCCGCGCGAACAGCTCGCCCAGCGCCTCGAACGAGCGCCGGAACGCCCCCCAGTGCTCCAGGTCCAGCGCCCGGCGGATCTGCTCGGAGAGCCGGGCCACCCAGGGGCGGCCGGAGTCGGCCAGGCGCTCGTTCCACGCCTCGACGTGGTGGATGCCCGGCGGCAGCAGCCACGGCAGCGAGCTGCCCACCACCAGATGGTCGTAGGTGCCGTGCGCCTGATCGAGGAACCACGACCACTCGCCCGGCGGCAGCATCGCCCGGTTGCCCGGCAGGAGCACCCGGCTGGACCGGTTGTCCAGCATGACCAGGCGGGTGCGGCCCAGGTCCAGCGCGTAGCTCCATTGGTACTGCACGGCCCGCCAGCGCTCGGTGTCGTGCGCCAGGTCGGCCTCCTTGTCGACCCGCTCGCCGAACTCGTGCAGCACGCCGGTGGCGTCCTCGGCGGCGACCACCTTCGCGTACACCGGGTCGGCGGCGATCTCGTCCGGGCTGAGGTTGCCCAGGTGCTGGTAGACCCAGTAGGAGGCGAGGCCGCTGCGGATCCGCTCGGCCCACCACGGCTGCTCGCGCATGTCCGCGCGCCACGACTGCGAGGTGTTCCAGTCGTCGATCACCTCGTGGTCGTCGAAGATCATCACGCTCGGCACGGTGGAGAACAGCCAGCGGATCTCCGGGTCGCGCCACGACTCCAGGTAGAGCTTGGTGTACTCGTCGAAGCTCACCACCTGCGTCGCCGGGGCGTCCTTCGGCCGCCGCCGGCGCCGCTTGAGCAGCCGCCGCACGGTCGGCGAGGTCTCGTCCGCGTACACCTGGTCGCCGAGCAGCACCAGCAGGTCGGGCAGCACGGCCTCGTCGGGCGCGGCCATCACCCGGCGGGCGTACGCGTCCAGCGCGTCAGGCGGCAGCTTCCGCGCGGTGGAGTGCTGGGTGGTCTCCCGGCACGAGCCGAACAGCAGCCGCACCGGCTGGTCGGCGTCGTCGAGCGCGCGGGTGCGGATCACGCTGGGCGGGAACGACGAGTCGGGCAGCGGCCACGCCACCTCGTCGTCGATCAGCACCTCGTACGTCGTGGCGCTGTCCGGGGTGAGCCCGCTCACCACGACGATCGCGTAGTGGTGGTCGTACGCGGAGAAGGTGGGTGCACTGCCGGTGGCGCCGTCCGCGGTGCGGACGGTGACCACGGCGGGCGAACTGGTCTCCACCCAGACGGTCGCCCGCGTGTCGACGACCCGGCGCAGCAACGGGCCGATGAGCAGGCGGGAACCGGGCACGACACACCTCCGACAAGATCGTTTCGGCTGTTCCCTACCCGGCCGGCGGTTGCGGTACGCCTTCCGGTGCGAGCGTACCCGCAGGTTGTTCGCGTGCCGAGGCGGTGAGTGGGACGCGGTCGTCGGCATCTGACAGGATTTCGGGCATGACGGAATACCTCCTCGTCGCTCTCGCCCTGCTCGGCGTGCTGATCATCGGCGGCCTGAGCCTCGTGGTGCCCCGGCTGCGCCGGCGCCCGCAGCCGCCGCTGCCGCGCACGGAGGTCGACACCCGGACGGAGGAGGACCTGGCCGGCCCGCCGGTCGAGGCCCCCGAGGCGGAACTCACCACCGGTGTGGTGGTGGAGGCGCCGCCGGCCCCTCCGGTCGAGGTGCCGCAGGTCGAGGTGCCGGAGCCGACCGCCGGCCGGCTGGTCCGGCTGCGCTCCCGGCTGTCCCGCTCGCAGAACGTCTTCGGCAAGGGCCTGCTCGGCCTGCTCAGCCGCGACCGGCTGGACGAGGACACCTGGGAGGAGATCGAGGACAGCCTGATCACCGCCGACGTCGGCATCGACGCCACCCGGGAGATCGTCGACCGGCTGCGCGAGCGGACCCGCGTGCTCGGCACCCGTACCGGGGAGGAGCTGCGGGCGCTGCTCGCCGCCGAGCTGGTGAACGCGCTCGACCCGGGCCTGGACCGCTCGCTGCGCACCGCGCCGAAGGAGGGCGTCCCGGCGGTGGTGCTCGTGGTCGGCGTCAACGGCGCCGGCAAGACCACCACCTGCGGCAAGATCGCCCGGGTGCTCGTCGCGGACGGCCGCAGCGTGCTGCTCGGCGCGGCCGACACGTTCCGGGCCGCCGCCGCCGACCAGCTGGAGACCTGGGGCGGCCGGGTGGGCGCCGAGACGGTCCGCGGGCCCGAGGCCGCCGACCCGGCCAGCGTCGCGTTCGACGCGGTCAAGCGCGGCATCGACACCGGCGTCGACACCGTGCTCATCGACACCGCCGGCCGGCTTCAGAACAAGATCGGCCTGATGGACGAGCTGGGCAAGGTCAAGCGGGTCGTGGAGAAGCACGGCCCGATCGACGAGACGCTGCTGATCCTCGACGCCACCACCGGCCAGAACGGGCTGGAGCAGGCACGGGTCTTCACCGAGGCGGTCAACGTCACCGGCGTGGTGCTGACCAAGCTCGACGGCACCGCCAAGGGCGGCATCGTGATCGCCGTGCAGCGCAAGCTCGGCATCCCGGTCAAGCTCGTCGGCCTCGGCGAGGGCAAGGACGACCTGGCCCCGTTCGACCCGGCACAGTTCGTCGACGCGTTGCTCGGCACCGAGCCGCTCGCCCGGGACGCGTAGCCTCTCCCGTGACGACTGACGATCGCGCCTACGCGGGGTGGCGCGACCCCAGCCACCCGTCGCCACGCCTCGGGAGACCGTACGTGACTTCGCAGGAGATCCCGCTGCACGGCGGGAACGTGAGCACCGTGGTCCGTGTGGGAGACACGGTCCGGCGCAACGCCGGCCCGTGGACGCCCTCCGTGCACGCGCTGCTGCGCCACCTGGAGTACGTCGGATTCACCGGCGCGCCCCGGGCGCTCGGCATGGACGAGCGCAACCGGGAGGTCCTGTCGTACCTGGAGGGGGAGTGCGGGGAGTACCCGCTGGCCCCGCACTGGGTCACCGACGAGGCCCTGGTCACGGTGGCCACCATGCTGCGGATGTTCCACGACGCGCAGTACGGCTTCACCCCGCCGCCCGGCGCGGTCTGGCGCTCGTTCGGGCCGCCCCCGCCGGACACCGAGGTCATCTGCCACCACGACGCCGCGCCGCACAACGTGATCTGGCGGCCGGACGGCACGCTCGGGCTGATCGACTTCGACCTCGCCTCGCCCGGCGCCCGCATCTACGACGTGGCGTACGCCGCCTGGACCTGGGTGCCGATCTTCTCCGACCGGGACTCGATCACGCTCGGCTGGAAGCACCCGGACCGGCCGCGCCGGCTGCGGCTGTTCGCCGACGCGTACGGGCTGATCCCGCGCGACCGGCACCGGCTCATCCGGACCATCCGCAAGCGCATCGTCGACCACGTCGAGGGCATCCGGCGGATGGCCGCCGCCGGTGAGCCGGCGTTCGTCCGGATCGTCCACAAGGGCCACCTGCGTCGGCCTATGCGTGACCTGCGGCTGCTCGACTACGAGCGGCACCAGCTGGAGTACGCGCTGCGCTGAGCAAGATCGGCGTTCTTCACACGCCGGAAACAACCCGTCACGCGTCGGAAATCGCGCGGTGTCGCTGAAGGAAACAGCCGGCGACAAAGCTTCCGCGCAACCGGCTGACGGGCGATGCTGCCAGGTCTCAGTCGGAGGGAGGAATACGACAACGAGAGGAGGCAGCGTGGAGATCGACACCGGGAACACTGCCTGGTTGCTTGTCTCGACTGCCCTCGTGCTGCTCATGACCCCCGGTCTCGCGCTGTTCTACGGCGGCCTGAACCGGTCCAAGGGCGTTCTGAACATGATGATGATGAGCTTCTCGTCCATCGGGCTCGTCAGCATCCTGTGGCTTTTCTACGGCTTCACCGTCGCCTTCGGCGAGGGCGGCAGGTTCTGGGGTGACCTGGGCCAGTACCTGGGCACCAAGACCTTCGTCGGCGAGAACGACCTGTGGGGCGAGACCGGCATCCCGATCTACGTCTTCATCGCCTTCCAGATGATGTTCGCGATCATCACCGTGGCGCTGATCAGCGGCGCGCTGTCCGACCGGGTGAAGTTCGCCGGCTGGCTGCTGTTCGCGTTCGGCTGGGCCACCCTGGTCTACTTCCCGGTCGCCCACATGGTCTGGGGCGGCGGGCTGATCGGCGGCGACATCGGCGCGCTGGACTTCGCCGGTGGTACCGCTGTGCACATCAACGCCGGTGCGGCGGCGCTCGCGCTGGTGCTCGTGCTCGGCAAGCGGGTCGGCTGGCCGCGCGAGAGCATGAAGCCGCACAACGTCCCGATGGTCGCCCTCGGCGCCGCGCTGCTGTGGTTCGGCTGGTTCGGCTTCAACGCCGGTTCCGAGCTGACCGCCGACGGGGTCACCGCGCTGGCGTTCATCAACACCCAGGTCGCCACCGCCGCCGCGCTGCTCGGCTGGATCGTGGTGGAGTGGCTGCGCGACGGCAAGCCGACCCTGGTCGGCGCCTCGTCCGGCGCCATCGCCGGCCTGGTCGCGATCACCCCGGCCTGTGCGTTCATCACCCCGGCCGCAGCGGTGCTGCTGGGCGTGGTGGCCGGTGCGGTCTGCGCCCTCGCGGTCGGCCTGAAGTACCGGCTCGGCTACGACGACTCGCTCGACGTGGTGGGCGTGCACTTCGTCGGCGGCTGGATCGGCTGCCTCTGGATCGGCCTGTTCGGCACCGCCTCGGTCAGCTCGCTGGTGGAGACCGACGGCCTGTTCGTCGGCGGCGACGCGTCGCTGCTCGGCAAGCAGGCGATCAGCGCGCTGATCGTCAGCGTCTACTCCTTCGTGGTCGCCTTCGCTCTGGGCTTCGTGATCGACAAGACGATCGGCCTGCGGGTCTCCGCCGAGGCCGAGGTCGACGGCATCGACATCGCCGAGCACGCGGAGAGCGGCTACGACCTGTCGCCCACCACGGGCAGCAGCGGTGGCGCGTTCGCGATGGCCGGGATCGGCGCCGGCAAGCCGGCCGCGGAGCCCGCTGTCGAGACCGACGAGTCCGCGCCGGTCAGCGAGAAGGTCGCCGGTTAACGTTCCTGGGATGGAGGGGTTGGACATGAAGCTGGTGACCGCGGTCATCAAGCCGTACCAGCTGGACGCGGTGAAGGAGGCTCTGCACGCGCTCGGCGTGGCCGGGCTGACCGTCAGCGAGGTCCAGGGCTACGGCCGGCAGAAGGGGCACACCGAGGTCTACCGGGGTGCCGAGTACACGGTCGAGTTCCTGCCCAAGATCCGGGTCGAGGTGCTCACCGACGAGATGGACGTCGACAAGATCGTGGACGCGATCGTCGGCGCCGCCCGGACCGGCAAGATCGGCGACGGCAAGGTCTGGGTGACCGGCGTCGAGGAGGTCGTCCGGGTGCGTACCGGCGAGCGCGGGCTCGACGCCCTCTGATCGCCGGACCCGCCGACGTGACCTCGTTGACCACGGCCGCCGCCCCCACCGGGGACGGCGCGCCCGTGGTCAACGAGGTCGCCGGCGTACCCGCAGGGATCGGCGCGGCGGCCCGGTCCGCGCGGGCCGACGCGCTCGACGCCTGGCTGTGCCGGGCCTTCCCGGACCGGGACGGGGTGGCGCTCGTCGCGGTGGGCGGGCTGGGCCGCCGCCAGTGCGCCCCCTACGGCGACCTCGACCTGGTGCTGCTGCACGCCGGGGTGCCCGGCATCGACGAGCTGGCCGCCTCGCTCTGGTATCCGATCTGGGACGCCGGACTGCGGCTGGACCACTCGGTGCGCACCGTCGCCGAGGCGCTGTCGGTGGCCCAGGACGACGTCAAGGTCGCCCTCGGCCTGCTCGACGCCCGGCACGTGGCGGGCGACCCGGCGCTCACCGACCAGCTCTCCCGTACCGCCACCGACCACTGGCGGCGGACCGCGATCCGCCAGCTCCCCGGCCTGCGCGAGATCACCTCCGCCCGCTGGGAGGCGCACGGCGAACTGGCGTTCCTGCTCGAAGGCGACCTCAAGGAGGCGTCCGGCGGGCTGCGCGACGTGGGCATCCTGCGCGCCATCGCCACCGCCGGGGTCACCGACGCGCTCCGCCCCGCCGTGCACGCGGCACACCGGCGGCTGCTGGACACCCGCGACGCGCTGCACCAGCAGGTGGGCCGCCGGGTCGACCGCCTGGTCGCCCAGGAACGCGACGGCGTGGCGCGCCTGCTCGGCGTCGAGGACGGCGACGCGCTGCTGCGGCTGGTGGCCGGCGACGCCCGCACGGTGAGCCACGCCCTCGACGACGCCTGGCGGGCCGCCGACCGGCTCCGCTCCGGCCGGCACCGCGCCGCGCCGGGCCGGCCGCTGCGCCGCCCGGTCGCCCGGGACGTGGTGGAGCAGGACGGCGAACTGGTGCTCGCCCGTACCGCCATCGGGGCCCGCCCCGACCCGAGCCTGTCGCTGCGCGTGGCCGCCGCTGCCGCCACCACCCGGCTGCCGATCGCGCGGGCCACCTGCGAGTGGCTGGCCGCGTACTGTCCGCCGCTGCCCGCGCCCTGGCCACCGGCGGCCCGCGCCGCGCTGATCACCCTGCTCGGCGCCGGTCCCGGCCTGGTGCCCGCCTGGGAGACCTGCGACAGGTACGGGCTGATCGACCGCTGGCTGCCCGAGTGGACCCGGATGCGCAGCCTGCCCCAGCACAACCCGGTGCACCGGTTCACGCTCGACCGGCACCTGGTGCAGACCGCGTACGAGGCAAGCCGGCACACCCGCGACGTGGAACGACCTGACCTGCTGCTGATCGGCGCGTTCCTGCACGACATCGGCAAAGGGCTGGACGGTGACCACTCGGTGGTCGGCGCGCCGCCGGCCGAGGCGGTCGCCACCCGGATCGGGCTGCCGCCGGCCGAGGCGGCGCTGATCGGCACGCTGGTCCGGCTGCACCTGCTGCTGCCCGACGTGGCCACCCGGCGCGACCTGTCCGATCCGAAGACCGTCGCCGGGGTCGCCGAGCGCGTCGGCGACACCGGCACGCTGGAACTGCTGCACGCCCTGGTCCGCGCAGACGCCGCCGCCACCGGCCCGGCGGCCTGGTCCGGCTGGAAGGGCCGGCTGATCGCCGAGCTGGTGAGCCGGGTGCGCACCACGCTGGACACCGGCGTGGTGCCCGCCCCGCCGGCCCCCGACCCGGCGCTCGTGGCCGGGCCGCTGCCTGTCGTACACCTGGGGGAGGACCGGGTGTCGGTGGCCGCCGCCGACCGGCGCGGACTGCTCGCGACTGTCGCCGGGTGCCTGGCGCTGCACCGCCTGGAGGTGATCTCCGCGGACGCCGCCACCGTCGACGGCCGCGCCCTGGTCGAGTGCCGGGTGCAGCCGCGTTACGGGCTGGCCCCGGACCCGATCGCGCTCAGCGCCGACCTGCGCCGCGCGGTCGGCGGCGACGTCTCGGTCATCCAGCGGCTGCGCGGCCGGGCCCTGGCCGCGCGCAGCCAGGGCGCCGCCCCACGGGTGGTCTGGCACCGGGAGGCGGCCACCGACGCGGTATTGCTGGAGCTGCGGGCCGCCGACGCGGCCGGACTGCTGTACCGGGTCGCCTGCGCGCTGGACGACGCGGGTGCCCAGGTGCGGGCGGCCCGGATCTCGACGCTGGGCGGCGACGTGGTGGACGCGTTCTACCTGGTCGGCGGCTGGCCGTCGGACGAGGAACGGGCCCGGATCGAGGCCGCCGTGCTGGCCGCCGTGTAGTGGAACGGGCCGCCGGGCCGGAGCGGGCGGATGGGCGGCGGGCTACCCTAACGGTGGGCTGGACCACCGGCCCGGCAGCATGTGCCCGCCGAAAACGACAAACGGGATGTTCGCGTGTTTGACACCTTGAGTGACCGCCTGTCCGGGATCTTCACCAAGCTCCGCGGCAAGGGCCGGCTCACCGACGCCGACATCGACGCCACCGCGCGCGAGATCCGGATGGCGTTGCTGGAGGCCGACGTCGCCCTGCCGGTGGTCAAGGGCTTCATCGCGAACGTCAAGGAGCGGGCGCGCGGCGCCGAGGTCTCCCAGGCGCTCAACCCGGCGCAGCAGATCGTCAAGATCGTCAACGAGGAGCTGATCAACATCCTCGGCGGCGAGGGGCGGCGGCTCCAGTTCGCCAAGCACCCGCCGACCGTGATCATGCTGGCCGGCCTCCAGGGTTCCGGCAAGACGACGCTTGCCGGCAAGCTGGCCCGCTGGCTCAAGAGCCAGGGCCACCAGCCGCTGCTCGTCGCCGCCGACCTCCAGCGTCCCAACGCCGTCGGGCAGCTCCAGGTGCTCGGTGGCCGGGCCGGCGTCGAGGTGTACGCCCCGGCGCCCGGCAACGGCGTCGGTGACCCGGTGCAGGTGGCCCGCGACTCGATCGAGCACGCCCGCCGCGCCGCCCGGGACATCGTCATCGTCGACACCGCCGGCCGCCTCGGTATCGACACCGAGATGATGCAGCAGGCCGCGAACATCCGCGACGCGGTCCAGCCCGACGAGGTCATCTTCGTCATCGACGCCATGGTCGGCCAGGACGCGGTGCGCACCGCCGAGGCGTTCCGCGACGGCGTCGGCATCACCGGCGTGGTGCTGTCCAAGCTCGACGGCGACGCCCGCGGTGGCGCCGCGCTCTCCGTCCGCGAGGTGACCGGCCAGCCGATCCTGTTCGCCTCCACCGGCGAGAAGCTGGAGGACTTCGACGTCTTCCACCCGGACCGGATGGCCAGCCGGATCCTCGGCATGGGCGACGTCCTCACTCTGATCGAGCAGGCCGAGGCGGCCTTCGACACCGATCAGAAGGAGAAGATGACCGCCAAGCTGATGGGCGGGGAGACCTTCACGCTGGAGGACTTCCTCGATCAGCTCATCGCGGTCCGGCGGATGGGCCCGATCGCCAACGTGCTGGCCATGATGCCCGGCATGGGGCAGATGAAGGACCAGCTCGCCGAGCTGGACGACAAGCACTTCGACCGGGTCACCGCGATCATCCGGTCGATGACCCCGGCCGAGCGCACCACCCCGAAGATCATCAACGGCTCCCGCCGGGCCCGTATCGCCAGCGGTTCCGGCGTCACCGTCATGGACGTCAACCAGCTGCTCAACCGCTTCGCCGACGCGCAGAAGATGATGAAGCAGATGGGCGGCATGATGGGCCTGCCCGGCGGTGGCCGGCGCAAGGCGACCAAGTCGCCGAAGAACAAGCGCAAGGGCACGAAGGGCGGCGGGCGGCCGCGTACCGGCGCCGGCATGCCGGGCGGCTTCCCGGGCGGGATGCCGCAGCTCCCGCCGGGCCTGGACCCGGGTGACCTGGCCGGTGGGCAGGGCCTGCCGTCGGGCTTCAAGCTGCCGAAGATCGACTTCAACAAGCTCGGCAAGGGCGGCGACAAGGGCCCCCGCTAGCGTGTCGGTGACGGTGGGCGACGTCGCTCTCTCTTAGGGTGATGTCGCCCCCTGGAAGGAGATGTCAATGACCGCGGCCCCGATCCTGCCGGAGCGGCACGAGTGGACGGTCGACGACCTGGGCGAACTGCCCAAGGACCTTCCGTACGAACTGATCAACGGAAGGTTGATCGTGCCGTCACCCACCGCCCTGCACCAGGAGATCTGCGTCGAGTTGCTGCTCGCGCTGCGCGTCAACTGCCCGCCGGAGTTCCTGGTGAGCATCGACCTGTCCATGCGCGTGGACCGCCGCAACGAGCCGCGCCCCGATGTGGTGGTGATCCGGCGCAAGCACGCCGGCCGGTCGCCCGTCCCGGTCGAGGACGCGTTGCTCGCCGTCGAGGTCGTCTCGCCGACGTCGCACTTCCGCGATTTGTACGACAAGGCGAAGGTCTACTCCCGCTCCGGGGTCCGCTCCTACTGGGTGGTGGATCCGCAGCACGAGCGGATCGCACTCACCGAGTACACGCTCGACGGCGCCGCCCGCGAGTACGAGCAACTGGCCCACACCGAGGACCTGTTCGTCACCGAGCGGCCGTGGAAGGTCTCGGTCGATCTGCCGGCGCTGACCGCGCGCCGTAACGACCTGCTCGCCGTCGAGGAGGACTGATCGGGTAGGACTGTGCACATGGCTCTGCACGTGCGCGGTGTGTTCCTTCCCGACGACGAGGTCCGGGACGTCTGGCTGGTCGGCGACCGGGTCACCTTCGAACCGGTGCCCGGCGCCGAGACGGTGGCCGACGGCGGCTTCGTGCTGCCCGGCCTGACCGACGCGCACTGCCACATCGGCATCGCCCGCGGCGGCAGCCCGATCACCTCCCTCGACCAGGCGCGGGAACTGGCCCGGATCGACCGGGACGCCGGTGTGCTGGCGATCCGGGACGCCGGGTCGCCGTACCCGTACCCCGAACTGGAGGACGAGTCGGACCTGCCGCGGCTGGCCCGCGCGGGCCGGCACGTCGCACCGCCCAAGCGCTACCTGCGTGACATCGGCGTGGAGGTCGGCGCGGCGGAGGTCGCCGCGACGGTGGCCGCGCAGGCCGCGGCCGGCAACGGCTGGGTCAAGCTGGTCGGCGACTGGATCGACAGGGGCGTCGGCGACCTGGCGCCGGCCTGGGACGCCGACACCATGACCGCGGCGGTCGCCGCCGCGCACGCCGCCGGGGTACGCGCCGCGGTGCACACGTTCTCCGAGTCGGCCGTGGAGATCATGGTGCGGGCCGGTG
This sequence comes from Micromonospora sp. CNZ297, assembly GCF_007827625.1. Taxonomy (NCBI): domain Bacteria; kingdom Bacillati; phylum Actinomycetota; class Actinomycetes; order Micromonosporales; family Micromonosporaceae; genus Micromonospora; species Micromonospora sp. CNZ297. Next base: position 232,967 of record NZ_VISU01000004.1, on the reverse strand, counting down.
TCGACTCCGTGGAGCACGGCACCGGGCTGAGCCTCGACCTGATCGACCTGATGGCCCGGCAGGGCACCGCGCTGGTCCCCACGATGATCAACATCCGGACGTTCGGCCACATCGCCGAGCAGGCCCGCCCCAAGTTCCCCGGGTACGCCGACCACATGCTCGGCCTGCGCGACCGCTTCCCCGAGGTGGTGCGCGCCGCGCACGAGGCGGGTGTGCCGATCTACGTCGGCACCGACGCGGGCGGCGGCATCGACCACGGCCTGGCGGCCGAGGAGATGCTGCTGCTGCACGAGCAGGCCGGCATGTCGGCCACGGACGTGCTCGCCGCCGCCTCCTGGCGGGCCCGCGAGTGGCTCGGCTTCCCCGGGCTCGTCGAGGGCGGCCTCGCCGACCTGGTGGTCTACCCCGAGGACCCGCGCCGCGACCTGCGTGTGGTCCGGACGCCCAGCCGGATCGTGCTGCGCGGCCGGGTCGTCCGCTGACCGGCCGGCGGCGACGGCTCTAGCGGGCGGTCGCCGCCATCAGGAACAGGCGCACCGCCAGGTCGGCCAGCCGGTCGGCGGTCTCGTCGACCGGGCCCCCGGGCAGCACGATGTGGCTCACCACCAGACGTACGACGCTGTCCGCGGCGAACGCGAGGGCCGCCGGATCGGCGTCCGGCAGGCGCTCGCCGGTCCACTCCAGCAGCGCCGCCGCGGCCTCGGCGAGCACCAGCTCGGACCGGGTGGTCAGGTACGGCAGAAGCTCCTCCGAGCCGCCCCGGGTGCTGGTCAGCACCGCCCGGACCAGCGGGTTCTCGGCGGCCGAGGCGAGCGTGCGGTGGATCGCCGCGTACGCTGCCGCGCGGACGTCGGAGTCGTGCTCGTCGAGCGCGGACCGGACCTGGCCGACGAACCGGTCCACCTCGTGCCGGGCCAGCGCCTCGCCCAGGCCCGCCTTGGTGCCGAACTCGTTGTAGACCGTCTGCCGGCTCACCCCTGCGGCGCTTGCGACGGCACCCATCCGGACCCCGGCCCAGCCGGTCGTGACGGTCAGCGAACGGGCGGCGTCGACGATCGTCTCGCGCACCGGAGTGACGTTCCTCGGCTTAGACATGGTGATCGAAGTCTACGGGCGCTGCTCAGCGCACCTCGAGGTCGTACTCCGCCTCGGCCCGGAACCGCCCGCCGTCGTGGCCGGCGAAGGTCAGGTGGTGCGTCCCCGGCGCCGGGGTGGGTGGAGAGCATGACGGCAGACGGTAGTGCGGGCGCGCCCGGCTGCGCCCACCCGTGACGGGACGCATAGGATGCGTGGTCATGGCACGCGTGCTCACTCCCCGTGCGGAGGACTTTCCCCGCTGGTACCAGGACCTGATCGCCAAGGCGAAGCTGGCCGACAACGGCCCGGTCCGGGGGACCATGGTGATCCGACCGGCCGGCTACGCCATCTGGGAGCGGATGCAGGCCGAGATGGACGCCCGGATCAAGGCGGCCGGCGCGGAGAACGCGTACTTCCCGCTGTTCATCCCGGAGAGCTACCTCAAGCGGGAGGCCGAGCACGTCGAGGGCTTCTCGCCGGAGCTGGCAGTCGTCACGCACGGTGGCGGCAAGCAGCTCGCCGAGCCGGTGGTGGTGCGCCCCACGAGCGAGACGGTCATCGGCGAGTTCATGGCCAAGTGGATCGACTCGTACCGTGACCTGCCGCTGCTGCTCAACCAGTGGGCGAACGTGGTCCGGTGGGAGCTGCGCCCGCGGATCTTCCTGCGTACCAGCGAGTTCCTCTGGCAGGAGGGGCACACCGCGCACGCGACCCGTGAGGACGCCCGCGCCTACGCGCGGCGGATCCTGCACGAGGCGTACGAGGACCTGATGGTCAACGTGCTCGGCATCCCGGTGGTGGTCGGCCTGAAGACCGCCCGGGAGCGCTTCGCCGGCGCCACCGCCACGTACACGTGCGAAGGCATGATGGGCGACGGCAAGGCACTCCAGCTGGGCACCAGCCACGAGCTGGGCCAGAACTTCGCCAAGGCGTTCGACATCAGCTACTCCTCGGCCGAGGGCGGCCGGGAGCACGCGTGGACCACCTCCTGGGGCACCTCCACCCGGATGCTCGGCGGTCTGATCATGTGCCACGGCGACGACAACGGGCTGCGGGTGCCGCCGAAGCTGGCGCCGGTCCAGGCGTACGTGATGATCGTCAAGGACGGCGAGGGCGTCGGCGAGGCGGCGCGAAAGCTTCACGACGCGCTGCGTGACGCCGGGGTGCGGGTGGCGCTCGACGACCGGACCGACACCGCGTTCGGCCGCCGCGCCGTCGACGCCGAGCTGCGCGGCTACCCGGTACGCGTCGAGGTAGGCCCGCGTGACCTGGCCGCCGGCAACGCGGTGGTGGTCCGGCGTACGGACGGCTCGAAGGCCCCGACGCCGGTGGCCGACGTGGTCGGCGCGGTCCTGGCCGCGCTGGAGGCCGACCAGCAGGCGCTGCACGACCAGGCGCTGGAGTTCCGCCGGTCCCGCACCGTCGAGGTGTCGACGCTGGCCGAGGCGATCGAGGCGTCCGCCACCGGCTGGGCGCGGGTGCCGTGGTCGGCGGTCGGCGTCGAGGGCGAGGCCGAGGCGAACGCTCAGGGCGTGACGGTCCGCTGCCTGGTACGCGCCGACGGCTCGGTGCCGGACTCGGAGGACGAGCCCGACCTGGTGGCGATCCTCGCCCGCGCCTACTGAGGGTGTAAGGAAGGGCCCCTTCTTAACGCATTCCGCAGAGGAGGGGCCCCTTGTTAACAGGACGGCGGGGGTGAGCGTGCGGTTCGAGCCGGGGCGGCTGATCATGCACCGGAACGTGCGCAACGGCCGGATCGGCTGGGTCCGGTCGGCCCGGGTGGTCTCCGACGACGAGCGCGGCCTGGTGCTCTGGGTGGCGCGCGAGGCGCCCGTCGCGCACGAGGTGAACGCCGCCGGCCTGGGCATGCGGGCGGTGCCGTTCGCCGAGTGGGTGACGTCGTCCTACCGGCTCGCGCAGGGGCTGTGGAACGGCCCGCCGGTGCTGAAGTTCCTGCCCACCGGCGCGGCCCACTCGGTCTGGTGGTTCCGCGACGCCGCCGGCCGCTTCCAGAACTGGTACGTGAACCTGGAGGAGCCCGGCGTCCGCTGGGACGACGGCACGGTGGCCGGGGTCGACATGGTCGACCAGGATCTCGACGTCGTGGTCCACCCGGACCTGAGCTGGGAGTGGAAGGACGAGGACGAGTTCGCCGAGCGGCTGGCGTTCCCGGAGCACTACTGGGTGGCCGACGAGAAGGCGGTACGCGCCGAGGGCGAGCGGGTGATCCGGATCGCCGAGGCGGGGGAGTTTCCGTTCGACGGCACCTGGTGCGACTTCACCCCACCCGTGGGATGGGACGTACCGGACGAACTTCCGCCGGGGTGGGACCGCCCGCCGGTGCGCTGAACGAGTGTCCTCGGTCACGGCCCGGGCCGCCCCGGGCGTGGTGTCCGGGTCCGGTGTGAGAGTTCCGGTTCGGATCTGGCAGAATGGTTCGCTGGTATCCGGCACGCGTCCGGCGCCCTCTAACCCGGGCGCGTCGCCAGTTCACCGAGCAGTCTCCGGCCCAAACCCCACTGTGCCGGTCGGCGCTCACCCGCCACACCGCCCGTACGGGCCGGTGAGATCGCAACAGGAGCGAAACAACTGTGGCCGTAAAGATCCGGCTCCTGCGGATGGGCAAGATCCGCAACCCGCAGTACCGCATCGTCATCGCCGACTCGCGCACCAAGCGTGACGGTCGTGCGATCGAGTTCGTCGGTGTGTACCAGCCGAAGGAAGACCCTTCGGTGATCGAGGTCAAGTCGGAGCGGGTCCAGTACTGGCTCTCGGTCGGCGCCCAGCCGAGCGAGGCCGTGCAGCGCCTGCTGGAGCTGACCGGTGACTGGCAGAAGTTCAAGGGCCTGCCGGCCCCGCCGCCGCTGAAGGTCGCCCCCGAGCGGGCCGACCGCAAGGCGGCGTACGAGGCCGAGGCGAAGGCCGCCGCCGGCGTGGCCGACACCCCGGCGAAGCCGGCCAAGAAGGCCGCCGCCAAGGCGGAGGAGCCGAAGGCCGAGGCCAAGGCCGAGGAGCAGACCGGTGCCGAGTCCGGCGAGCAGGCCTGACATGCCGCTGCGTCCCGCTCTGGAGCACCTGGTCAAGGGCATCGTCGACCACCCGGACGACGTCCGGGTGCGCATGGTCGACTCCCGTCGGGGCAAGCGCCTCGAAGTCCGCGTGCACCCCGAGGACCTCGGCACGGTGATCGGGCGGTCCGGCCGGACCGCCAAGGCGCTGCGCCAGGTGATCGGCTCCATCGGCGGGCGTGGGGTACGCGTCGACATCGTCGACTCGTACTGATGCTTCTCGTCGTCGGCCGGATCGGTAAGCCGCACGGCATCCGCGGTGAGGTCACCGTGGAGGTGCGTACCGACGAGCCCGAAGCACGGTTCGCCCCCGGTTCGGTGTTGACCACCGAGCCGGGGGTCACCCCGTCGGAGCCCGGCGCCTGGCGGGTGCCCCCGACGCTCACCGTCGAGTCGGCCCGCTGGCATCAGGGCCGTCTGCTCGTCGCCTTCGAGGGCGTGCTGGAGCGCGACGTCGCCGAGGCGCTGCGCAACACGCTGCTCGGGGTGGACAGCGCCGACGTCGCCCCGCCGGAGGACCCGGAGGAGTTCCACGACCACCAGCTGGTCGGGCTCACAGTGGTCACCCGCGACGGCGAGCACGTGGGCGAGGTGGCCCGCATCGACCACGCGCCCGCGTCCGACATGCTGGTGCTGCGGCGCCCCGAGGGGCGTACCGCGCTGGTCCCGTTCGTCAAGGCGATCGTGCCCGAGGTGGATCTGGCCGGCGGTCGCGTCGTCGTCGACCTGCCCGGCGGCCTGCTCGACCTCTAGCTGGAGCCCACCGCATGCGCGTCGACATCGTGTCGATCTTCCCCGAGTACTTCGCCCCGCTGGACCTCTCGCTCATCGGCAAGGCCCGCGCGAACGGCACGCTGCGGCTGGCCGTACACGATCTGCGGACCTGGACCCGCGACGTGCACCGCACCGTCGACGACACGCCCTACGGCGGCGGTCCGGGCATGGTCATGCGTCCGGAGCCGTGGGGTGAGGCGCTGGACGCGCTGGCGCCGGGCGAGCTGAGCCCGGACGGGCACACGCTGCCCCGGCTGCTCGTGCCGTCGCCCGCGGGCGTCCCGTTCACCCAGGCCCTGGCGCACGAGCTGGCCGCCGAGTCGCACCTGCTGTTCGCCTGCGGCCGGTACGAGGGCATCGACCAGCGGGTGCTGGACCACGCCGCGACCCGGATGCCGGTGACCGAGGTCTCCCTCGGCGACTACGTGCTGTTCGGCGGCGAGGTGGCCGTGCTGGTGATCCTGGAGGCGGTCACCCGGCTGCTGCCCGGCGTGCTCGGCAACGCCGGGTCGCTGGACGAGGAGTCGCACGCGCACGGGCTGCTGGAGGCCCCGCTCTACACCAAGCCGGCGAGCTGGCGCGGGCTGGACGTGCCCGAGGTGCTGCGCTCCGGCGACCACGCCCGGATCGACCGCTGGCGGCGGGACGAGTCGCTGCTGCGGACGGCGGCCCGGCGCCCCGACATGATCGGCGCGCTGGCACCGGAGACGCTCGACAAGCGGGACCGGGCGACGCTGGACCGGGGCGGATTTTCCCCGCCACCGGGGCATGTGGCAAAGTAGAGGGGTTGCCGCATCCGTCCACGCCGTGGGCGGTTGCGAGGACCCTCGACCGGGGCCGGTCTCGCCGGTCACCACCCGGGGGTCAGAATCACCCATCCGCGCATCGACTGACGATGCGCCGTGAGCCTCACGAGGACGCAGCGATGAACATCCTGGACGCCCTTGACGCCCAGTCGAAGCGTACCGACCTGCCCGACTTCCGTGCCGGTGACACCGTCAAGGTGCACGCGCGGGTCGTCGAGGGCAACCGCTCCCGGGTCCAGATCTTCCAGGGCGTCGTCATCCGCCGCCAGGGTGACGGTCTGCGCGAGACCTTCTCGGTCCGCAAGGTCAGCTTCGGCGTCGGCGTGGAGCGGACCTACCCGCTCAACGGCCCGGGCATCGACCGGATCGAGGTCGTGACCCGCGGTGACGTGCGTCGCGCCAAGCTCTACTACCTGCGTGAGCTGCGCGGCAAGAAGGCCAAGATCAAGGAGCTGCGGGAGAAGCAGCCGGCGAACTGATCCACGTTCGCCACGCCGCCCGGCCTGCGCGGATGTCGTATCGACCAGACCGCATTACCCTGGTCGGTACGGGCGCAGCCGGACGGTGCGAAACGGTCCACTACCGCCCGTGGGGTCTCCGAGGGGACTCCCGGGCGGTAGTGTCGTTTCCGCGGACCGGAGAGTGGCATGGTGCAGATGGTTGACGAGGACGGCGCCGTCGATCCCTGGCGCCGGCGGGCCCGCCGTGGCCGCCGTCAGATGCCGCTCTGGCAGGAGCTGCCGCTGCTGCTGATCGTGGCGTTCTGCCTCGCGGTGCTGATCCGTACGTTCCTGCTCCAGGCGTTCTTCATCCCCTCCGGGTCGATGGAGAACACGCTGCTCGTCGGTGACCGGGTGCTCGTCAACAAGGTCGTCTACGACGTACGCGACCCGGTCCGCGGCGAGGTGGTGGTGTTCCGGGGCACCGACCGCTGGGTCGCCCAGGAGGCGCCCGCGCCGCCGGCCAACTTCGCCGGCCGGGTCGGCCGTACGCTCGGTGACCTGGTGGGCGTCAGCCGCCCCGGCGAGAAGGACTTCATCAAGCGCGTCATCGGCGTACCGGGCGACAAGGTCTGGTGCTGCGACGACGGCCGGGTGGTGGTCAACGGGGTGCCGCTGGACGAGACGGCGTACGTCTCCGAGGACTCCCCGGTCGAGCTGCCGCCCAATCCGAAGGAGTGCCGGTCCCGGCAGTTCACCGAGGTGGTGGTGCCGCCGGGGCAGATCTTCGTGATGGGTGACCACCGGCTCGTCTCGCAGGACGCCCGATGTCAGGGGCCGGTGCCGATCGAGAACGTGGTCGGCCGCGCCTTCATGATCGTATGGCCGTCGCAGCGGTGGACCGGTCTGCCCGTACCGGAGACGTTCGCGAGCGTGCCGCGCGCGGACGCCGCGGCGGCGCCCGGGCCGGTGCCGGTGGAACCCGACCCGGTCGGCGGCGTCGTCCTGATCCTCCCGCTCGCGGCGACGCTCACCGTTCTGGCGGGTTCGGGGCGACCGCTCCGTACCCGGCGACGTAGGCTCCTCCCGTGATCGACGAGCAGACCGAGAAGCCCCGCAGCTCCTTCTGGAAGGAGCTGCCCATCCTCCTGGGCGTGGCGATCCTGGTCGCGGTGCTGGTGCGTGCCTTCGTGCTGCAGACCTTCTTCATCCCGTCGCCGTCCATGGAGAACACCCTCAAGATCGACGATCGGGTGCTTGTCAACAAGCTGGTCTACGACTTCCGCTCGCCGCACCGGGGTGAGGTGATCGTCTTCAAGGCGCCCACCGAGTGGAGCGGCAACCCCGACGGTGAGGACTTCATCAAGCGGGTCATCGGCGTCGGCGGCGATCACGTGGTCTGCTGCGACCGCACGGGCGGCCAGGAGCGGCTGGTCATCAACGGCAAGCCGATCGACGAGCCGTTCATCTTCCCCGGCAACAAGCCCGCCGACCAGGACTTCGACATCACCGTGCCGAAGGGGCGCCTGTGGGTCATGGGTGACCACCGGGAGGCTTCCGGCGACTCGCTGGAGCACTGGCAGCAGTCGGGCGAGGACATCAACGTCGCCACCATCCCCGAGGGCGAGGTCGTCGGCCGGGCCTTCACCATCTTCTGGCCGGTCAGCCGTGCGACCTGGCTCAGCGTCCCCGAGCAGTTCGACGGGATCCCCAATCCCTGAGCCGGCCCGCGCCAGGCTCCGGCACGCCTGCCACGCCTCGACGGCGGGAGGGCGTGGTCGTTCGTCGCAGGCGTCTGGCAGGCTGGTGCGGTGACCGTCTACACCCCTCGTCGCGCGGCCCGGGTGCTGCTGGTCGACGCGTCCGACCGGGTGCTGCTCTTCGAGGGCAGTGATCCGGCCCGGCCGGGTCACCGCTACTGGTTCACCCCCGGCGGCGGGCTCGACCCGGGGGAGTCCCCGGCCGACGGCGCCGCCCGGGAGCTGGCCGAGGAGACCGGCCTGCGGCTGGCCCCGGCCGAACTGGGCGCGCCGGTCTGGTCGGAGACCGTCGAGTTCCCGTTCGACGGCGTGTGGTACCGCCAGGACCAGCAGTTCTACCTGGTCCGGGTGACGGGCTGGGACGTCGACACGACCGGCTTCAACGACGTCGAATGGGCGAGCGTGCACGGGCACCGCTGGTGGCCGGTCGCCGAGCTGGCCGCCACCGCCGAGCGCTACTACCCGCCGGACCTGCCCGGCCGGCTCGGCGCCGTGCTGGCCGGAGGCGGCGCATGCTGACCCCGCCGCGCACCGTGGTCCGCCGCGACGGCGGCCTCTACGCGCTGGAGCGCGCCCTGCAACGGCGTGGCTTCCGGCACGTGGCGGGCGCCGACGAGGCCGGCCGGGGCGCCTGCGCCGGGCCGCTGGTGGCCGCCGCCGCGATCCTGCCCGAGGGCCGGCGCGGCGAGATCGACGAGCTGGCCGACTCGAAGCTGCTCACCCCCGCCGCACGCGAGCGCGTCCACGACGAGGTGGTGGCGCGGGCCCTGGCGTACGCCGTGGTGGTCATCCCGGCCGAGGAGGTCGACGCCCGCGGGCTGCACGTGTGCAATCTCGCTGCGATGCGCCGGGCGCTCGCCTCGCTCACCACCCGCCCCGAGTACGTGCTGACCGACGGCTTCGGCGTCGACGGGCTGGACGTGCCGGGCCTGGCGGTCTGGAAGGGCGACCGGGTGGCCGCGTGTGTGGCGGCGGCGAGCGTGCTCGCGAAGGTCACCCGGGACCGGATCATGGTGGAACTGGACGGGCGGTTCCCCGGCTACGGCTTCGCCGAGCACAAGGGCTACATCACCGCCGAGCACAGCGCCGCCCTGCGCGCGCTCGGGCCCTGCCGGGAACACCGCTTCTCGTACGTGAACGTGGCCGCCGTCTCCGGACGGGACGGCCGGCCTCCCCGCGCCCGCCGCCCGGCGGGCGCCGACGCGGCGCGGCCCGAGCCCGCGGCCGGGCTGCCGGGTCTCGGGCCCGGAGCGTTCGCCGGCCGCCCGGACGAGCCGATGGGGCACTGCGGCGCGTCAGGGGGTACCGTCGGCGTGGCGTTGGGCGAGCAGCCGCGACCTCCGGCGTCGGTGGGGGAAGATGTGGTCATGGAAGGCGGAGTGCGATGAGCGCGGAAGATCTCGAGAAGTACGAGACCGAGATGGAGCTGCAGCTCTACCGGGAGTACCGGGACATCGTCCGCCAGTTCTCCTACGTGGTGGAGACCGAGCGCCGTTTCTACCTGGCCAACCAGGTCGACCTGCACGTGCGCAACTCCGACGGCGAGGTCTACTTCGAGGTCGAGATGCACGACGCCTGGGTGTGGGACATGTACCGGCCTGCCCGTTTCGTCAAGAATGTTCGAGTGATGACGTTCAAGGACGTCAATGTGGAAGAGCTCGAAAAGCCCGACATCTCGCTTCCCGCAGATTCCGGATTCGGGAGCTGACCACGGGCGGCTGAACGCCCTCGGATCACTCCGCCGGCACGACCACCTCGACCCGCTGCACCAGGTTGTTCGCGAACCCGCCCCGGTTCCACGGCTGCTCGACCGGCTGGGTACGCCCCGACGCGTCGGTCGCCCGGGCGCCGAGCACGTACCGCCCCGGCGTCGCCGTCCACCTGACCGACCACCGGCGCCACGCCCACTCGCCCCCGGCCGGCTCGTCCAGGACCGCCGGTGTCCACGTCTCACCGCCGTCCACCGTCACCTCGACCGAGGTCACCGGCGCGTGGCCGGACCAGGCCCGGCCGTCCAGAGTGCACGGTCCGGGCCGCAGCACCCGGGTGCGGGACATGAAGTCCGGGAACCCGGGCGGACGCACCAGTGCACGCGGCTCGATCCGGGTCACCGGCACGCCCGGGTCGTCGGCGTCGCGCCGCAGCCGGTAGGCCACCGCGTTCTGGTAGCCGTCGAACGGCTCGGTCGTCACAGTGATGTCGCGCAGCCACTTCACGTGCGCCATGCCGTACCAGCCGGGCACGATCAGGCGCAGCGGCGCGCCGTGCTGCGGCAGCAGGGGAGCGCCGTTCATCTCGTACGCCAGCAGCACCTCCTCGCGCAGCGCGTCGGCCACCGGCAGCGCCCGCTGGTAGTCCTGCTCGACACCGCGATCCACCCCGTGGTCCGCGCCGGTGAACACCACGTCCACCGCGTCGCCGGACAGGCCGGCCTCGCGCAGCAGCGGCGCCAGCGGCGTACCGGTCCACTCGGCGTTGCCCACCGCCTCCACCAGCCACGGCTGGCTGACCGGCCGGGGATGCAGCAGCGCCCGGCCGTTGCCGGCGCACTCCAGCGTGACGCTGTGGGTCACCCGGGGCCGGTCGCGCAGCGCCGCCAGGTCCAAGCGAAGTGGACGCTCGACCGCGCCGGACACGCTCAGCGCGTACGCGGCCGGGTCGACGTCCGGGATGTCGTAGTGGATGAGCAGATAGTGCAGGCCCGCCGGGGTCACGTCGTACCGCAGCGCCTCCAGCGGGATGCCGTGGTTACGCGCGGCGAGCTGAAGCTCCTCGGCACTGATCGCCTCGTCCGGCCCGGCCACCCGGGAGGGCCGGCTGACGTCGTCCACAGTGGTCATGACTGCTCCGTCCGCTCCAGCACGTCGTAGCCCACGAACGTGAACATCCGCGCCCCCGCCGCCAGCGGGCGGGGCGTGCCGGTGAAGCGGTGCGCGCCGACGCCCACACCGTCGGCCGGGCTGTTCACCGCCACCGGCTCGAAGCCCTCCTCGGCGAACCACTCGCAGATGACCGGCACCAGGTCCGGCTCGCGCCGGTGCCGCGTCCACAGCACCGTGCCGCCTGTGGCGCAGAGCGAGGCGCAGTGCCGCACAGTGGCCCGGATGTCGTCGTCGGTGATGTTGCCGAAGATGCCGCAGGCCAGCACCAGATCCGCCGGGGCCAGGTCAGCGTAGCGGTCGGTCAGCGAGGCGTCCCCGGTCACCACCTCCACGCCGGTGAGCCCCGCGTCGGCGGCCGCCCGGCGGGCCAGGTCGGCGTTGCGTGGATCCAGTTCGACCAGGCGGGCGGTCACGTCGCCGCCCCGGGGATGGGCGGCCAGCACCGGGATCAGGTCGCGGCCCTGACCCGCGCAGAGGCTCAACGCGCGCAGCGGGCCGGGCGGCGCCGCGTCCAGCGCGTCGGCCACACGCTGCCGCACCTCGGCGAGTCGCCGGGCCAGTGCGGACTCGGGCTGGTCGTAGTCGCTGTGCCAGGCGTACCAGTCCTTCGTCACCCGGCCAGCATAGGCGTCCGGGCCGTAGCAGATCGGCCCCGATTTCGGCGCTCGTCCACAGTCGGAGCGTCGTCCACAGGGCCGGCGGGTGGGGTGCGCGGGAGGGTGCCCGGGGTGGGCAGGGTGGTCGGCGTGCGTTCCTCGATCTCTTACGCCGTGGTGTTGTTCCTCGTCGTCTGCCTGCCGGGCGCCCTCGCGCCGCCCCGGGCCATGGTGCCGTCGTCCTCGGCCGGGCCGTCGCCGTTGTCGTCCCGGGTCGGGGTCTACTCGCTCGCGGTCGGGCCGTCTCCGGCTGCACCCGCGCGTGGGCCGGATGGTTCCGCATCAGCGGGTGCCCCGGCTCCTGGTGCTTCGGCGGCGGGCGGCTCGGCTGCGGGACTTCGGGGTGCGCCTGCCGGGCCGTTCCGGTGGCCGCTGCCGGGCGCGCCCCGGGTGGTGCGGCGCTTCGACCCGCCGCCGCAGCCCTGGCTGTCCGGGCACCGGGGCGTCGACCTCGCCGCCGAGCCGGGTGTGCCGGTGCTGGCGGCCGGCGCCGGGACCGTCCTGTTCGCCGGCACCGTCGCCGGCCGGCCGGTGCTCACCGTCGGCCATTCCGACGGGCTGCGCACCACATACGAACCGGTCCGCTCCCGGCTCACCGCCGGTACCCCTGTGGACGCCGGCACGCCGGTCGGCGACCTGCTCGCCGGGCATCGGGGCTGCGCCGAGGCGGCCTGCCTGCACTGGGGACTGCGACGCGACGCGGAGTACCTCGATCCGCTGGCCCTGCTCGGGCTCGGTCGCGTTCGGTTGCTGCCGCTGCACCCCGTCCCCGCCGGGTGATCGGGTGTGTTGCTCAGCCCTGGGCGAGCAGCGTGGGCAGCCGGACGGCCAGCCGGTCGTACTCGTCGGGGGTGTTGTAGACCTGGCCGCACAACCGCAGGTAGCCGCGCCCGTTCCAGCCGGCGATCGACACCTCGGCGGAGAGCCGGTCCGCGATCCGGGCCCGCAGCTCCCGGGCCGCGTCCAGCGTCGTCGCGACACCGGGCGGCAGCGGCACGAGCCGCATGGCGACCGCCGGTCCGCCGGGCTCCGGCAGCCGCTCGGGCGCCACACCGAGCGCGTCCCCGACGACCCGTTGCCCGTACGCGGCCAGCGCCGCGTTGTGCGCGCGTACCCGGTCCACGCCGAGGCTGCGCAACGTGAACAGGCCCACCGGGGCGGCCAGCCAACCGGTGTAGTCGAGCGTCGCCTGCCACTCGACACGAACCGGGAAGCCGCTGTCCTGCTCCCACGAGACGACGAGCGGCTGGATCTTCTCCCGCCACTGCGGGGCCACCACGAGCACGGCGGTGCCCCGCGGCGCGTACGCCCATTTGTGCAGGTTGCCGACCCAGAAGTCGGCGCCGACCGAGGCGACGGTGGCCGGCAGCATGCCCGGTGCGTGCGCGGCGTCCACCAGCACCGGCACGCCCTGCTCCCGGGCCACCGCGACGATCGCCGCGGTGGGGAACAGCCGGGCGGTCGGGGAGGTGAGCTGGTCCACGATCAGCAGCCTGGTACGCCCGGGGCGCAGCCCGTTGCGGAGGATCTCCACCACCTCCTCGTCGGTGGCGGTCAACGGCACCGGCAGGGTGCGGTGCACCGCCCCGGTGCGGCCGCACTCCCTGGCGATCGACAGCGCCACCGCCCCGTACCCGTGGTCGGTGGTCACGATCTCGTCGCCCGGGCGCAGCGCCAGCGACTGCAACACCACGGCCGCGCCAGTGGTGGCGTTGCCGACGAGCGTGGTGCCCTCCGGGTCGGCGCCGAGGAACGTGGCCAGGTGCCGCCGGGCGTGGGCGATCCGGTCGACCAGGCCCTGCGTGAAGAACCGCAGCGGGTTGGCCTCCATCTCGTCGCGCAGGCGCTGCTGGGCGCGTTGCACGGCGATCGGTACGGCGCCGAACGATCCGTGGTTGAGGTGACTGACGGAGGGATCGAGGGAGAAGAGCAGCCGAGCCCCGGGAATCGGCTCGGGTGGCTGCGGCACCGTCATCAGTCGATCCTAGCCCGAGATGGATCATGCGCCGGCCGGATTCCGCCCGCTGACCGGTGCCACCGACGCTGCCTGCGCGCTCTCGGCGGTCAGGCGCGGGGGTGCGCCTGCCGGTACGCGGCGCGGAGCCGCTCGACCGAGACGTGCGTGTAGATCTGGGTGCTGGCGAGCGACGAGTGCCCTAGCAACTCCTGCACGGCGCGCAGGTCCGCGCCCCCTTCGAGCAGGTGCGTCGCTGCCGAGTGGCGCAGCCCGTGCGGCGTCACCCGCGGTACCCCGGCGGCACCGGCCCAGCCGGACACGATCCGTCGCGCGGTGGTCGGGTTGAGCCGTCCACCCCGCGCCCCGAGCAGAAGCGCCCGGCCCGAGCCCGGGGCCAGCAGTGCGGGCCGGCCGTCGCGCAGCCAGGCGTCAAGGGCCCGCTGGGCCGGCACCCCGTAGGGCACCGCCCGCTCCCGCCCGCCCTTGCCCAGCACGCGTACCACCCGGCGAGCCTGGTCGACGTCGCTGACGTCCAGGCCGCACGCCTCGCTGATGCGTACCCCGGTGCCGTAGAGCAGTTCCAGCAGCAGCCGGTCGCGCAGCAGCACCGCGTCGGGCGGTCCGTCGCCGGCCGGTTCGCCGGATGCCGGTTCGGCGGCCGTTCCGTGGTCGCGTCCGAGCCCGGTGCCCTCGGGGTGGACCGTCGAGCGGTCGGCCCCGGGCGGGCTCCGGCGCTGCCGCGACGGGGCCTCCACCAGAGCGGCGGCCTGGTCGGCCCGCAGCACGGTGGGCAGTTCCCGCCGGGCCCGAGGGCTGGCCAGCGGCGCGGCCACGTCGTCGGCGAGCAGGCCGGTCCGGTGCGCCCAGGCGCTGAACGTCCGGGCCGCGGCGGCGCGCCGCGCCATCGTCGTCCGGGCCGCGCCCATGGTCCGCTGCTTCGCCAGCCAGCTGCGCACCACGGCGAGGTCCAGCTCCGGCAGTTCGGCGCAGCCCATCCGGACGGCGTGGTCCAGCAGCGACACCAGATCCGTGACGTAGGCCCGGACGGTGTGGACGGAGCGGTTGCGCACCCGCGACAGGTGGTCGGCGAAGTCGTCCACCGCCTCGCGCATCGAGGCGGGCAGTTCCTCGTGCGCCTCCCGGGTGCCGCGCTGCCGCTTGCTCACTGCGGCACCCGACCCAGGCGTACGGGGTCGCGGCGGGGGAGGCGGCCGGCGATCACCGCCCCAGCGTAAGGCCGGAGCGCTGCCGTGCGCCGTGCCGCCCGACGCCACACCGCCCTCGCCGTTCAGTCGCCCGGCCGCCCCACCCCGCCCCGTTCCCCGCCGTGGAGTCGCCTGGCCGCCGTGCCGGTCCGGCCGTCGCTTCGGCCTTCGCGGTGCCGGCCCGTCGCCCGTGGGTTGTGCCGTCCGCCACGTCGGCCGGGTCCTTCCGGCGTGGGATAGGTGCCGACGCGCTGAGCGGGGTGGCAGAAGCCGGTCTGGACAGGGGAAACTCATGCTGCGGCACACTCCGGTGCGGCGACCGGCGGGCAGCGTGGCCGAGCCGGCCCCGACGGAGGGTCGATCCGGCCGCGATCAGGCGAACGCGTCCCCGTGACGGTGGCGCCGGTACGAGGAGGCCGAGAGTGGGAGTGGACGCCGTCCTCTACCGGCAGATATCGGCGGGCAACGGTCGTAGGCGGCCCGCGTACGTCTCGATCGAAGTCGTGGCGGACCCGCAGGACGTGCTGCTCGACCTGCTCAAGCGTGTCCGCGGCGGTGGCCGGACCCCGCTGCTGGATCGCGTCGACCCGCTCGGCGAGCTGACCGTGAGCGCCGAGCGGATGCCGCAACTGCTCGCCGAGCTGCGGTGCCTCGCCGAGGTGGCCGGGGCGCCGGCCGAGGTCGACCACGTCCACCGGCTGGCCCGGCTCGTCCGCCGATGTGCGGAGCGCCTTGACGCCGAGATCCGGTTCGAGGGCGACTGACCCGCTCACGAGCGGGCGACCGGTGGTGGCGGTGCGAGCGCGTAGCCGTCGTCACGGCGTACCACCATCGCCAGTTCCTCCAGCATGGACAGCTTGCGCATGGCGGTGCGCAGGTCCACCCCTGCGCGCGCCGCGACGCTCTCCAGGTCGAGCGTTCGGCGGCGGGGTAGCGCCTCCAGCACCTGGGTGGCCTCCTCGTCGAGCCGGTCCCGAGGACGCTCGGGGGCCCGGGCGGGCGGCGCCAGGTCGTACCCGATCCGCCCCACCTCCTCCAGCACGTGCGCGACGTTGGTGACCAGCCGCGCCTCCGGCCGCTCCCGCAGCACCTCGTGCCCGCCGACCGACATCGCTGAGGTCACCGGCCCCGGCACCACCATCGCCGGCCGGCGCAGGCCGAGCGCCCGGTTGAGCGTCTGGGTCGCGCCGCTGCGCGCGGCGGCCTCGACGAGGACAGTGCCGTTCGTCGCCGCCGCTATGACCCGGTTGCGGATGAGGAACCGTGGCCGCAACGGCTCCGCCCCGGGAATCCACTCGCTCACCAGCAGGCCGGTCTCGGCGATCCGGTCGAACAGCGCGGCGTTGCCCATCGGGTACGGGCGGTCCACGCCGCAGGCGAGCACGGCGACGGTGCGCCCGCCCGCTGTCAGCGCCCCGCGATGTGCGGCGGCGTCGATGCCGAACGCCCCACCGGACACGACTGTCCACTCCCGGTCGGCCAGGCCGTAGCCCAGCTCGGTGGCGATGTGCGCGCCGTAGGGGGTGGCCGCCCGGGCGCCGACCACCGCCACCGAGCGCGCCAGCACCTCGCCGAGCGGCCACGCTCCGCGTACCCAGAAACAGAGCGGCGGATCGGTCTCCACGTCGACCCGCCGGGTGGCACCGGAGAGCGCCAGCCGGCGCAGGTCGCCGACCTGAGCCGGCCACTCGTCGTCCTCCGGGGTGACCAGGCGGGCGCCGAGCCGTTCGCCGCGGGCCAGCGCGTCGGCGGCGACCGTCCGGGCGTCACCGGCGGCGCCGCGCGCCGCGACGGCCGACCGCAGTGTCCGCTCCGGCGCCCCGCCGGACAGCAGCAGGTCGAGTGCGGCGACCGGGCCGAGCCGCTCGACCAGTGCGTACACCGACCGGGTGCCGGGCTCGGCGAGCCAGGTGAGCGCGACCCGCGCCAGCCGGCGGTCGTCGGCGCTCACGCGACCTCCCCGGTCCTGAGCTGGATGGCCTCCGCCACGTCGTCGTGGCCGGGCCGGTCCCGCCCGTCCAGGTCCGCGATGGTCCAGGCGAGACGGAGTACGCGGTCGTAGCCGCGCGCGGACAGCGATCCGGTGTCGAGCCGGCGGCGCAGATCCGTGGTGACCCGGGCCGGCAGGTGCCACGGCGGCCGGCGCAGGTACGGGCCGGGGACGTCGGCGTTCACCCGATGCCCGGTGGCCGCCCAGCGATCGGCGGCGGCGTGCCGCGCGGCGACGACCCGGGCGGCGACGGTGGCCGAGGACTCGTGCGCGGCGTCGGTGCTCAGCAGCTCCGCCGCGCGTACCGCAGTCAACCGGACCTGTACGTCCACCCGGTCGAGCAGCGGACCCGACAACCGTCCCAGGTAGCGTCGCCGGGCCAGGGGCGGGCACTCGCAGTCGACGTCGCCGGAGGGCTTCGCGCACGGACAGGGGTTGGCCGCCAGCACCAGTTGGGTGCGGGCCGGGTACTCGGTGGCGCCCCGGGTACGCGCCACCCGCACCCGGCCGCTCTCCAGCGGCTGCCGCAACGCCTCCAGCGCACCCTTGCTGAACTCGGGCGCCTCGTCCAGGAACAGGACCCCACGGTGGGCGAGCGACACCGCGCCGGGCCGGGCCAGCCCGGAACCGCCTCCGACGAGCGCGGGCACCGTGGCGGTGTGGTGCGGCGCCTGGAGCGGGGGACGGCGCAGCAGCCCGCCACCGGGTGGCAGCAGGCCGGCGATCGAGTGCAGCGCCGTCACCTCCAGGGCTGCCTCGTCGTCCAGTTCGGGCAGGATCGACGGCAGCCGTTCGGCGAGCATGGTCTTGCCGGCGCCGGGTGGACCGAACAGTGCGAGGTGGTGGCCCCCCGCGGCGGCGATCTCCAGGGCACGCCGCCCGAGCGGCTGCCCGGCCACGTCGACCAGGTCGGGCCCGGCCGGGCCGCAGGCCG
Source organism: Micromonospora sp. CNZ297 (assembly GCF_007827625.1). Classification (NCBI taxonomy): domain Bacteria; kingdom Bacillati; phylum Actinomycetota; class Actinomycetes; order Micromonosporales; family Micromonosporaceae; genus Micromonospora; species Micromonospora sp. CNZ297. Next base: position 215,418 of record NZ_VISU01000004.1, on the reverse strand, counting down.
GGACGTGGGCGGGTGGGGCGAGCAGCGGACTGCCGTCGCGGACGTGGGCGACGAGCCGGTGCAGCGTGTCGACCGCGTGCACGCGTACGCCCGGGATGACTGCCGCCTCGGCGGCGTTGCCGGCGGGTACGACGACGCGGGTGTGCCCGGCGCGGGCGGCGGCGGCGACCATCGGCAGCGTGCCGCGGACGGGGCGTACCGCGCCGTCGAGGCCGAGTTCGCCGAGCACGACTGTGGCGTCCAGGGCGACCGGTGGCAGTTCGCCCGAGCCGGCCAGGACGGCGAGCGCGATGGCGAGGTCGAACGCCGAGCCGTACTTCGGCAGGGTGGCGGGGAGCAGGTTGAGCGTGATGCGGCGGTTGGGCCACTTCTGGCCTGAGTTGACGATCGCGGCGCGGACCCGGTCGCGCGCCTCGTGCAACGCGGTGTCCGGCAGACCGGAGATGATCACCGCGGGCAGTCCGGGAGCCAGGTCGGCCTCGACCTCGACGAGATGCCCGGCGACTCCGGCCAGGCCGACGCTCAGCACCTTCGCGTACCCCATGTCAGAACGCGCCGCGGAGGTGCTCGACGCGGGCGGGGCCGGTGAGCGGGAGCCGGACGGAGAGCACGTCGAAGCGGACCTCGGCGGCGGTGGTGCCGGTCTCGGCGAGCCAGCGGGCGGCCAGGCCGCGCAGCCGGCGGGCCTTGGCCCGCACGACGGCCTCGGCGGGGGAGCCGAACTGCTCGCTCCGGCGGGTCTTGACCTCGCAGATGGCGAGGACCGGACCCTCCCAGGCGATGATGTCGATCTCTCCCTCGGGGCAGCGCCAGTTTCGGGCGACCGGGCGCAGGCCCGTCTCGATCAGGTGCCGTAGCGCGCACCGCTCGCCGTACGCCCCGACGGCTCGGTTCCGGTTCGTCATGCCGGCCAGGATGCGACCGGAGGCCACTGTCGCGGGGGACGCGGATCGGTTGCCTGTGGACAGGGGTGGGCTTGTGGACGGAACGACGATCATGGGCCCGATCTGCTACGGAGCCTGGTCGCCGTGCTGAACCGCGAGTGGGTGGTGCCCGCCTTCCCCGACGACTTCCCGTACCCGGACGTCGCGCCGACGTTCACGCCCTACGGCTACTGACCGTGTCTCGTTGGCGACCCGGCGACATCGGTGCTGACCTGGGCCGATCCCCAGGAGACCCGAATGGCGCGGCTGGTGCCCGTCGCATACCGTGCCGGTCGTGGACGGACGACGGAGCTACTCCGAGGATGAGCAGGGGTCGCGATGGGGCGACCGGGGATACGAGTCGGACTGGCGCGCCGCGGGCGAGCCCCGCTACCGCGACGACGACTACCGCACGCCCGAGCAGCGCGCCGGTGAGAACCGGTACGCCGAGCCGGGCCGGTACTCCGCCGCCGATCCGCTGGTGGACGACACGAGCAGCTGGCGGTCGCAGCGTCCGGACGACCCGGAGGTCTCCGGTGAGCTGCCCGGATCGCGCGCCGGCCGTCGCGCGGCACGCGAGTCGGCGGCCGACCCGCTCGGCGCGGTGTCCCGCAGCGGCGTCGACGCGCTCGGCACCGCCGCGCACGGCAACCCGCTGTCGAGCACGCTCGGTACGCCGGCGACCGCCCCGCTGACCGGCGCGGCCCCGGCGGGCACCGACCCGTACGGCCTCATCGCCCACGGCAGCGACCCGGCCGGTGGCGCCGGCGTCGACGCCCGCAGCGCTGTCGGCGGCGTCGACAAACCCCGACTCAGCCCGATCGGCGGCTACCCGGTCGTCGAGGCGGCGCCTGGTACCGCGGGCGCGGACGGCGGAGCCGAGGCGACCGCCGCGGCGCGGCTGAACCCCGGTGAGGCCACCCCGCTGCGGATCGGTGAGCGTCCGGGCGGCCCGGCCCAGCCGGCCGCGACCCCGAATCCGCTGGAGATGCCGACCGGCCCGATGCCCGCGGTGCTGCCGCGTCCGGACGGGCCGCCGCCCGGTGACGGCGTCTACCGGACCCGGCGCCCCGCGCTGGCGGTGCTGCTGGCGGTGATGGTGCTGGTGCTGGAGGTGCCGGCGGTACGGGTGTTGCTGCACGGCCTGTTCGGCGACCCGGTGTCGACGTCGCACGTGGTGGTGGGCATCTTCCTGGTGGTCGGCCTGCCGATCTTCGGCACCGGCCTGTACGGGCTGCGCACCGGCGGGCTGGCGCTGGCCGACGGCAGCCGGGGCTGGCTGCGCCCGCCGACGGCGTACCTGACCGTCGGGCTGGTGCTGTTCCTCGCCGCCGCCCTCGCGGCGGGCTGAGACGCGGCCCGACCCCGGTACGCCGGAGTGGCGGTGTCACCGACAGGGTGACGCCGCCACTTCGCCGTCCTGGAGTCGATCAAGGCGCTCCTGGGGCCGATCAAGGCGCACCTGGAGTCGATCAGGCCGGCCTCCGCACCCGGAGGTCGTACAGCGGAGAGGGCGCGTACACTGGTCGACTGGCGACCGCCTCGTGCGGTCGACCTCGCGTGCCCTCTCCACGGTCTCCTCCGTGGGGCGACGGCCTCCCTGGTCCCGGTCTGACGTATCGGGCCCACCCTGGCCGGCGATCGGGCGCCAGGCGTCCGGCCGCCGGCTGGACGGACAACCAGGGACAACGTAGGAGTAACCCACCATGGCCGTCGTGACCATGCGTCAGCTGCTGGAAAGCGGTGTGCACTTCGGGCACCAGACCCGCCGCTGGAACCCGAAGATGAAGCGCTTCATCTTCACCGAGCGCAACGGTATCTACATCATCGACCTGCGCCAGACGCTCGACTACATCGAGAAGGCGTACGAGTTCGTCCGCACCACCGTCGCCGGTGGCGGCAGCATCCTGTTCGTCGGCACCAAGAAGCAGGCCCAGGAGGCCATCGCCGAGCAGGCGACCCGGGTCGGCCAGCCGTACGTCAACCACCGCTGGCTCGGTGGCATGCTGACCAACTTCCAGACCGTGTACAAGCGGCTGCAGCGGATGAAGGAGCTGGAGGCCCTGGGTGACCTGAGCGGCACCGCCGCCGGTTACACCAAGAAGGAGACGCTCCAGCTCTCCCGCGAGAAGATCAAGCTCACCAAGACCCTCGGTGGTCTGCGGGACATGCAGAAGCTCCCGGCCGCGGTGTGGATCGTCGACACCAAGAAGGAGCACATCGCCGTCGACGAGGCCCGCAAGCTGGGCATCCCGGTGATCGCGGTGCTCGACACCAACTGCGACCCGGACGAGGTCGACTTCCCGATCCCGGGCAACGACGACGCCATCCGCTCGGCCGAGCTGCTGACCAAGGTCGTGGCCGCCGCCGTCGCCGACGGTCTGATCGCCCGTTCCGGCCGCAACCGGGGCGCGGACGAGAAGCCTGAGGCCGGCCAGGTCGGCGCGGACGAGCCGCTGGCCGAGTGGGAGCGCGAGCTGCTCGAGGAGCCGAAGAAGGCCGACGAGCAGCCCGCCGCCGCCGCCGAGCCGGCCGCGCCTGCCGCCGAGCAGCCGGCGACCGCCTCCGCGGAGTGATCTCGCCGTCGCGTCCCCACCGTCGGCGATTCCCGGCGGTGGGGGCGTGACGGGTACGCCGGGCAGAACCGGCCCGGAACCGGGTAACCAGCACCCCAGACCACCTCACTGACACCGAAGAGAGAGTCATGTCCAACTTCACCGCCGCGGACGTCAAGAAGCTCCGCGACCTCACCGGCGCCGGCATGATGGACTCCAAGAAGGCGCTGACCGAGGCCGAGGGCGACTTCGACAAGGCCGTCGAGATCCTGCGCGTCAAGGGCGCCAAGGACGTCGGCAAGCGGGCCGGGCGCACCGCCGCCAACGGCCTGATCGCCCACTCCGGCCAGGCGCTGCTCGAGCTCAACTGCGAGACCGACTTCGTCGCCAAGAACGACGCCTTCATCGCGCTGGCCCAGCAGCTGGTCGAGCACGGCGTGGCCAGCGGCGCCACCAACGCCGAGGAGCTGCTCGCCAGCAGCATCGACGGCAAGAGCGTGGCCGACCTGATCCAGGAGCAGTCCGCCAAGATCGGCGAGAAGCTGGTGCTCAACCGCTTCGCCAAGCTGGACGGCACCACCGCGGTCTACATGCACCGCAAGAGCCAGGATCTGCCCCCGGCGGTCGGCGTGCTGGTCGAGTTCACCGGCAAGTCGGACGAGGCGGCGGACGCCGACGCGCGCGCCGTGGCCATGCAGATCGCCGCGATGCGGCCGAAGTACCTCACCCGCGACGAGGTGCCGGCCGAGACCGTCGAGTCCGAGCGGCGCATCGCCGAGCAGACCGCCCGCGAGGAGAACAAGCCCGAGGCGGCGCTGCCGAAGATCGTCGAGGGCCGGGTCAACGCCTTCTTCAAGGACTTCGTCCTGCTGGAGCAGTCGTCGGTCGCCGACAACAAGAAGACCGTCAAGCAGGTGCTGGCCGACGCCGGCATCGAGGTGACCCGCTTCCTGCGGTTCGAGGTCGGCCAGGCCTGAGCCGCCGCACCGGGCCGTCCGGCCCGGGCACAGGGGACAACGTCGACGAGGAGGCCGCCGGTGTACGCGACAGGCACCGCGGCCTCCTCGTCACATAGGGTCGGCAGGGGCACGTACGCGACGCTCGCGCGATGCGCGGGGAGAAGGGGCGGGGCGGATGACGCAGGTTGTGAGTGACCGGAGCCTGGCGGCGGAGGACCCGACCGCCCCTCCGCCCGGTCGGTCCCGCCGGGTGGTGCTGAAGCTCTCCGGTGAGGTCTTCGGCGGCGGCGCGATCGGCGTCGACCCCGACGTCGTGCAGGGCATCGCCCGCCAGATCGCCACAGTGGTACGCCGCGGCGTGCAGGTGTCGGTGGTGGTCGGCGGCGGCAACTTCTTCCGCGGCGCCGAGCTGCAGAAGCGCGGCATGGACCGCGCCCGCGCCGACTACATGGGCATGCTCGGCACGGTCATGAACTGCCTGGCCCTCCAGGACTTCCTGGAGAAGGAGGGCATCGAGACCCGGGTGCAGAGCGCCATCACGATGGCCCAGGTCGCCGAGCCGTACATCCCGCTGCGCGCGATCCGCCACCTGGAGAAGGGCCGCGTGGTCATCTTCGGTGCCGGCGCCGGCATGCCGTACTTCTCCACCGACACGGTGGCCGCCCAGCGGGCGCTGGAGATCCGCGCGGACGTGGTGCTGATGAGCAAGAACGGCGTGGACGCGGTCTACACCGCCGACCCCCGGATCGACCCGACCGCGAGCAAGCTCGACTCCATCACCTTCTCCGAGGTGCTGCGCCGTAACCTGCGGGTGGCCGACGCCGCCGCGTTCAGCCTCTGCATGGAGAACGGCCTGCCGATGCTGGTCTTCGGCGCCCAGGGCGACGACACCATCGTCCGGGCCGTCGGCGGCGAGAAGATCGGCACCCTGATCACCGCCTGACCGGCCCGCCGGCCGGCAGCGGTCCCTCTGCCACGGCAGCACCCGCACCACACACGACGAGCGACAGAAGGAGGCGAGGAGACCGGTGATCGACGACACCCTCCTCGAGGCGGAGGAGAAGATGGAGCGTGCCATCGAGCACGCCAAGGAGGAGTTCGGCGGCATCCGTACCGGACGCGCCAACGCCGCCATGTTCTCCCGGATCGTCATCGACTACTACGGCAGCCCGACCCCGCTGCCGCAGATGGCGTCCATCGCGGTGCCCGAGCCGCGCATGGTGATCATCAAGCCGTACGACAACTCGCAGCTGGGCGCCATGGAGAAGGCGATCCGCGACTCGGACCTCGGGGCCAACCCGAACAACGAGGGCAACCAGCTCCGCATCGTCCTGCCGCAGATGACCGAGGAACGGCGCCGCGACATGATCAAGGTCGCCCGGCAGAAGGGCGAGGAGGCCAAGGTCGCCGTCCGCAACATCCGCCGCAAGGCCAAGGAGGAGCTGGACCGCCTGGTCAAGGACGGCGAGGTCGGCGAGGACGAGGGCCGGCGCGCGGAGAAGGAGCTGGACGACCTGACCCAGCGCTTCGTCGCAGGAGTCGACGAGCTGGTCAAGCACAAGGAGAGCGAGCTGCTCGAAGTCTGAGCACCCGCGTACCTCGCACGGCACCGCGCCGCCGTCGCCCGCCCGGGCGGCGGCCCGGTGCCGTCGTCGTGCCCGGCGGCGCACACCCTCGGGGCCGCGGCGGGTGCAGTAGGCTCGGCACGATTCCCGACCACCACGGGGTGAACGGCGGGAGTCGCCCGGCCGTCGGTCGGTCAACAGGAAGTCTCACGCCGGTAGGGGATGGTCTTGGTCTTGCGTCATGTGGTGGCTCTCGTACCGGCTGCCGGTGCGTGATGTCCCACCCCGACCCCTACGGCAACACCGAGTCGCGTGGCTGGGACCGCCCGGCCGCCCCGGCCCTGCCCTGGCCGGACACCGATCTGGAGCCCGGCCCCTGGCGGCCCGGCCCGGCCGCGCACACCCACCCCGCCGAGCCGGACACCTACGCGCGTCCCGGAGCAGCCCCGGACCCGTATGCCGGTCCGGACACGTACGCGACGCCGGACACGTACACCGGGTCCGACACCTACGCCGGGCCGTACCCGACGACCTCGCGGCACCACGACGGCCCGGGCCGGTACGACGGACCGGCGGCCGGCGACCGTGGGCGGCCCGCCGGGCCGGACCACGACGGCCCGTGGGGTGAGCCCGCCCGCGACGACGAGTACCCGACCGCGCAGATCGCGCCGGTGCGCGACGAGCCCACCGAGCAGATCCCGGCGGTACGCGACGAGCCCGCCTCGGAGCCGCCGGCCGGGCGCCGCGGGCCGGGACGCCGGCGGGCGAGCGCCGAGCGTCCGCCGACCACCGTGCCGAAGACGTCCCGGGCGGGGCGCAACCTGCCGGCCGCGATCGGCGTCGGGGTGGCCCTCGGCGCGGCGGTCGTGGTGCCGCTGTTCTTCTTCATGCCGGCGTTCCTCGCCGTGCTGGCGACCGCTGTGGGGATCGGCATCTGGGAGATGGCCCGCGCGGTACGCCGCAGCGGCGCCCACCCGCCGCTGGCGCCGCTCGTCGCCGGTGGCGTGATCACAGTGGGCCTGGCCTGGTACGCGGGCCCCGACGCGCTCTGCCTCGGCCTGCTGGTCACGGTGCTGGGCACGATGATCTGGCGGCTCGGTGACGGGCCCGGCAACTACCAGCGCGACCTGACCGCGGCCACCCTGATCGCGGTGTACGTGCCGTTCCTCGCCGGATTCGCGGCCATGCTCGCGGCGGCGCCTGGTGACGGGCACCTGCGGGTGCTGGTGACGCTGGCTGCGGTGGTGCTCTCCGACACCGGCGGGTACGCCGCGGGCGTGTCGTTCGGCAAGCACCCGATGGCGCCCACGATCAGCCCGAAGAAGTCCTGGGAGGGCTTCGCCGGCTCGGTGACCGCAGCGGCGGCGGGCAGCGCGGCGCTGCTGTGGGCGTTGTTCGACGTGGCGCCCTGGTGGGGCGCGTTGTTCGGGATGGCGATCTCGGTCTCGGCGGTGCTCGGTGACCTGGCCGAGTCGATGATCAAGCGGGATCTCGGCGTCAAGGACATGAGCAACCTGCTGCCCGGGCACGGCGGCCTGATGGACCGGCTCGACTCGATCCTGTTCGCCGTGCCGGTGGCCTACCTGCTGCTCGCCGTCTTCGTCCCGGTGGTGAACTGAGGCATGCGTCACGGCGGCGACCCGCTGCGGGCCGGGTGGCCGGGGGCGATTCGACACGTACGGACGGGTGCGTCCGGGCGGGAGCGTGTCAGACTGGACGCGCCATGACGAGTCTTCCGCTGATCTCCGTAGACCCCGACGCCCGCGGCCGCCGGCCCTCGATGCCTCCCCGCCACCTCGCCGACCTGGACCTGCCGGGCCGGCAGGCGCTCGTCGCCGAGCTGGGTGAGCCCGCGTTCCGCGCCAAGCAGGTCTCCAACCACTACTTCGGCCGCCTGGTACGCGACCCGGAGCGGATGACCGACCTGCCGGCGGCGACCCGGGAGCGGCTGGCGGGCGAGCTGCTGCCCACGCTGCTGACCCCGGTCCGCGAGCTGGCCTGCGACGACGGCGCGACCCGCAAGGCGCTCTGGCGGCTGCACGACGGCTCGCTGGTGGAGAGCGTGCTGATGGGCTACCCGGACCGGGTGACCGTCTGCATCTCCAGCCAGGCCGGCTGCGGCATGGCCTGCCCGTTCTGCGCCACCGGCCAGGCCGGGCTGACCCGCAACCTGTCCACCGCCGAGATCGTCGACCAGGCGGTCTACCTGGCCGGGGTGGCCGCGTCCGGCGTCGTGGCCGGTTCGCCGCCGCGGCTGTCGCACGTGGTGTTCATGGGCATGGGCGAGCCGCTCGCGAACTACTCGCGGGTGGTGGCGGCGATCCGCCGGCTGGTGGCCCCGGCGCCGGAGGGGCTGGGCCTGTCGCAGCGGCACATCACCGTCTCGACCGTCGGTCTGGTGCCGGCGATCCGCCGACTGGCCAGCGAAGACCTCTCGGTGACCCTTGCGTTGTCGCTGCACGCCCCCGATGATGAGCTGCGCGACGAACTCGTCCCGGTCAACCAGCGCTGGAAGGTGTCCGAGGTGCTGGACGCGGCGTGGGACTACGCGGCCACGACGGGGCGTCGCGTGTCCATCGAATACGCGATGATCAAGGACGTGAACGATCAGCCGTGGAGAGCCGATCTGCTCGGGCGGCTACTGGCCGGCAAGCTGGCCCACGTGAACCTGATCCCGCTCAACCCGACTCCGGGCAGCCGCTGGGACGCCAGCCCGAAGCCGGTCGAGCGGGAGTTCGTCCGGCGGTTGCGCGACGCCGGGGTGTCGACCACGGTGCGCGACACCCGGGGACGCGAGATCGACGGGGCCTGTGGGCAGCTCGCCGCCGCCGGGGACACGGACGGCGACTCACGCGCGGCAACGGCGTAGCGGTACGAGACCAGGAGACATAGTGGCGAGTCAGGGTCAGCGTTTCCGGCGTAAGGCGCTCCGCCGGGGCTACAAGGTCGACGAGGTCGATGCCTTCCTGGACCGGGTCGAGGCGACACTCGACGGCCAGCCGATCGGCGCGCCCGTGGCCTCCCAGGAGGTCCACGACGTCGTCTTCCGGGTCCGGTTCAACGGCTACGACGAGTGGCAGGTCGACCTGCACCTCGACCGGGTCGAGCGCCAGCTCGCCGAGCTGGAGGAGCGCGGTGGCGCACCGGCCGGGCGCGGTGGCGACCCGCGGATGGCCGACCGGCTCGGCCCGCCGATGCGCGACGACCGGGGCATGTCGCCGGTGCCGCAGCCGCCGATGCCGCCCCGGCAGATGCCCGCCCAGCCCGGCCCGCCCGCCGACCGCTACGGCAACCGCTACGACGAGCCGACCGGCGCGTTCGCCGGTGGCTACGACGGCCCGCGCGGTGGCTACGACGGCCCCCGCGGCCCGGGTGGCCCCGGCCCGATGGGCCCGGGCGCGCCGATGGGGCACGGCGGCCCGCCCTCGCGCGGCCTGCCGCCCGGCCCTGGTGGCTACGGGCCGCCGGACAACGGCCCCGGTGGGTACGGCCCGCCGGACAACGGCCCGGGCGGCTACGGTCCGCCGGACAGCGGCCCCGGTGGGTACGGCCAGGAGGAGCGCTTCGACGGGTTCGAGGCCGGCCGGCGTGCCCGTGCCGACATGACCGCCGAGATCCGCATGCCCGAGCGTGAGCTGCGCGGTCGTGGCCCCGGTGGCCCGCCGGCGCTGCCGCAGCAGGGTTACGGCGCACCGGAGCCCGGCTACGGCCCGCCGGACCCGGGTTACGGGCCGCCGGACCAGGGCTACGGCCCGGGCCCCTCGATGACCGGCCCGCCGCTCGTGAGCCCGCCGGTCGCCGGTCCGCCGATGGTGGGGCCGCCGATGGCCGGCCCGCCCGGCAGCGACCTGCACCGGGTCGACCAGATCCGGCGCAGCTTCCAGGTCCGGCGGTTCGGCAGCGGGTACGACCCGGACCAGGTCGACCGGTTCTTCGAGACGCTGCTCGGCGGCATGCAGGGGCGCAACCCGATGCCGGTGAACCCCAAGGAACTCGACACGCTGCGCTTCGGGCTGGTGCCCGGTGGCTACTTCGAGGCCGAGGTCGACGCCGCGCTCAAGGACGTGCAGGACATCCTGCTCGGCCGCTGACCCCGCCTCCCGAGACGACGAAGGGCCCGCCCCCCGGCGAGGGGGCGGGCCCTTCGCGCACTACCGTGGGCGCCGCGCGTCAGGACCGCAGGCCGTTGCGGCGCAGCACGGCGTCGCCGATGACGATGGCGATCAGCAGTCCGGCGATCCCGAACAGCCAGATGTGCTCCACCCGGCCCTCCTCGATCCCGCAGAGCGCCATCAGTACCAAAGCCACCGCCGACAGCACCGCACCGATCCGTCCGGACTTGCGGTGTCCGGGCTTGTGCTGATCTGGCGCGGTTACCGGCTCGTCTCCTGCCACTGTCGGTCCTTCCCTCGCGATCGGATCTCCGATCAGTCTGGCACGGCCCGAACCGGGCCCGGCGCAGGGTCCGACCTCCTGTGCCGGGGATGACCCGGGCGGGCGACAGCGGGCGGGCGGCACGGCCCGGGTCGTTGGTCCCGTACCGGTGGGGGCGGTTGGCCACTACCGGCGTCGCGGGACGGCGAGCACACTGCCTCCGGTAGCGTCTTGACGTACACCTTGATGCCTTTTTGAGGAGGACTGCGGTGCGAGTGACCGGTACAGGGCATGCCAGCATGCGGATCGACACGGCCGCGGGCAGCATCCTGTGCGACCCGTGGGTCAACCCCGCCTACTTCGCCTCGTGGTTCCCCTTCCCGGACAACTCCCTGCTCGACTGGGCGACCCTCGGCCAGGTCGACTACCTGTACGTGTCGCACCTGCACCGGGACCACTTCGACGCGAAGCACCTGCGTGACTTCGTGTCGAAGGACGCCACCGTCCTGCTGCCCGAGTTCCCCACCTCGGAGATGGAGGACGAGTTCCGGGAGCTGGGCTTCACCAAGTTCCTCAAGGCCCCGAACGAGCAGGTCGTGGAGCTGCCCGGCGGCCTGAAGATCATGATCCAGGCGCTGACCAGCCCGACCGACGGCCCGATCGGCGACTCCTCGCTCTGGGTCGAGTACGACGGCGTCCGGCTGCTCAACCAGAACGACGCCCGCCCGACCGACCTCAGCGTGTTCGCCGAGCTGGGCCACGTGCACGCGCACATGCTCCAGTTCTCCGGCGCGATCTGGTACCCGATGGTCTACGAGCTGCCGCAGGCGGCGAAGACCGCGTTCGGCAAGCAGAAGCGGGACCGGCAGTTCGACCGCACCTGGCGCTACATCGACGACCTGAAGGCCGACCACGTCTTCCCGATCGCCGGCCCGCCGTGCTTCCTCGACGACGAGCTGTGGCAGTTCAACGACATCTTCGGCGACGAGGGCAACATCTTCCCCGACCAGTCGGTGTTCCTCGCCGAGTACGCCAAGGTCGGCGGCACCAACGGCATCGTGTTGCTGCCGGGCAGCGTCTCGGAGATCACCACCGAGGGCGCGACCACCACCCACCCGGTGCCGGTGGAGGAGTTCTTCGCGAACAAGGTCGCCCACCTGGAGGAGATGCGGGAGCGCAAGCGCGGCGTCATCGAGGCCGAGAAGGCGTCCTGGCGGCACCCCGAGGTCGACGTGCTCGGCGAGATGAAGCGCCGGGTCGAGCCGCTGCTCGACGAGTCGATCTACCTGGCCAAGGGCGTCGGCGGGCCGGTCCGCTTCGACCTGGTCGGCTACGACGGCGAGAGCGTCGAATCCATCGTCGTGGACTTCCCCGGCAAGGAGGTCCGGCCGTACGCGGACGAGAAGGTCCGCTACCGGTTCCGTACCGAGCGGGCGCTGATCGAGCACCTGCTGCACATCGGCGAGGTGGACTGGGTCAACTCCCTCTTCCTGTCCTGCCGTTTCTCCGCGGCCCGCATCGGCCAGTACAACGAGTTCGTCTACGCCTTCTTCAAGTGCCTGTCCGAGGAGCGCCTCCAGTACGCCGAGGGCTGGTACGACGAGCACGAGCGGGCGGTCGACGCCGAGGACATCACGCTCGACGGCTGGGTGGTGCAGCGGCGCTGCCCGCACCTGAAGGCGGACTTGAGCCGGTTCGGCATCGTCGACGGCGACCAGCTCACCTGCCAGCTGCACGGCTGGAAGTTCGACCTGGCCAGCGGGCGCTGCCTGACCAGCGTCGGGCACAAGATCCGCGCGCACCGCGCCGACGCGGAGACCCCGGCGCCGGCCGGGGAAGCGGCCATCTGACGAGTTCCGCCCCGTCCGCCGTCCCCGGCACGCGACCATCTGTCGTGAGGGGGGCGGCGTGACGGGTGCGGACAGGGAACCGGCGTACCGGTTCGGGCGCGGCAACGAGATGGCGCGCGACGCCTCCCGGGTGGAGGCGTTCAGCGACGCGGTGATCGCCATCGTGCTCACCCTGATGGCCGTCGAGCTGCTGTCGTTCGACCCGGACACGCCGCAGGACGACGGGCTGCCGGCCGCCCTGCTGCACGAGTGGCGCGCCTACCTGGCGTACGTGATCACGTTCGCCATCGTCGGCCAGGTCTGGCTGACCCACCACAACATGTGGCGTTACGTCCGCCGGGTCGACCAGATGCTGCTGGTGCTGAACCTGCTGCTGCTGATGTTCGTGGCGGCGATCCCGTTCACCGCGGACCTGCTCGCGGACAACCTGCGCGGCACCGTCGGCGACCAGCGGCTGACCGCCGCGCTGTACGCGGGCGTGGTGCTCGGTGAGGCGCTGTTCTTCAACCTGAGCTGGTGGTGGGCGCGCCGCCGCGGGCTGCTGCAACCGGGTTTGGACCCGAGGCTGGCGCGGGCCGTGGCCCGCCGGTTCCGCCTCGGGCCGCTGCTCTACCTCATCGCGTTCGCGATCGTGTTCGTCGACCCGGTGCTGAGCCTGCTGGCGTACCTGCTGCTGGTCGGCGTCTACCTGGTGCGCGGGCCGGGCGACCTCCCGCCCGCCGGCCAGGAGGCGCCCGAGACGCCGTGAGCGGTTGTTGAGGCGGTTGTTAAGAAGGGGCCCTTCCTCTACCGGAGGCGTTAATAAGGGGCCCTTCCTTACATCTCGGCGAGGATGCGGCGGGCCGCGTTGTGCCCGGCCGCGCCGATCACGCTGCCCGCCGGGTGGCAGCCGGCGCTGCCCGCGTACACGCCGTCCACCCCCGTGGCGTACGGCATCCGGTCGGTGAACGACACCGTGTTGTCGACGTGGTGGATGTGCCCGCCGGTGATGCCGAAGTGCGCCTCGATGCCGGGCGGCGGCAGCGGCACCGCGTCCGCGACCAGGTCACCGGCGCCCGGGGCGTACCGCTCGCAGATCGCGATCAGCCGCTCCACGTAGCCGGGCAGCGCCGCCTCCCAGGTGGTGCCGGCCAGCTCGTAGGGGACCGACTGCACGAACAGGGCCGACGAGTGGTGCCCCGCGTCGTCGGACAGCGACGGGTCGACTGTGGTGTGCAGGTACCACTCGATCGTCGGCTCCTCCGGCAGCCGCCCGGCCCGCACGTCCGCCCACATGCCGCGCAGCGCCGCCATCGGCGACTCGCCGCCGTCGCCGACGAGTGAGGCCGAGCCGGGCAGCAGGTGGATGGTCGACCCGAACGGGCTCGGCGCGTCGTCCGGCAGGCAGGAGAAGCGCGGCAGCCCGGTCAGCGCCAGGTTGAGCTTGAGCGTGGTGCCGGGTCGGCGGACCGCCGCCATCCGCGCGCCCAGCTCGGCCGGGAGCGCGCCGTCGGGCAGCAGCTCCATCAGCCGGTACGGGTCACAGGCGCCGAGCACCACGGAGGCGTCCACCTCCCGCCCGTCGGCGAGCGTCACCCCGGCGGCGGCACCGGAGGCCAGCCGGATCGCTGTGACCGGCGCGTCGGCCACGATCCGCGCCCCGGCGCGCACGGCGGCCTCGGCGAACGTGCGGGACACCGTGCCCATGCCGCCCCGGGTGATCATCCAGGTGCCGTCCGCGCCCGGCAGCCGGCACATGTTGTGCACCAGGAAGTTGTGACCCGTTCCAGAATCGTCCGGGCCGGCGTTGAGCCCGGACAGGCCGTCGGTGACCGCGTACATGCTGACCAGCAGCTCGGAGCGGAAATCGAAGCGGGCCAGGTGGTCGGCGACAGAGCCGCGTACCAGGTCGACGAAGACCTGCCGCAGCGCGGGCCGCACGTAGCGTTCGGCGGTCTCCTCGACCGGCAGCGGCTCGGCCAGCCACGCCGGGGCGAGATCCTCCCGCAGCTGGGCCAGCTCGGCGTGCAGCGCGTCGTCGGCTGCGACGTCGGCGGGGGAGAACATCTCCGCGAGCTGCCGCCGGCTCGCCGCCACGTCGCTGCCGGCCAGCAGGTACGGCGAGCCGAGCCCGCCCGGCGTGGGCAGGAAGTAGTGCGGGTCGCGGCGCAGCACCGGGATGGTCACGTCGAGCGTGGCCAGCAGCTCCGGCGGCATCAGCCCGAGCAGGTACGACCCGGTGGAGTGACGCAGCCCCGGCACCTTCGGGAACGGGTTCTCGGTGCGGGTCGCCCCGCCGATCACCGCTGACGCCTCCAGCACCAGCACGTCCAGGCCGGCGCGGGCCAGCAGGATCGCCGAGACCAGGCCGTTGTGTCCGGCGCCGACCACCACGACGTCGGCGCGGGACGGCAGCTCACTGGCGTCGCTCATGGAGTGCGGGCTGGGCATGCGCTCACGGCCCTCGCTTCGCTCGGTGCGTTCGCTCATGCCGCGGAGCGTAGCGGCGGCCCGTCCCGGACGGGAGGGTTCGCGGCGGGGCGCTACCGTTCCGGGCATGTCCCCGGCTGTTCAGATCGCGCTCGCGGTGGCGCTCGTCGTGGTGGTGCTCCTGCTCCTGCTCGTGCTGCGGCGCGACCGTCCCCGGGACCTGGTCGCCCCTGATCGCCCGGCCGGCGACGGGCAGGCCGAGGTGCTCCGGCTGGCCCGCGCGGGGCGTACGGTCGAGGCGGTCAAGGTGCTGCGCGAGCAGACCGGGCTGTCGCTGCTGGACGCGAAGCGGGCGGTGGACGCGCTGGCGGCCGGCGGAACCTGGTCGCCCGGCCCGCCGGCCCCCGGAAAGGGTGTCGACGACGCGGTGCGGGCCGAGGCCACGCGGCTGCTGTACCGGGGCAAGAAGATCCAGGCGATCAAGGTGGTGCGGGAGCACACGCACATGTCGCTCGCCGACGCGAAGCGGTACGTCGAAGGCCTCTGACGCCGGACGGCCGTCACCCCGCGTTCACCCTATAGTGGCAGTTGTCGATGCATTTTCGTCCTACCGTCGACGGGACACCCACCGCCTCCGGGAGGTAATCCCCGATGGATCGTCGTACCGTCCTGCGCGCCACAGCCGCCGGTGGCGCCGCCGCTCTCGCCGGTGGTCTCTGGGCCGCCGCGGCCGCCCCGGCCCAGCCCGCCCAGCCCGGCCCCGGCCCGTACGGCGACCTGCTGGCCGCCGACGCCAACGGCCTCCAGTTGCCGGCCGGCTTCACCAGCCGGGTGATCGCGCGTTCCGGTCAGCGGGTCGCGGGCACCTCGTACACCTGGCACCCGGCGCCCGACGGCGGCGCCTGCTTCCCGGCCGGCGACGGCTGGATCTACGTCTCCAACTCGGAGGTGCCGCTCGTCGGCGGCGCCTCGGCGGTGCGGTTCGCCGCCGACGGCGCGATCGCCGCCGCGTACCGGATCCTCGGCGGCACGAACGTCAACTGCGCGGGCGGACCGACCCCGTGGGGGACGTGGCTGTCCTGCGAGGAGGTGCCGCTGGGCCGCGTCTTCGAGACCTGGCCGGAGGGCGGCCGGGCCGGTGAGGAGCGGACCCGGATGGGCCGCTTCAAGCACGAGGCGGCGGCCTGCGACCCGCAGCGGCGGGTGGTCTACCTGACCGAGGACGAGGGCGACGGCTGCTTCTACCGGTTCGTCCCGGACACCTGGGGCGACCTGCGCACCGGCCGGGTGCAGGTGCTCTGCGCCCCGGACGGCCAGGTGACCGGCCCGGTGACCTGGCGGGACCTGCCGGACCGCGACGGGTTCCCGGTGCCCACCCGCTACCAGGTGGCCGCGGCGCAGACGTTCGACGGCGGCGAGGGCTGCTGGTACGCCGACGACACCTGCTGGTTCACCACCAAGGGCGACAACCGGGTGTGGGCGTACGACGCGGTGAACCAGCGGCTCGACCTCGCGTACGACGACTCGCTGGTGCCGGCCGGGGCCGCGCCGCTGACCGGCGTCGACAACATCACCGGCACCGCCGGCGGTGACCTCTACGTGGCCGAGGACGGCGGCAACATGGAGATCAACGTGATCACACCGGCCGGTGTGGTGACGCCGTTCCTGCGGCTGCTCGGGCAGTCCGAGTCGGAGATCACCGGGCCGGCGTTCTCGCCGGACGGCAGCCGGCTCTACTTCTCCTCGCAGCGCGGCACCAGCGGCGCCCGGGCCGGCACCGGCGGCATCACGTACGAGGTGCGCGGCCCGTTCCGGCGCTGACCTCCCGCCGTCAGGCGCGGGCCGCCTCCCGGGTGGCCCGCCAGCGGCTCGCCGCCAGCGTGGCCGAGTAGCCGGACAGCACGATCACGTGGAACAGGTACAGCCAGAGCAGCACCGCCACGCCGCCGCCGATCTCGTCGAACCCGCCGAACGGCACGCCCAGGTCCAGCGGCAGCGAGCAGAACAGCACGAAGCCGTGCAGGAAGCCGGACAGGTTCGCCGCGGTGAACGAGCCCAGGGCCACGGTGGCGAGCCAGTCCGGGGAAGCCGGGCCGACCACCCGGAACACCCAGATCAGCACCGGTGTGAGCACCAGCCACACCGCCAGGAACGACAGCACCACGCCGAGCGCGCCGACCCAGCCGCCCTGGCGTACCAGCCGGGTGGTCAGCGGCAGCCCGAGCAGGATCGACAGCAGCAGCGCCGGGGCCGGCGCCAGCAGCGGGAGCAGCAGCAGGCGGCCCCGCCAGCCGACCAGCGCGCCGGACTCGGCGCGCGGCTCGGCCACCGAGACGAACGCGCGGCGCAGCCCTTCGCCGTAGAGCGAAGCCGGCAGCAGCGAGGCCAGCGCCAGCAGCGGGGTCAGCCCCAGACCGGCCTCGACGAGCGCGGCCGCCGCCCGGTGGGCGCCGATCTCGGTGGGCAGCGTGTCGATCGCGTACCCGGTCAGCCGCCGTACCCGGTCCGCCCCGGCGAGCAGCCCGGTCAGCCAGATCGCCAGCAGCGCCACCGGCACCACGGCGATCGCGCCGTAGAAGGTGATCGCGGCGGCGTGCAGCGACAGGTCGCGACCGCGGACCGGCCGGAACGCCGCCGCCGTGATCCGCTTGGTCCGTGCCCACCCGTCGCCCATCGCCCTCTCGTTCCCCGTACGCCCCCGCGCCACGCATTACGATCCGGCGGCATGACGATCGCCACGACCGACCGGCTGGTGCTCCGGGACTGGACCGAGTCGCCGGACGACCTGGCCCGGATCTATGACATCTACTCCCGGGACGAGGTGATGCGCTGGCTGGGCGGCGGCAAAGGGCGGATGACCGACCCGTCCGAGGCGCGCGAGCGGGTCCGGATGTGGCACGAACGCTGGACGCCGTACGGCGGCCGGTGGGGCCTGTGGGCGATCGAGCCGCGCGACGGCGGGCCGGTGGCGGGGAGCATCCTGCTCAAACCGCTACCGGGACGCGACGGCGTCACTCTCACCGATGACATCGAGGTCGGCTGGCACCTGCACCCCGACGCCCAGGGCCGCGGCTACGCCACCGAGGCGGCCCGCGCGGTGCTGAAGCGCGAGTTCGCCGCCGGCACCCCGAGGGTGTACGCGGTGGTGATGACCGGGAACGACCCGTCGATGGCGGTGGCCCGGCGCCTCGGCATGACGCAGGCGGGTGTGCGCACCGACTGGTACGGCGGCGTCGAGCTGGAGACCTTCGTCCTGGAGCGCCCCGCCTGACCGTTCGGCGGAGCTGCCCCCGCCCCGGCGATCATGAGGTTGGCGGCGACAAATCGGACCGCCGACGCCGCCAACCTCATGATCAACGGGAGTGGCGGTGGGGACGGACAACGTGTGCGAGCAGGGCGGATCGGGGCAGCGCCGCTAGGTGAGGGGTAGCACGATCACCCGCTGAGGGGGTGAGCCCGATGGCCCAGGCCGCATTCGCGCCCGAGCCGGCACCGCAGCCCGCCGAGCCGTCGTTCGACGTGCTCCGCTGGCACGACGAGCCCTGGACCGGGCAGCTCGCTCTCGATCTCCTACCGGAGACCAACGGCCCGAAGGTCGAGTTCAGCGTCGACCCGGCCGACCTGCTCGACGAGGAGGCGCCGCAGGCGTGATCGACACCGGTTCGCCGAAGTGGCGGCATCGCGGCAACCCTGATGCCGCCACCTCGGCGAAGTGGAGTCGATCATGCCGCCGGGCACTCCGGGACGAACCGGGGTGAGGCGCTGGGGAACAATGGTCCGGTGACCACTCCCCGAGATCTCGTGCTGCTCGGCTCGACCGGCTCGATCGGCACCCAGGCCATCGACATCGTCAAGCGCAACCCGGACCGCTTCCGGGTGGTGGCCCTCGGCGCGGGTGGCGGCAACGTGGAGTTGCTCGCCGCGCAGGCGCTGGAGCTGGGCGTGGAGGCGGTCGGTGTGGCCCGCGCGTCCGCCGCGCAGGATCTTCAGCTCGCGTTCTACGCCGAGGCGAGCCGGCGTGGCTGGGCCACCGGCGACTTCAAGCTGCCCAAGATCGTGGCCGGGCCGGACGCGATGACCGAGCTGGCGCAGTGGCCGTGCGACGTGGTGCTCAACGGCGTGGTCGGCTCGCTGGGCCTGCCGCCGACGCTGGCCGCGCTGCACGCCGGTCGTACCCTCGCGCTCGCCAACAAGGAGTCCCTGGTGGCCGGCGGCCCGCTGGTCAGGGCCGCGGTGACGCACCCGGGGCAGATCGTCCCGGTGGACTCCGAACACTCGGCGCTGGCGCAGTGCCTGCGCGGCGGCGCCCGGGGCGAGGTGCGGCGGCTGGTGGTCACCGCCAGCGGCGGCCCGTTCCGGGGGCGGCGGCGTGACGAGCTGACCGCCGTCACGCCGGAGCAGGCGCTGGCACACCCGACCTGGAACATGGGCCCGGTCGTCACGATCAACTCCGCCACGATGGTCAACAAGGCGCTGGAGGTGATCGAGGCGCACGAGCTGTTCGACGTGCCGTACGCCGACATCGAGGTGATGGTCCACCCGCAGTCGGTGATCCACTCGATGGTCGAGTTCACCGACGGGTCCACGCTCGCCCAGGCCAGCCCGCCGGACATGCGACTGCCCATCGCGCTGGGTATCGGCTGGCCGGACCGCGTACCCGGCGCCGCCGCGGCTGTCGACTGGACCACCGCACACACGTGGGAGTTCTTCCCGCTCGACGACGCGGCGTTCCCGGCTGTCGCGCTGGCCAAGGCGGCGGGGGAGGCCGGGCGCTGCCGCCCGGCGATCTACAACGCGGCGAACGAGGAGTGCGTGGCCGCGTTCGTCGCGGGCCGGCTGCCGTTCCTCGGCATCGTCGACACCCTCCAGCGGGTGCTGGAGGACGCTCCCGATTTCGACGAACCAGGTACCGTCGAGGACGTGCTCGCCGCCGAGTCGTGGGCACGGGCGCACGCCCAGGAGATCATCGTCGGGTCGGTGGAAGGAGCTCGATGAGCTATCTGCTCGGGGTGGTGCTGTTCGCCCTGGCGATCCTCATCTCGGTGAGCCTGCACGAGGCGGGGCACATGCTCACCGCCAAGGCGTTCGGGATGAAGGTCACCCGCTACTTCGTCGGCTTCGGCCCGACGCTCTGGTCGTTCAAGCGGGGCGAGACCGAGTACGGCATCAAGGGCATCCCGCTCGGCGGCTTCTGCAAGATCGTCGGCATGACACCGCAGGACGACGACGTCGAGCCGGGGGACGAGAAGCGCGCCATGTGGCGCTACCCGGTGTGGAAGCGGACGATCGTGATGTCCGCGGGCTCGATCACCCACTTCGCCCTGGCCCTGATCGCGCTCTGGATCATCGCGGTGTCGGTGGGGCTGCCGAACCCGAAGTTCCCCAGCACCGAGGCCGGCTTCCGGGCCGAGCCGGCGGTGATCGCCATCGCGCCGTGCGTGGTGGTGGAGAACGCGGCCCGCGCCTGCGAGTCCGGCGACCCGGCCAGCCCGGCCGAGAAGGCCCAGCTCAAGGACGGCGACCGGATCACCGCGGTGAACGGCAAGCCGGTCTCCACCTGGGGCGACATGCTCGACGTGGTCCGGGCCACCCCGCCCGGCACGGCCACCGTCGCCTACGTGCGTGACGGCAAGCCGGCCGAGGCGCGGGTCGACCTGGCCTCGGTGCAGCGTCCGCCGCTGGGCGACCCGAAGGGCGCCGCCTCGGCGGTCTCCGCGCTCGGTGTGGCGCTCTCGCCCAGCACCCCGACCCGGGTCGAGTACGGCCCGGTCGCCGCGTTCGGCGCCACCGCCGACTTCACCGGCACCATGGCCGTGCAGACCGCGCACGCCATGCAGCGCATCCCGCAGAAGGTGCCCGCGCTGTGGAACGCGATCACCGGCGGCGAGCGCGACGTGGACACCCCGATCAGCGTGGTCGGCGCCAGCCGGCTCGGCGGCGAGGCCGTGGAGAACAACGCCTGGCTGGTGTTCTTCATGCTGTTCGTGTCGCTGAACTTCTTCATCGGCGTGTTCAACCTGCTGCCGCTGCTCCCGCTGGACGGCGGCCACATCGCCATCGCCTGGTTCGAACGGGCGCGGTCCTGGCTCTACGCACGCATCGGCCGCGCCGATCCGGGCCGCGTCGACTACCTCAAACTCATGCCGTTCACGTACGCGGTGATCCTGATCGGCGGCGCGTTCACGCTGCTCACAGTCACCGCTGATGTCATCAACCCCATCACGCTCTTCTCAAGGTGAGTGCCTGAAGTGACCGCTGTCAGTCTCGGTATGCCCCCCGTACCGCCGCCGCCGCTGGCCCCGCGCCGGGCCAGCCGCCAGATCATGGTCGGTTCGGTGCCGGTCGGTGGTGGCGCGCCGGTCTCGGTGCAGTCCATGACCACCACCCTCACCGCCGACGTCAACGCCACGCTCCAGCAGATCGCCGAGCTGACCGCGTCCGGCTGCCAGATCGTCCGGGTCGCCGTGCCGTCGCAGGACGACGTGGAGGCGCTGCCCGCGATCGCCAAGAAGTCGCAGATCCCGGTGATCGCCGACATCCACTTCCAGCCGAAGTACGTCTTCGCGGCGATCGACGCCGGCTGCGCCGCGGTTCGGGTGAACCCGGGCAACATCCGGCAGTTCGACGACAAGGTCAAGGAGATCGCGCGGGCCGCCGGCGACGCGGGCGTGCCGATCCGGATCGGCGTCAACGCCGGCTCGCTGGACAAGCGCCTGCTGGCCAAGTACGGCAAGGCCACCGCCGAGGCGCTGGTGGAGTCGGCGCTGTGGGAGTGCTCGCTGTTCGAGGAGCACGGCTTCCGGGACATCAAGATCTCGGTGAAGCACAACGATCCGGTGGTGATGATCCGCGCGTACCGGCTGCTGGCCGAGAAGTGCGACTACCCGCTGCACCTCGGTGTCACCGAGGCCGGCCCGGCGTTCCAGGGCACGATCAAGTCGGCGGTGGCGTTCGGCGCGCTGCTGGCCGAGGGGATCGGCGACACCATCCGGGTCTCGCTGTCCGCCCCGCCGGTCGAGGAGATCAAGGTCGGCAACGCGATCCTGGAGTCGCTGGGCCTGCGCGAGCGCGGCCTGGAGATCGTCTCCTGCCCGTCCTGCGGGCGGGCGCAGGTCGACGTCTACAAGCTGGCCGAGGAGGTCACCGCCGGGCTGGAGGGCCTGCCGGTGCCGCTGCGTGTCGCGGTCATGGGCTGCGTGGTGAACGGTCCGGGCGAGGCCCGCGAGGCCGACCTGGGTGTGGCCTCGGGCAACGGCAAGGGCCAGATCTTCGTCAAGGGCAAGGTCGTCAAGACCGTGCCCGAGGCGCAGATCGTGGAGACGCTGATCGAGGAGGCGCTGCGGATCGCCGACGAGATGGGCGCCGAGATTCCCGAGGAACTGCGTGACCTGGTGCCGGGCGGCGCCACAGTCACAGTGCACTGATCTGCTTTTCGCGTCGTCGTGCGGCCGTCCCCGGCAGGGGGCGGCCGCACGCGCCGTCTCAGGGCCGGGGCACGGCGGCGAAGGGGGAGAGGGTGAACCAGCCGGGCGCGGCGCGCCGCAACGCCTCCGGTCCGGCCACCTCCACCGCGCCGCCGCGCAGCGCCGCGGCCCACTCCAGGTCGCCCATCCAGACCTGGACCAGGGCGCGCAGGTCCGCCGTGACGGTCACCGTCACGTCGTGCCCGGGGTCGCTGTCGCAGACGTCGGCCTCGCCCGCGGCGATCACCATCCACCAGTCGCGCTGCGTCGTGGGCACGTCCCGGAAGCGGAACCGCACGACGGTACGCCCCGGCGGAACAGCGTCGTGGTCGACGTGGCGGTGCATGTCCCACAGCAGCAGCTTCGGGTCCAGGTCGGCGTCGCCCAGCTCGCCGATCCAGCGCACGCCCCAGGCGCCGAGCGCCTCCACCACGGGCCGCAGCTCGCGTCCGGCGGCGGTCGGGACGTAGCGCACGTCGGCGCCGTCGACGCGCCGCTCCACCACCCCGGCGCGGACGAGCTGGTGCAGCCGGCGGGACAGCAGCGTGGGCGACATCCGGGGCAGGCCCCGGCGCAGCTCGTTGAAGCGTTCCGAGCCGCTGACCAGCTCCCGGACCACGAGCAGGGTCCACCGCTCGTCGAGCAGTTCCATGGCCTTCGCCACGGGGCAGAACTGGTGGTAGGAGGCCCCCATGGCGGGCACGCTACGCGCGGCCCGCCACCCCGGCCAGCCGCCTGTCGGGAGCGGTACAGATCTCGTACTGGGGGCCGGGTCGTCCGCTGCCTAGCGTCCTGTGCAGGGACGACAGGTGAGGAGCGACCGATGATCGAGGAACGGGAACAGGACGCCGCGGTGAAGGCCCGGCACCGCGCGATGTGGGCGATGGGGGACTACGCCGCCGTGGCCGCGCAGGTGATCCCGGAGCTGGGGGCGACGCTGGTCCGGGCCGCCGGGGTGGCGCCGGGCATGCGGGTGCTGGACGTGGCGGCCGGGACCGGCAACGCGGCTCTGCCCGCGGCCCGGGCCGGTGCGGAGGTGGTGGCCGGCGACCTCACCCCGGAGTTGCTGGCGATCGGGCGGGCGGAGGCCGAGCGGGAGGGCTTGACGCTGACCTGGGAGGAGGCGGACGCGGAGGCGCTGCCGTACGCGGACGCCGCGTTCGACGCGGTGCTGTCGTGTGTGGGCGTGATGTTCGCGCCCCGGCACCGGGCCGCAGCCGACGAGGTGCTGCGGGTGTGCCGGCCGGGCGGGACGATCGGGCTGGTCAACTGGACTCCGGAGGGCTTCGTGGGCCAGTTGTTCGCGGCCATGCGGCCGTACGCGCCGCCACCGCCGCCGGGCGCGCAGCCGCCCCCGCTCTGGGGCGACGAGGACCATGTCCGGGAGTTGTTCGGCGACCGGGTCGACGCGTTCACGTCGGCGCGTGACGCCGTGGTGGTGGACCGGTTCGCCACGCCGGGGGAGTTCCGGGAGTTCTTCGCGACCCGTTACGGGCCCACTGTGGCGGTCTACCGGGCGAACGCCGGCGATCCGGAGCGTACGGCCGGGCTCGACCGGGCTCTGACCGACCTGGCCGCCCGGCACCTGGACGGTGGCGTGATGCGCTGGGAGTACCTGCTCGTCACCGCGCGCCGCGCCTGACGGCACGCCGGTCGTCGTCCGGCCGGCGTGCCGTTCCGGCGGCGGTGCTCACTCGGACTCGGCGAGGATGGCGTAGAGCTTGCGCCGGGTCTCGTCGAGCACCTGGGCGGCACGGGCGCGCTGGTCGTCGGTGCCGGTGGTCATGACCTGCCGCAGCGCCTGCATGGCCTGCGCCCCGGCGTCGCGGATGTCGTGCCAGCTGTTGACGGTCTGCTCGGCGAACTCCGCCCAGGGCGGGGCCTGCGCCGCGCCGGCCGCCTCGGCCTGGCCCGCCTCGGTCAGCGCGAACCGCTTGCGCCCGCCCTCGGAGTCGGGGGCCGTCGCGATGAGCCCCTCGTCCTCCAGCAGTTGCAGCGTCGGGTAGATCGAGCCGGGGCTGGGCCGCCAGGCCCCGCCGGTGCGGGAGTCGATCTCCTGGATCATCTCGTAGCCGTGCATCGGCCGTTCGGTGAGCAGGGCCAGCACGGCCCCGCGCACGTTCGGCCGCCGGCCGCGTCCGCGCCCGCCCCGGCCCCGCCCGTGGCCGTGGGGTCCGGGGGAGAAGGGCGGCGGACCCGGGGGTACGGGCGGGAAGCCGAAACCGCCACGGCGGCGCATCTCGTCGTGCATGGCGTGCATGCGTCGATGGAAACCCATCAGGGCTCTCCTTCTGTCGTCGTATCACTGATGCATCAACGATATATCGGCAATGCATCGCCGACAAGACGTCACGTAACCGGGCTGAAAACCGTACGTACGTACTGTTAGGGTGCCGGTGTGCGCCTGCTTCCCGAACCGGGCCCGTCCCGGACCCTCGCCCTCTCCACGCTCGTCAACACCGTCGGGCGGGGCACCTGGCTCACCGCCAGCGCGCTGTTCCTCACCCGGTCGGTCGGGCTCTCGGTGACCCAGGTCGGTGTGGCGCTCACGCTCACCGCGCTGGTCAGCCTGGTGGCGAGCACGCCGATGGGCTACCTCGCCGACCGCCTCGGCCCGCGCGGGCTCCAGATGGCCGCGTTGCTCGCCTCGGCCGGGTGCACGGCCGCGCTGGTCACGGTGCGCTCGTTCACCGGCTTCCTGGTCGTCGGCGTGCTGATGGCGGTCGCCGACGCGGGCACCCGGGGCGCCCGCGGTGCGCTGATCGCCGGCGCCGTCCCGCCCGACCAGCGGGTCCGCACCCGCGCCTACCTGCGCGCTGTCACCAACGTCGGGATCTCGGTGGGCACGGTGCTGGCCGGGTTCGCGCTCGCCGCCGACACCCGCGCCGCGTACGTCACGCTGATCCTGCTCGACGCCGCCACCTACGTGCTGGCGGCGGCGGTGCTGCTGCGGCTCCCGCCGGTGCCGCCGATGCCCGCCCCGGCGCACGGGCCGCGGCTGATCGCGCTGCGGGACCGCCCGTTCCTCGCCTTCACCGTCCTGGACGGGCTCATGTCCATGCACTTCTCGCTGATCAACATCGCCCTGCCGCTGTGGATCGCCGGGCACACCAGCGCGCCGAACTGGCTGATCTCCGTCTGCCTGCTCGTCAACACCGTGGTGGTGATCCTGTTCCAGGTCCGCGCCTCGCGGGGCACCGAGGACCTGACCGGCGCGGGCCGGGCCGCCCGCCGGGCCGGTGTCCTGCTCGCTGCCGCCTGCGCGCTGTTCGCCGCAGGGGGCGGTGTACCGGTGGCGGTGGCGGTGCCGCTGCTGCTGGCCGGAGCGCTGGTGCACGTCGTGGGGGAGTTGTGGCACGCGGCGGCCGGCTGGGGCATCTCCTTCGGCCTGGCCCCGGCGCACGCACACGGGCAGTACCAGGGCGCGTACGGGATGGGCATGCAACTCGGCTCGATGGTCGCCCCGGTGGTCGTGACCACGCTCGCGATCGGCTGGGGCGTGCCCGGTTGGCTGGTGCTCGGCGTGGTGTTCCTGCTGCTCGGCGCAATGGTGCCGCCTGTGGTGCGATGGGCCGCCCGGACCCGGCCGCCCGCACCCGAACCGGTGCCGGTGCCGGCCGGCTGAGCGCCGTGCGGCAGGTGCCCGGTCGGCCCGCGCACGCCGGGGTGGATCTGGCAGGCTGGTAGCCGTGCTCACCATGCCGGTACGCCAACTGGGGGAGTCGGAGCGCCGCGCGGTCGAGCGGCTGCTCGACCTCGACCCGTACGCCGGTGCGCAGGTCGCCGAGCGGGTGGCGGCGCGCGGGCTGGCCTGGTGGCGGGCCGAGGCGCGGATCCTCGGGTACGGCTCCCGCCGGCACCTGGAGTCGATCTGCTGGCTGGGCGGCAACCTGACCCCGGTGCTCGCGTCCGAGTCGGCGGTGACCGCGTTCGCCGACCAGTTGAGCGCCGAGGAGCGGCTCTGTTCCTCGATCGTCGGCCGCGCCGACGCGGTGCTCGGGCTCTGGGACCGCCTCTCCGCGCACTGGGGGCCGGCTCGGGACGTACGCCCGAACCAGCCGCTGCTGGCGACGGACGCGCTGCCCGCCGTGGCGCCCGACCCGCACGTGCGGCGGGTGCGCGGCAGCGAGGTCGACCTGCTGTTCCCGGCGGCGGTGGCGATGTACACCGAGGAGGTCGGGGTGTCGCCGCTGGCCGAGGACGGCGGGCGCGGCTACCGGCGGCGGGTGACCGAGCTGGTGCGCGCCGGCCGCGCCTACGCCCGTTTCGTCGACGGGCGGGTGGTCTTCAAGGCGGAGCTGGCAGTGGTGACCCGCCGGACCGCGCAGGTGCAGGGCGTCTGGGTGGCGCCCGAGTGGCGTGGCCGGGGCATCGCCGCCGCCGCGATGGCAGCAGTGGTCCGCGACGCGCTGGAACGGGTCGCGCCCACAGTGAGCCTGTACGTCAACGACTTCAACCTGCCCGCCCGCCGGGTCTACGAGCGCTGCGGCTTCCGCCCGGTCGGCACGCTCGCCACAGTGCTGTTCTGAGGATCACTCCCGCCAGACGTCCCGAACCGGACACCCGGCGCTATGCTGGGCATGTTTTTATACTGACCAGTCAGTTCGGAATTCGGGGTCCTGATGAACATCGTCGAGGCCGTCGGCCTGGGTCTGCGCACCCGCCGGGGCTGGGTCTACCGGGACGTCGACCTCACCGCCGCGAGCGGTGAGCTGCACGCCGTCACCGGCCCGCCCGGCAGCGGACGCACCTCGCTGCTGCTCGCGCTGGCCGGGCGCTTCCCGCACAACCACGGCGAGCTGCGCCGCCGCGGCCCGGCCGCGCTCGGCCAGGTCGCGGGCGTGCACGAACCCGACCCGACGCTCACCGTCGCCGAACACATCACCGAACGCCTGCTGCTGCTCGGCCCGGTGCCCCGCCGCCGGCGCCGGCTGGTCCCGGTGGCAGCGGTCCGGGCCCGCCGGGCCTACCGCCGCGACGCCTACGCCGCAGCCATCGCCGGCGCCGGACTCACCGACGCGCCCCTGGACCCCGACCGGTACGGCCGCGACCTCACCCCGGTCGAGCGGCAGGTGCTCGGGCTCGTGCTCGCCAGCCTCGGTGGCCCCAGCCTGATCGTCGCCGACGACGTGGACGCCGGCGCCGACCGGCCCGAGCGGGAGTGGATGTGGGGCGCGCTGGAACGCCTCGCCGACCAGGGGTACGCGGTGGTCGCCAGCGCCCGCGCCGTCGAACCCGGGGTGACCGCCACCGTGCACCGCATCGGCGACCCGGCCCTGCCCGTCCCCGCCCTGACCGTGCCCACCGAGGTGTCCGCATGAGCGTCCTGCGACTGGCCCTGTTCGAGCTGCGCCGGATGACCCGGGGCCGGCTGCCGCGCGCCGCCCTGGCAGTGCTCACCATCGTCCCGCTGCTCTACGGCGCGCTCTACCTGTACGCGTTCTGGGATCCCTACGGGAAGATGGACCGGATCCCGGTCGCGCTTGTCAACGCCGACCGCCCGGCCACCGCCGGCGACGGCAGCGAGGTGCACGCCGGCCGCGACCTCACCGAGAAGCTGCTCGACCGCAAGGTGTTCGGCTGGACCGTGACCGACCAGGCCGACGCCACCAAAGGGCTGCGCGACGGGCGCTACCACCTGGTCTTCTCCATCCCGGAGGACTTCTCCGCCACCCTCGCCGCCGGCCCGGAACCGGACCGCCCGGCCCGGCAGGGCGAGCTGAAGGTCGTCAACGACGACGCCACCAACTACCTCTCCGGGCTGCTCGCCCGGTCGGCGTTCAGCGAGATCCGGGCGGCCGCCGCGCAGAGCACCGCTGCCACGTACTTCGACAAGATGCTGATCGGCTTCACCGACGCCAAGGCCGAGACCGGCCGCGCCGCCGACGGCGCCGGGAAGATCGCCGACGGGCTCGGCAGCTCCCAGCAGGGTGCGGGAAAGATCGCCGACGGGCTCGGTGACGCCGAGGACGGCGCCGGTCAGCTCGCCGGTGGACTCAACCAGACGGTCCAGGGCGCGGACAAGCTCGCCAAGGGCCTCGACCAGCTGCGGACCGGCGCCGCCCAGCTCGCCGACGGCGCCGGGCGCGCCGCCACCGAGACCAAGGCCGCGGCCGCGACCGTGAACGCCGCCGCCGACAGGTACGAGCCGGTGCTGCGCCGCAACGCCGACAAGATCGAGAAGGCGGCCACGCTCGTCGCCGACGGCGCGCAGCAGCTCGCCGCCGGGCTGGACGCGCTACCCGGCAAGGCCGCCGAGGTGGTCGCGACCGCCGAGGAGGTCAGCGGCCGGCTCGACGCGGTCGCGAAGGAACACCCCGAACTGGCCGACGACCCGGACTTCGCCGCCGCCCGCAAGGCCGCCGACCGGGCCGTCACGCAGGCCCGCTCAGTGGTGGCCGCGCTGGACAAGACCGACATGGCCACGTTGCGCAAGCAGATGACCGACGTGGCGAAGACCGCCCGCGAGGTGGCCGCCGCCGCGCCGCACCTGGCCGACGACGTCGCCTCCGCCCGCGCGAAGGTCAACGAGCTGGCCGGTGGGCTCACCACGCTGGCGCAGGGCAGCGCCAAGCTCCGCGACGGGCTGGGCGACGCGTCGACCGGCGCCGACCAGTTGCGCGGCGGCCTCTACCGGCTCGCCACCGGCGCCCGCCAGCTCGACGGCGGCCTGGCCCAGCTCGGCAGCGGCAGCAACCGCCTGGTCGACGGGCTGACCCGGCTGGAGGGCGGCGCCGGCGACCTCGCCGACGGGCTCGCCGCCGGGGAGCGGAAACTACCCGGGTACGACGACGCGGCCACCCGCGCCGGCGTGCTCGGCGACCCGGTCGGCCTGATCCGCGACTCGCAGAACCCGGCCGGCTCGTACGGCGTCGGCTTCGCCCCGTACTTCCTGTCGCTGGCGCTCTGGGTCGGCGCGATGATCACGTACATGCTGTTGCGGCCGGTCAACCGGCGGCACGTGATGTCCGGCGCCCCCGGCTGGCGGGTCGTGCTCGCCGGGTGGCTCCCGGCCGCGGGCATCGGCCTGGCCCAGGTCACTGTGCTCTACACGGTGGTGACGCTCGGGCTCGGGCTCGACCCGCGGCACGGACCGGCCACGTTCGGTCTGCTCGCCCTCACCTCGCTGGCGTTCACCGCGATCATGCAACTGCTCGGCGTGGCGCTCGGCCCGGCCGGGCGGCTGGCCGCGCTGGCGCTGCTGATGCTCCAGCTCACCTCGTCCGGCGGCACCTACCCGGTGCAGACCTCGCCCGGCTTCTTCCAGGCGATCCACCCCTGGCTGCCGATGACGTACGTGGTGGACGGCCTGCGGCACACCGTCAACGGCGGTACGACCGCCCCGGTGGTCACCGCCGCGCTGGTGCTGCTCGCGTTCGGGCTGGGCGCCATGGCGCTCACCGTCGGCGCGACCCGCCGGTCCCGCCGCCTGACCCCGGCCAAGCTGCACCCCGAACTGACCATGTGAGGATGAGCCGGTGACGGACGGACGGACGCGCCGGCGCGAGGACACCCGCCAGCGGCTCTTCGTGGCGGCGGTGGACCTCATCGCCGAGCAGGGCTTCTCGGCCACCACTGTGGACGACATCGCGGCCCGCGCCGGTGTGGCGAAGGGGACCGTCTACTACAACTTCGAGTCCAAGACCGTCCTGTTCGAGGAGCTGCTGCGGCACGGCATCGGCCTGCTCACCGCCGAGTTCCGGGCCGCCGTCGATGGGCTGCCGCCGCTGGAGGCGCTCGGCGCGCTGGTCCGCGCCCAGCTGGAGTACATCCGCCGCTACCGCGCCTTCGCCCAGCTCCTGCTCTCGGAGATGTGGCGGACCAACAGGGAGTGGCAGCAGACGCTGCGGCTGCTGCGCGGCGAGGCCGTCGCGGTGATCGCCGACACGGTGAAGGCCGGCGTGGACAGCGGCGACCTGCCCGCCGACCTGGACGTGCGTACCGCCAGTTCGGCGCTGTTCGGCGTCGGGCTGGTGGTAGCAGTGGACTGGCTGGTCTTCTCGCCGGAGCGGCCGATCGACGAGGTGCAGGAGTCGCTGCTCGGCATCGTCCGGCGGGTCGCCCGGACCTGACCAGCGGTCGGTAATTCGGTTGATTCCGGGCCGCCGGAAGGGTGAGGGTGAGGGCACCGCCCCCACCGATCCGAGTCCGGAGGACCTTCCATGCGCCTGCTCCGAGATCTCTGGGCCACGGCGCCCCGGCGGATGACGGCGGTCCTGCTGCTGATCGTGCTCGGCGCCGCCGGCCAGGCGGCCGCCTCCGCGCTGGCCGGGCCGGTGCTGGTGCACCGCTCGTCCGGGTGGTTCGTCGCGCTCGCGGTGGCGCTCGTCGCCGCTGTCGTCACCGACCTGCTGATCGGCCTGATCATGGCCCGGCTCACCGCCGACTGGTCGGCCGACGTGCGGCGGCGGCTCTGCCGGGTCGCGCTCGGCCAGGACCTGCCCACCCTGGAGACCACGCCGGTCGGCGAACTGCTCGACCGGATCGACAACGACGTCTACCAGGTCGCCGCCGAGATGCGGAACACCGGCGTACGGCTGGCGCAGGGCCTCGCGGTCTGTGTCCTCGCGACGGTGAGCGCGCTGATCGTCTGGTGGCCCGCCGGTGTCGGCATGATCGTGCTCACCTCCCTGCTCGCGGTGACGCTGCGCCGCCCGACCGCCCGGATCGCCCCGGCCCGGATGGCCGAGGAGGAGGCGTGGTCCGACCTCGCCGCAGTGATGGAGGAGGCGGTGCACGGGCAGGACGACGTGCGCACCAGCCTCGCCCGGCCGTACGTGCTGCGCCTCTACGCCCGCCGCGCGGCCGAGGTGATCGCCCGGTGCGGCCGGGTCTTCCGGCTCTCCGCGCGGGTCACCGCGGTCGCCGCCGGCGCGGTCGGGCTCGGCGTCGCGGGCGTGGTGCTGGGCGGCGCGTGGGCGCTGTCCACCGGCCGGGTGGACGCCGCGCGGCTCACCGCGATCTGGCTGCTGGCCGTCGCGTTCGGCGCGACCGTCGAGCAGATCGCCCGCTGGGTGCCGCACCTGCAACAGGCGTTCGGCGCCTGGGGCCGGGTGCAACTGCTCGCCGGATCGCCGCAGGAGCCGGACGGCGGCGACACCCCGGTCGACGGCGACCTGACCGTGCGCGGGCTCACCTACCGCTACCCGTCCGGCGGGGACGACCGCGGTCCGGCGCTGCGCGACGTCCACCTCGACTTCGTCCGCGGGCGCTCGTACGCGCTCGTCGGGCGGACCGGCTCGGGCAAGTCGACGCTGGCCAAGGTGCTGACCCGGGCGGTGGAGGTACCGCGCGGCACGGTGTTCCTCGGCGGCACCGACCTGGTCGACCTGGACGTGGAGGAACTGCGCCGGTGGATCGCCGTGGTGCCGCAGCGCACCGAGATCCTGGCCGGCACGCTCGCCGAGAACGTGGCGCTGTTCGATCCGGAGCTGCTGGACGCGGCCGAGCGGGCGCTGGCCGAACTGGGCCTGGCCGGCTGGATCGCCGAACTGCCCGACGGCGTGCACACCCGGCTCGGCGACGGCGGCTACGTGCTCTCCGCCGGGCAGGAACAACTCGTCGCGTTCGCCCGCATCCTGGTCCGCGACCCGCACGTGGTGATCCTCGACGAGGCCACCGCGCGGCTCGACCCGGTCACCGAGAACCGCGTACGAGAGGCCACCGAACGGCTGCTCACCGACCGGATCGGCATCGTCATCGCGCACCGGCTCTCCTCGGTGCGCCGCTGCGACGAGGTGGTCGTGATGGCCGACGGCGCGGTGCTGGAGGCCGGCCCGCTGCGCGAGTCGGCCCGCTTCGCCGAGCTGCTCGCCACCAGCCACGCCGGGGCGTACGCCGGGGTGGGTTCCCGGCGCGGCGGCGTGGACCTGCTCGACGCGCCCGCCTGGGACGACGCGCCCGCCACACCGGCCGCGCCCTCGACGCGGCCGGCCGCCGTGCCGCGCACCGATCCGCCACCGGCGCCGCCCTCGCCGCCCGCGCGGACCATGCGGGAGATCTTCCGGCTGGGCACCAACGATCCGCGGTACGGCCTGCTCTCGGTCGGCCTGTTCGTCGTGATGACGGTGCTCGGCCTGGACGGCGCGGTGCTGCCCTGGCTCTGGGCCGACCTGGTCGGCGGCGGCGACCCGTGGCTGCCGGCGCTGGGCATCGTGGCCGCGCTGCTGGTGGTGCTGCCGCTGCCGTACCTGACGAACCTGTGGTTCCCGCAGTGGTGGATCCGGCAGATGCTGCGGATCAGCGCCCGGCTGGTGCACGGGCAGACCGGCGCGCGCCGGGTCAGCGGGCACACCCCGGCCGAGGTGGTGGCCCAGGGCGGCGACACCGACCGGGTGGTGCACCTGGCCGACAACCTGATGGACCAGTTCATCTCGCTGGTCATCGTGGTCGCCATGACGCTGGTGACGGGCAGTCTCGTACCGGCGATGTTCTTCGTCGGCACGATGGTGGTGTCCGGGCTGGCGGCGACGCTGTTCGGGCCGCGGCTGGAACGCACCGCGGCAGGGACGGTGAAGGCGCGCGCCGCGTTCGCCACCGCGCTGGTGTCCGCGTTGTCCGCCGCCCGTACGGTCAAGCTGGCCGGCGCCACCCGCCCGGTGCTGCGCCACCTCGCCCGGCTGGACGAGGTACGCAGCGAGCGGCAGCGACGCGAGATCGCCATGCAGGTGTGGGCCCGGTCCACCCCGTCGGTCGCCAGCGGCCTGCTGCCGATCGGCGCGTGGGCGCTCTACCTGGCCGGTGAGCTGTCGGCGGGTGCCACACTGGTGGCCGTGTCCACCCTGGGCGCGGCCCGCTGGTTCGCGTGGACCACCGCGTCACTGGTGTCGCAGCACCCGTCGGCGCGGGTGTGGACCAAGCGGACGGTGGCGATGACCGGCGAGGCCGTGTACGCGGCGCCGGTGCCCGGCCTCGATCTGGTCGCGGGCACCGCGCCCGCGCCCGAGCCGCCGCCCCGGCATCCGCTGTGCCGCCTGGAGCTGTCCGGCTTCGGCGCGCTGCACTCCGACGGCATGCTCGCCGTCCGTGACGTCGATCTGGTGGTCGAGCGCGGGCAACTGGTGCTGGTCGTCGGCCCGGTCGGGTCCGGCAAGTCGTCGCTGCTGCGCGCGCTCGCCGGGATCGTGCACCACGTCGGCGAGCTGCGCTGGAACGGTGACCCGGTCACCGAGCCGGAGATGTTCCTGCGCCCCAACCAGGTCGGGTACGTGGGCCAGCTACCCCGGGTGCTCTCCGGCACGGTGGCCGACAACATCGCGCTCGGCCACCAGGTGGACGCCGCCGGAGCGGTCTCGACCGCCCAGCTCGAACACGACCTGGCCGCGGCCGGGGGCGGGCTCGGGCTGCTGATCGGGCACAAGGGAACCCGGTTGTCCGGCGGTCAGCTCCAGCGGCTGGCGCTGGCCCGGGCGCTCGCGCCGCGTACCGAGCTGCTGGTGGCCGACGACGTGTCGTCGGCGCTGGACGTCAGCACGGAGCTGGCGCTGTGGGCGGCGCTGCGCGAGCACGGGGTGACTGTAGTCGGCTCGACCGCGAAGCGGGCCGCCCTGGTCCGGGCCGACCACGTGGTGGTGCTGATCGACGGCACTGTCGCCGACCAGGGCACCTGGACCGACCTGGAACCCCGCTGGAACCACCTGGCCGGCTGACCGCCCCCACCCCACCGGGCGGGGCGGGGTGGGTCAGAAGGCTCGGGTGTACTGGTCGGGCCAGGCCGGGGTGGCGCCGAGCTTGGCGGCGGCGCGGCGCGGCCAGTACGGGTCGCGCAGCAGTTCCCGCCCCAGCAGCACCAGGTCCGCCTCGCCGCCGGCCACGATCTGCTCGGCCTGCTCGGGCTCGACGATCAGGCCCACGGCGCCGGTCGACACGCCGGCGTCGCGGCGGATCCGGGCGGCCAGCGGCACCTGGTAGCCGGGGCCGACCGGGATGGACGCCTGGACGGCCGCGCCGCCCGAGGACGTGTCGATCAGGTCGACTCCGGTGGCGGCCAGTTCCCCGGCGAGCACCACGCTGTCGTCGACGGTCCAGCCGTCGTCGGTCCAGTCGGTGGCGGAGATCCGGGTCAGCACCGGCACGGACTCGCCGACGGCGGCGCGTACCGCGCGGGCCACCTCCAGGGTGAGCCGCATCCGGGCGGCCCGGTCACCGCCGTAGCCGTCGGTGCGCCGGTTGGTCAGCGGGGACAGGAACTCGTGCAGCAGGTAGCCGTGCGCGGCGTGGATCTCCACGGCGGCGAACCCGGCGTCGAGCGCCCGTCCGGCGGCGGTGGCGAACGCGTCCACCACGGCCGCGATGCCCGCCTCGTCCAGCGCGGTCGGTGTGCGGTACTCCGGCACGAACGGCTGGTCGCCGGGGCCGACAGGGGTCCAGCCGCCCTCGGCGTCCGGCACGCCGCCGCGCCGCGGGGCCCACGGCCGGTACGTGGACGCCTTGAACCCGGCGTGCGCGAGCTGCACGGCCGGGACCGCGCCGTGGGCGGCGACGAACGCGGTGATCGGCCGCCACGCGTCGACGTGCGCGCCGGACCAGAGCCCGATGTCCTGCGGGCTGATCCGGCCCTCGGGCACCACAGCCGTCGCCTCGGTGATCACCAGTCCGGCCCCGCCGACCGCGCGGGAGCCGAGGTGGACCCGGTGCCAGTCGGTGGGCAGGCCGTCGGGCCCGGCGCTGTACTGGCACATGGGCGCCAGCGCGATCCGGTTGGGCAGCGTGACGCCGCGCAGGGCGAGCGGGGTGAACAGGGCGCTCATTCTCGGATCCTCCGGTCGTGGCAACGGGTGCGCCTCCTTCTCAGGAGACGCACCCGAAGGGGTGTGGATCAGGCGGGTACGGGGTCGAGCCGCTCGGTCTCGGCGGGCTCGATCAGGTCGCGCTTGCCGGCCGAGTCGTACGCGGCCCGGTCGAGCGTGCCCTCCCGGGCGGCCACGATGGTCGGCACCACGGCCTGCCCGGCCACGTTGGTGGCGGTACGGATCATGTCCAGGATCGGGTCGATGGCCAGCAGCAGGCCGGCCCCGGCCAGAGGCAGGCCCAGCGTGCTCAGGGTCAGCGTCAGCATGACGATCGCGCCGGTCAGGCCGGCGGTCGCGGCCGAGCCCACCACCGAGACGAACGCGATCAGCAGGTAGTCGGTGACGCCCAGGTTCACGCCGAAGACCTGCGCCACGAAGATCGCGGCGAGCGCCGGGTAGATGGCGGCGCAGCCGTCCATCTTCGTGGTGGCGCCGAACGGCACCGCGAAGGAGGCGTACTCGCGGGGGACGCCGAGGCGCTCGACCGAGCGCTGGGTCACCGGCATGGTGCCCACCGAGGAGCGGGAGACGAACGCCAGCTCGATGGCGGGCCAGGCGCCGGCGAAGAAGCGCAGCGGGTTGAGCTTGCCGGCCACCGCGAGCAGCACCGGGTAGACCACGAACAGCACCAGCGCGCAGCCGACGTAGACGGCTGTGGTGAACTTCGCGAGCGGGGCGAGCAGGTCCCAGCCGTACGAGGCGACGGCGTTGCCGATCAGGCCGAGCGTGCCGATCGGGGCGAGCCGGATGACCCACCAGAGCGCCTTCTGCACGATCGAGAGCAGCGAGCGGTTGAGCGCCACGAACGGTTCGGCGGCGTCGCCGACCAGCAGCGCGGCGGCGCCCACCACCAGGGCGAGGAAGACGATCTGCAGGACGTTGCCCTCGACGAACGCGCCGACCGGGTTGGTCGGGACGATGCCGGTGAGGAAGTCGATCCAGGAGCCGGTGGTCTTCGGCGCGGTGGCGCCGGCCGGGTCCAGGTTGACGCCCCGGCCGGGGTCGGTGAGCAGGCCGAGGCCGATGCCGATGCTCACCGCGATGAGCGCTGTGACGCCGAACCAGAGCAGCGTCTTGACTGCCAGCCGGGCGGCGTTGGCGACGCCGCGCAGGCTGACCACGCTGACCACGATGGCGGTGAAGACCAGCGGCGGCACGGCGAGCTTGAGGAGCTGGACGAAGAGGCCGCCGACGGTGTCGAGCGTGCTGGTCAGCCAGGCGAGGTCGGCGGCGCGGGCGAGGAAACCGAGCGCCACGCCGAGCACGAGGCCGAGCAGGATCTGGACGGAGAAGGGGATTCTGCGCAGGGCGGAAGTCATGAGGACGGATCCAAGGTCTGGAGAGGGAAGGCGGGCGTCGGGGCGTGGAGCTACGCCGGACAGACGCCGCTGGCCTGCCGTCGCAGATCGACGTACAGGCGCTCGGTGAGGCACCAGACATTGGTCATCGTCGCGACACGTTACTCCCGCCCCGGGCCGGAACGGAAGGACCGTCGCCGGTGAGGCTCCTTACAGCCAGGTAGCCGGAGGTGACCAGTCCCCAGGCGGCGACCACGACCAGCAGCACCCGCTCCGACACCCCGAGCAGCGCGCTGCGCCCGACCAGGAGCAGCGCCGCCGCTACTACGGCGGCCACCGGCAGCGCCACCGCCGCGCCGACCGCGGCGATCCGCCGCAGCCCCTGGTCCGCCGCCGGGGAGAACAGCAGTACGAGCATGGCGAGCACCACCGCGGCGGTCGCCGCGATGCTCGCACCGCCGTGCACCAGGTCGGCCACCGTTGTGGCCTCGAACGGCGGCAGCGGGCAGCCCTCGCTGCACGTGACGGCGCCGGAGAGCACCGTGGCGACCGCGCCGACGCCGAGCAGCCCGGCCGCCGCCCGCAACCCCGGTGGCAGCGACCCGGCGAGCAGCAGCAGCGACGCGGCCACCGAGAAGATCCCGATCCGGTACGCCCCGGCGTACCCGCTGTCGGTGATGCCCGCCTCACTCACGTACGCGATGGGGCCCGGGCCGGGACCGGCGATCACCGCGACAGTCACCGCTGCCGCGCCGGCTGCCAGGCAGACGGCGGCGAACGCGGCGGCGATCCGGCGGCCGGTGTCCTCAACCACGTCCGTGCGGGGTGGTCCAGCCGGACAGGTCCGGCCCCAGCGGCACGATCCGGGTCGGGTTGATCATGTCGTGGGTGGCGTAGTAGTGCCGCTTGATGTGGTCGAAGTCCACCGTCTCGCCGAACCCCGGCGTCTGGAACAGGTCCCGCGCGTACGCCCACAGCACCGGCATCTCGGTGAGCTTGCGCTCGTTGCACTTGAAGTGGCCGTGGTACGCCACGTCGAAGCGCACCAGCGTGGTGAACAGGCGCACGTCCGTCTCGGTGATCGCGTCGCCCATCAGATAGCGCCGACCGGACAGCCGCTCGCTCAGCGCGTCGAGGCGGGCGAACAACGCGGTGAACGCCTCGTCGTACGCCTCCTGGGAGGTGGCGAAGCCGCACCGGTAGACGCCGTTGTTGACGTCCCGGTGGATCTCCGCCATCAGCGCGTCCATCTCCGGGCGCAGCTCGACCGGGTACAGATCCGGGGCGTCCGGCGCGTGGAACCGCCGCCACTCGGTCGAGAAGTCCAGCGTGAGCTGCGGATAGTCGTTCGTCACGACCCGTCCGGTGAGCGTGTCCACGAGCGCCGGCACCGTCACCCGGCCGGTGTAGTCCCTGTCGGTGGACAGATACGCCTCGGACAGGAAGCCGATGCCGAGCACCGGGTCGAAGCCGTCCGGGTCGAGCGCGAACCGCCAGCCCCGCTCGTCCCGGATCGGGTCGACGGTGCCCAGCGAGATCACCTCGTCCAGCCCGAGCAGGCCGCGCACGATCCGGGCCCGGTGCGCCCACGGGCAGGCCCGGCACCAGATCAGCCGGTAGCGGCCCGCCTCCAGCGGCCAGCGTCCCTGCTCGTCCGGCCCGCCCCCCTCGGGTGCTGTGGAGTGCGGGGTGACCCGGC
Organism: Micromonospora sp. CNZ297; assembly: GCF_007827625.1. Classification (NCBI taxonomy): domain Bacteria; kingdom Bacillati; phylum Actinomycetota; class Actinomycetes; order Micromonosporales; family Micromonosporaceae; genus Micromonospora; species Micromonospora sp. CNZ297. The sequence goes on along the minus strand of NZ_VISU01000004.1, from coordinate 177,532 downwards.
CGGTGAACCGGTTGGGCTGGCGGACGAACGCGCCGCCGCCGCTGGTCTCTGCGCTGAACTGGGCCCCGGACATGCGGCAAACCTATCCGCTCCGGTCACGGATATCCTGGCGCCGGGTACCCCCGCGACCCGCCGACCGGCCCCTTCCCACCCCCGAAGGACGTACGCGCGATGACAGTGGCCTATCTCGTTGCCGGAGTCCGCACCCCGATCGGCCGGTACGCCGGCGCGCTGGCCGGGGTCCGCCCCGACGACCTGGCCGCGCACGTCGTCCGCGAGCTGGTGGCCCGCCACCCCTCGGTCGACTGGGCCCGCACCGACGACGTGATCCTGGGCTGCGCCAACCAGGCCGGCGAGGACAACCGCAACGTGGCCCGGATGGCCGCGCTGCTCGGCGGCCTGCCGGAGGAGGTGCCGGGCAGCACCGTCAACCGGCTCTGCGGCTCCGGCCTGGACGCGCTCGCCTCCGCCGCCCGCGCGATCGTCGCCGGGGAGGCCGACCTGGTGGTGGCCGGCGGCGTGGAGAGCATGAGCCGCGCGCCGTTCGTCATGCCGAAGGCGGCCACGCCGTTCGCCCGCACCGCCGAGGTGTACGACACCACGATCGGCTGGCGGCTGGTGAACCCGCTGATGCGCAAGGGGTGGGGCATCGACTCGATGCCGGAGACGGCGGAGAACGTGGCAGCGGAGTTCGGCGTGGACCGGGCCGCGCAGGACGCCTTCGCGTACCGGTCGCAGCAGCGGGCCGCCAAGGCGCAGGCCGACGGCCGGCTGGCCGAGGAGATCGTCCCGGTGACGGTGCCCGCGGGCAAGCGCGAGACGAAGCTGGTCGAGGCCGACGAGCATCCGCGCGAGACGTCGCTGGAGAAGCTCGCCGCGCTGCCCACCCCGTTCCGCGAGGGCGGCACTGTGACCGCTGGCAACTCCTCCGGCGTCAACGACGGCGCCGTCGCGCTGCTCGTCGCCTCCGCGGCCGCCGTCGAGCGCTACGGCCTCACCCCGCTGGCCCGGGTACGCGGTGCCGCGTCGGCAGGCGTACCGCCGCGGATCATGGGCATCGGTCCGGTTCCGGCGACCCGCAAGCTGCTCGACCGGACGGGCCTGTCGCTTGCCGACGTGGACGTGATCGAGCTGAACGAGGCGTTCGCCGCGCAGTCGGTGGCGGTGCTGCGCGAGCTGGGCCTGCCGGAGGACGCCGAGCACGTCAACCCCGGCGGCGGGGCCATCGCGCTGGGTCACCCGCTCGGCGCCAGCGGTGCCCGGCTGGCGTTGACCGCCGCGCTGGAACTGCGCCGAAGGGGCGGCCGGCGGGCGCTCGCCACCATGTGCATCGGTGTCGGCCAGGGCATCTCGCTGCTGCTGGAGTCGGCCGCCTGAACCGGGCCGCCGGCATCGCCTCCAGTGGATCTCCCGAACCCGGCCGTACCGGCCTAGAGTGGTCTGGACCACATGATCCGCCATCGACGGCGGACGACGACCTGGGGGACCGAGCGATGCAGACGCCGGAGAGCCTGCCCACCGAGATCGACCTGACCCGGCCGAGCGCCGCCCGGGTCTACGACTACTTCCTCGGTGGGGCGCACAACTTCGAGATCGACCGGCAGCTCGCCGAACAGATCGCGGCGATGACGCCGAACCTGGCCGCCACCATGCGCTCCGGGCGGGAGTTCCTGCGCCGGGCCGTACGGGTGCTGCTCGACGCCGGCATCGACCAGTTCCTCGACGTCGGCTCCGGCATCCCCACCGTCGGCAACGTGCACGAGGTCGCCCAGGCCGCCGACCCGGACGCCCGCATCGTGTACGTGGACATCGACCCGGTCGCCGTGGCGCACAGCCACGAACTGCTCGCCGGCAACGACCGGGCCACGGCGATCCTGGCCGACCTGCGCGAGCCGAAGCTGATCCTGGACCACGCCCGCGCCAGCGGCCTGATCGACTTCGACCGGCCGCTGGGCATCCTGCTCGCCGGCGTGGTGCACTTCGTGCCCGACGCCGACCGCCCGGCCGACATCCTGGCCACGCTGCGCGCCGCCGCCGCACCCGGCAGCTACCTGGTCATCTCCCACTCCACGTTCGAGGATCAGCCGCAGGAGATGCTGGACGCGCAGCGGCTGTCGGCGCGTACCGCCACCGAGATCACACTGCGCTCGCGGGCCGAGATCACCGGCTTCTTCGGCGACTGGACGATCCTCGAACCGGGCGTCGTGCACATGCCGCTGTGGCGGCCCGACTCCCCGTCGGACGTGGACGAGCACCCGGAGCGGTTCGGGGCCTTCGGCGGCGTCGCCCGGCACGACCGCGCCGCCGGCTGAGCCCCATGCGCGCCCCGGACAGCGACGGGGGAGACGTCAGCCGGCCCGGCGCCGCCGCGTACGCCGCCGAGTGGGCTCGCGCGGTGCGCCGTATCGGGTTCGTGCCGCTGAGCGCGGCCGAGACCGAGCGCCTGCTGGTGCCGCTCACCGAGCGACTCGGCGAGGCCCTGCTCGCCCCCACCTTCTCCGCCCGCCCGGCGGAGGAGGTGGGGCGTGCCCTGGTCCAGGCGCACCTCACCGAGCCCGGCGTGCTCGACTGGTCGGTGCAGGCGCTCGGCGACCGGTTCCTGCCCTGGGTGCTGCCGTCGCGCACCGAGTCGCCGGAGCTGCGTGAGCGGGTCGCGCTGCTCCAGGGCGCGTTCGCCGCCGGGTTCGCCCGCGCGCTGCGCGACCGGGTCTTCAGCCAGCAGGAGCGGATCGCCCGGTCCGCGTGGCAGGCCCGGGACACCGTCGAGCAGGCGCTGCGGGACAGCGAGGCCCGGTTCCGGGCGGTCTTCACCGGCGCCGCCATCGGCATCGGCATCGCCGGGGTGGACGGGCAGATCATCGAGGTCAACCAGTCCTTCGCGGACATGCTCGGCTACGCCGTCGCGGAGATGCGGCGGATGAACGTCTCGGCGTTGTTCCACCCCGACGACGCGGCCGGGATGTGGGAGCTGTACCAGGAGCTGATCGAGGGCAAGCGGGACAGCGCGCGGGTGGAGAAGCGCTACTACCGCAAGGACGGCAGCGTGGTCTGGACCGACCTCGCGGTCTCGCTCATCCGGCACGACGACGGCCGGCCCCGGTTCACCGTGGCGATGGTGGAGGACATCACCCAGCGGTACGAGTTGCAGCAGCGGCTGCGTTTCCAGGCGCTGCACGACCCGCTGACCGGCCTGCCCAACCGGACGCTGTTCTTCGAGACGCTCGGTGACGTCTTCGACGGCGCCGGTCCGGACCAGCGCGTCGGGCTGTGCTTCATCGACCTGGACGGCTTCAAGGCGGTGAACGACAGCCTCGGCCACGACCTGGGCGACCGGCTGCTCAAGGTGATCGCCCGCCGGCTCAGCGACTGCGTGGCCGGGCGCGGCCACCTGGTGGCCCGGATGGGTGGCGACGAGTTCGTCATCCTGGTCGACTCCGACGGCGGCATCGACGACGCGGTGGAGGTCGCCGAGCTGGCGCTGGCCGCGGTGTCCGCGCCGGTGCACGTCGGTGACCAGCAGCTCGCCGTGTCGGCGAGCATCGGCATCGTGGAGTGCCCGGCGGCGGAGACGAGCGTCGGCGACCTGATGAAGGCCGCCGACACCACGCTCTACTGGGCCAAGGCGGAGGGCCGGGGCCGCTGGGCGGTGTACGACCCGGAGCGCAGCGCCGCCGACATCGCCCGCTCCGCGCTGGCCGCGAATCTGCCCGCCGCGCTGGACCGGGGCGAGTTCGTGCTGCACTACCAGCCGATCGTGTCGCTGCTGGACGGCACGATGGTGGCGGTCGAGGCGCTGGTGCGCTGGCAGCACCCGGAGCTGGGGCTGATCGGGCCGGACCGGTTCATCGGGCTGGCCGAGGAGACCGGCCTGATCGTCCGGCTCGGCGCCTGGGTGCTGCGTCAGGCGTGCCGCGACGCCGAGTCGTGGCGGCGCGCGTACCCGGACACCACGCCTGTTGTCAGCGTCAACCTGGCCGCCCGGCAGGCCGACGACCCGGCCATCGTGGAGACGGTGGCCGAGGCGTTGCAGCACACCGGCCTGCCCGCGGAGCTGTTGCAGCTGGAACTGACCGAGAGCGCCGTCATGGGCAGCGCCGGCGAGCCGCTGCGGACGCTGCACCAGCTCGCCGGCCTCGGGCTGCGGCTGGCCATCGACGACTTCGGCACCGGCTACTCGAACCTCGCGTACCTGCGGCGGCTGCCGATCCACTGCGTGAAGCTGGCCGGCCCGTTCGTCGAGGGGATCCGGGGTGACGGCGGGGACGCGGTCGCCGACCATCGGGACGAGCGGATCGTGGACGCGCTGGTCCGGCTGGCGCACGCGCTGGAGCTGTCGGTGACGGCCGAGGCGGTGGAGACCGAGGTGCAGGCCGAACGGCTGCGGGCGCTGCGCTGCGACACCGGGCAGGGCCGGCTGTTCGGCGCCCCGATGCCCGCCGACGGCATCCGCGCCCGCCTGGGCGGGTAAGGAAGGGCCCCCTCTTAACGCCTCCGGTAGAGGAGGGGGCCCCGCTTAACACCTCCCGCGCACGCGGCAGGCGAGGAAGGGAGAACCGGTGAGCCTCACCGATTCGCAGGCCGTGGTGTCGGTGGTCGCCGCGCTGGCGATCGTCGCCGGCCTGGCCGGGGTGGTGGTGCCCGGGTTACCGGCGCTGCCGCTGTGCTGTGGCGGCGTACTGGTGTGGACGCTGTTCGGCGACGCCGGGCCGGGTCGCTGGGCGGTGCTCGCCGCCGCCACGGCGATCGCCGCCGGTGGCACCGTGCTCAAGTACCTCTGGCCGGGGCGCAACCTGAAGCGGACCGGCGTGCCCACCACCTCGCTGCTGGCTGGCGGGCTGCTCGGCGTGGTCGGGTTCTTCGTGATCCCGGTGGTCGGGCTGCCGATCGGCTTCGTCGGCGGCATCTTCGGCGCCGAACGGCTGCGGCTCGGCGACACCCGGCTCGCCTGGCCGGCCACGGTGCAGGCGCTCAAGGCGGCCGGGCTGTCGATGGTCCTGGAGTTCACCGCCGGCCTGATGATCGCCGCGCTGTGGGTCGCGGGGCTGCTGTTCGTCTGACCGTCGCCGGGCCACCCGGCGACCACCCGGCCGGTACGGTCGACCGGATGCGGACAACAGTCCTGGGCGGCCTCGGCGCCTTCCCCACCGCCCACCAGGCCTGCGCCGGCTTCCTCGTCGAACACGACGGCTTCCGGCTGCTGATCGACCCCGGCTACGCGACGCTGCAACCGTTGCTGGCGCTCACGAGGGCGGAGCACGTCGACGCCGTCTACGTCAGCCACGGCCACCCCGACCACTGCGCCGACCTGCAACCGCTGGTCCGCGCCAGGGTGCTCGCGAACCGGTCCGGGCCGCCCCTGCCGGTGTACGCCCCCACCGGCAGCCTCGCCGGACTGCTCGCGATCGACGAGCCGGGCCTGCTCGAACCCGGGTACCGGCTGACCGGGTTCACACCGGGGGAGACGCTGCGTCTCGGGCCGTACGAGGTGCGGACGTTCGCGTTGCCGCACTGGGTGCCGAACGCCGGGGCCCGGTTCTCGGCGGCGGGCCTGGTGCTCGCCTACACCGGGGACACCGGACCCAGCCCGGCGCTGGTGGAGCTGGCCCGCGACGCGGACCTGCTGATCGCGGAGGCGACCTATCCGGACGACATCCCGCAGCGGCACGAGGGGAACCTGTCCAGCGCCGTCGAGGTCGGCCGGTACGCCGTCGAGGCCGGGGTGCGGCGCCTGCTGCTCACCCATCTGTGGCCGGGGACGGAGCCGCGGGAGGCGCTGGCCGCCGTACGGCGCGGGTTCGCCGGCCCGGTGGAGGTGGCTGCGCCCGGGCTGACGGTGACAGTCGGCCGGTAGGGAGCGGCGGCGCGGGGCGTCCGGAGGGTACGGCCGATCGCCGTACTTCAGTGAGAGAGAGGTGGACGCCGCGCGCCGCCGCGGACCGGGCGTTGCCGAGCGCCCGGTGCCGGCCCGTCGGGTCGGGCCTGGTCACGCCCACAATGATGCCCCGGGTGGGATCGGGCGACAACGCAATTACCGGGGTACGTATTGACCGCCTTGATCGGCCGGGAGCACACTGCGAGCACTCGCACGAGCATCGCCTCGAGGAGGTGTGCAGTGGCCACGACGCCCGCGCCGACCGCCGAGCAGCCGATGGACGACGACGCCCGACGACTCGCCGAACTCGGCTACAAACAGGAGTTGCGCCGCAAGTGGAGCGGCTTCTCCAACTTCGCGATCTCGTTCTCCATCATCTCGATCCTGGCCGGCTGCTTCACCACGTTCGGCCAGGCGTGGAACAACGGCGGCCCGGTGGCGATCTCCTGGGGCTGGCCGCTGATCTCGCTGTTCATCCTGATCATCGGCTTCTGCCTGGCCGAGCTGGTGTCGGCGTACCCGACGGCGGGCGGGATCTACTGGTGGGCGGCGACGATGGGCCGGCCGGTGCACGGCTGGTTCACCGGCTGGCTCAACCTGATCGGGCTGGTCGCGGTGACCGCGTCGGTCGACTACGGCTGCGCCACGTTCCTCAACCTGACGCTGTCGGCGCTGTTCGACGGCTGGGCCGGCACCGGGCACCAGACGTTCGGGCTGTTCGTGGTGATCCTCGCGCTGCACGGGCTGATCAACATCTACGGGCACCGGATCATCGACGTACTCCAGAACGTCTCGGTCTGGTGGCACGTCGCCGGCGCGGCCGCCGTGGTACTGATCCTGGTCCTGGTCCCGGACAACCACCAGAGTTTCCAGTTCGTGTTCACCGAGCGGTTCAACAACTCCGGCTTCGGTGACGGCGACACCAGCGGGCTGGCGTTCTGGTTCTACGTGCTGCCGCTGGGTTTCCTGCTCACGCAGTACACGATCACCGGCTTCGACGCCTGCGCGCACGTCTCCGAGGAGACCCGGGGCGCGTCCAAGGCCGCCGCGCAGGGGCTGTGGCGGTCGATCTTCTACTCGGCGGTGGGCGGCTGGATCCTGCTGCTGGCGTTCCTGTTCGCGGCCACCGACGTGGACGCGATAAACGAGGCGGGCGGCTTCTCCGGGGCGATCTTCGAGTCCGCGCTGACGCCGTTCTTCTTCAAGGCCGTCATCATCATCTCCACCATCGGGCAGTTCTTCTGCGGCATGAGCTGCGTGACGTCGATGTCGCGGATGGCGTACGCGTTCAGCCGGGACCGCGCGGTGCCCGGCTGGAAACTCTGGTCGAAGGTGAACCGCAACGGTACGCCGGTGAACGCCATCATCGGCGCGACGCTGGCCGGGCTGGTGCTCACGCTGCCCGCGCTCTACCAGCGCGGCGGCATCCCTGTGGCGTTCTACGCGGTGGTGTCGGTCGCGGTGATCGGGCTGTACCTGTCCTTCATCATCCCGATCTTCCTGCGGCTGCGGATGGGCGACCGGTTCACCCCGGGCCCGTGGACGCTCGGCCGCCGCTACAAGCTGCTCGGCTGGATCGCGGTGGTCGAGATCGCGGTCATCTCGGTCTACTTCGTGCTGCCGATCGTCCCAGCGGGTGTACCAGGCAACCCCGACTTCAGCTGGACGGCTGTCAACTACGCGCCCATCGCCATCGGTGGCGTGCTGCTCGGCGTCGCGATCTGGTGGTACGCCTCGGCCCGCAAGTGGTTCACCGGCCCGCGCCGCACCGTCGACCAGGCCGAACCCGAGCCCGAGCCCGCCGAGCCGTCGTAGCTGTCGGTGGGGCCTGCCATGATCCGGCCATGGACTCGGAAGCGGTGGTACGCGCGTTGTGGGATCGCATGCAGGCCCGCGACTGGACCGGCGTCGGCGAGCTGCTGGCCGACGACGTGGTGGTCGAGTGGCCGGTCAGCGCCGAGCGGATCGTCGACCGCGACAACTACGTGAAGGTCAACGCCGAGTACCCGGAGGGCTGGTCGATCCGGGTGCTGCGGGTGGTGGCATCAGGCGACACTGTGGTGTCCGAGGTGGAGGTGCCGCACGAGGGGATGGGCGTGCATCGGGTCGCGTCGTTCTGGACCGTGCGGGACGGGCGGATCGTCGAGGGCCGGGAGTACTGGACGAGCCTCGGCGCGGACCCGTCCCCGCAGTGGCGATCCGCCTGGATCCAGCCGATGTGAGATGGCCTTTTGGTCAGGCTGCGGGCCCGGTCTGCTTGGCCAGTGAGACGAACGACCGCCACGAGGACGGGGTGACGTGGAGGGTTCCGCCGTCGCGGTCCTTGCTGTCACGCACCAGCACCACTCCCGGCAGGTTGTCGGCCACCTCCACGCAGTCGCCACCGCTCGTGCCGCTGCGGGTGGACTTCTTCCAGATCGCGTTACTGAGGTCCATGCTGACTCTCAACTTCCTTGATCAGGGAGACCGACAGGGTCTGCGGCAAGGCTACGCTGCGGACGCCTTCCCACCGTGCCAGGAGCGTCGCCATCGCATCCTCGCCATCGATGAGCAGACCGTCAAGCTGGTTCTCCAGGTGTCCCACCCAGCCGCCCTCCGCCGAGTGGGCCAGCGCCAGCGGCCCGGAAAGGCCGACGTGATGGCCGGCATCGGCTGGAATGACGTGTAGTTGGACGTGCGGGAGTTCGGCCACGTGCAGCAGGTGCGCGAGCTGCTCGGCCATGATGGCGTCACGGCGGCGGAGCGCTGACTCATCAATCACTGCGATGACGAGCGGGGGATGGTCGCGGAGCAAGATCTCCTGCCGCTCCAGCCGTCCAGCTACCCGCTTCTCCACTTCCTCGGACGGTCTCGTGCTGTCGAAGCGCAGCACCATGCGGGCATAGTTCGCCGTCTGAAGCAGGCCAGGGATCAGAGACGGATTGAAGTACCGAAGCTGTCGGGCCGCGCGTTCGGCCTCCAGCCAGGGCTGGAACCACGAAGGCTGGCTCTCCCGTTTGGCCATGTTCAGCAGTGTCGTCAGCAGATCGCCGGTCTTCAGCGCCTCATCTGCTCGGGCGAGGAACACGCGATCCAGCGGACGGGCCCCAGTCTCCACTGCCGAAACCATGGAGGCGGAGTAGTGCAGGAGCCTGCCGAACTCCTCTTGACTGAGACCGGCGGCGGAGCGCATCCGGCGGAGTTGCGATCGGATGAGGTCGGCTGTCGGTTCCTCCACAGTTCCTCCACAGTTCGTGCGTGAACTTCATTCACCATCCGGCGCTGGGATGTGCGCTTCACTGGTGCGCCGTGACCAGGCTCGATGCCTTCCGACCGTAGCGGTGTCCTCACCAGACTGTCACGCATGCGGATCCGCTCGTCGCAGGCGAGCACGGGCGGATTCCAGCCCGGGGCCGCCCGGTCCCGACGATGCCGGGCGGCCCCCTCCATCAACGAGGAGGCCGATGTGCGTGTCCGATGGTTCCGGTGCCGTACCCGGGAGCTGCCCACCCTGCCGAAGCGCGACCCCGGCAGCAACCTGCCGGCGTGGATGCGCGAGCCGACCCGGGTGTTTCCCACGGTTCGCCCGGGCAGCCCGGGGCGTCTGACACCGGCGCAGGAGTGGCGGGCGAACGGGGGCCGGTGGTGACGGTTCTGGTCGGTGTCCTCAGCGCCATCGGTCACATCGGGTACGAGCCGGACTGGGTATGCGAGCGTTGCCGGGAGCCGTGGCCGTGTCCCGCCCTGCGACGCATTCCGCGTGATCAGCTCGATCCGGCAGCGCTCATCCGGATGATGGCGTTCCTCGTGCGCGGCGCGATCCGGGATCTGCGTGGCCGAGTCGAGGGGCCGGAGCCACCCGAGATCGTCAGGCGGTTCTTCTGGTTCCTTCCGCTCACCGACGACGAGGCGCGTGCGATCGCCCGTCGGCTGCGGTGATGGGCCGGCGCGTGGTTCCGCACCTGCCTATGCGCCCGCTCTGGCGGTGCCGCAACTGCGGGGCGGAGTGGCCCTGCCAGCCGGCCCGGCTGTCGCTGCTCGTCGAGTACCGGGAGGACCGCACCGCGCTGCTTCTCTATCTCGGCGGGCTGATGGCCGAAGCGCGGGAACACCTCGCCCGGCTGAATCCGGACCACGCGCCGGATCTGCACGGCCGCTTCCTGGCCTGGGCACGGGTTCGTGGCTGACGCGGGGACGCTGTCCGCGTACCCCAAGGGTCAGATCGTGGGGCGGCGGTGGGTGAGCGGGAAGCGGAGGATGCGGTCGTCGCCGGCCGCTGGGGTGCCGCGGCCGTCGCGGTTGCTGGTCGCGACCCAGAGCGCGCCGTCGGGCGCCACCTCGACGGTACGCAGGCGGCCGTACGTGCCGACCAGCTCCGCCACGGGTACGCCGACGCGGCCGGCGGCGTCGACGGGCACCGCCCAGAGCCGGGCGCCGCGCAGCGCGGCGACGTGGAGCGTGCCCCTGGTGAACGCGGCACCGCTCGGGGACGCCTGCGCGGGCGGCCAGACGACGACCGGGTCGCGGAACCGGGGATCACCGGCGACGCCCTCGACGAGCGGCCAGCCGTAGTTGCCGCCGGGCACGATCCGGTTCACCTCGTCCCATGTGCTCTGCCCGAACTCGGTGGCGAACAGCCGCCCCTGCCGGTCCCAGGCGAGGCCCTGCACGTTGCGGTGGCCGTAGCTGTAGACCAGCGAACCGGGGAACGGGTTGCCGGCCGGCACGCCGCCGTCCGGGCGGATCCGCAGGATCTTGCCGTTGCGGCTGGTCAGGTCCTGCGCGCGGGCGGACACCCCGGCGTCGCCGATCCCGGCGTAGAGCATGCCGTCGGGGCCGAACGCGATCCGGCCGCCGTCGTGGACCGCGCTGCGGGCGATGCCGCTCACCAGCACCTGCGGCGGCTGGGACGAGCCGAGGCGGAACCGGACGATCCGGATGTCGGCAGCCGTGGTGTAGGCGGCGTAGACCCACCTGTCCCGGCGGTACCGGGGGGAGACCGCGAGCCCGAGCAGGCCCGCCTCGCCGCCCGCGGCCACGTCGGCGATCCGGGCCACCTGCCGGGCCGGGCGACCCGGGCGTACGCGCAGGATCGTGCCCTGGTCCCGCTGCGCGACCAGGGCGCTGCCGTCGGGCAGGAAGGCCAGCCCCCACGGCGCCTCCAGCCCGGTCGCGACGACGCGGGGACGGGTCAGGTCGTAGCCGGACCAGCCGGCGCGCCCGTCGAAGCCGCGCAGGTCGAGCGTGACCGGTCGCGCGTCGGCGGTCGCCGGCCGGTCCGGCCCGGCGGCGGGTCGCCCCTCGGCGGGTCTGCGGTCGGCGTGCGCGTCGGTCGCTGCGAGCACGATCGCGAGGACGGCGGCGACGACCGCGACGGTACGACGGCGCATGTGCACTCCTCGGTTTCGCACCCGACCTCGCCGGGGCATTGACGGTGATCCGGTTTGCCAGTAGACCTTGGTGATGGAGGCCCCTGATGAAACCAACGCCGCTCTCGCTGGAACAGTTGCGGGTCGCCGTCACCGAGGGTGAGATCGACACGGTGGTGCTCGCGCTCACCGACATGCAGGGCCGCCTGCAGGGCAAGCGGTTCCACGCGCCCTACTTCCTCGACCAGGTGGTCACGCACGGCAGCGAGGGCTGCAACTACCTGCTCGCCGTGGACGTCGACATGAACACCGTCGACGGGTACGCGATGTCGAGCTGGGAACGCGGCTACGGCGACTTCGCCATGCGCCCCGACCTGGACACGCTGCGCCGGATGCCCTGGCAACCCGGGTCCGCGCTGCTGCTGGCCGACCTGGAGTGGCTGGACGGCTCCGGCCCGGTGGTCGCCTCGCCCCGGCAGATCCTGCGCAAGCAGCTCGACCGGCTGGCCGCGCACGGGCTGACCGCGTACGCCGGCACCGAACTGGAGTTCGTGCTCTACCGCGACTCGTACGAGGAGGCGTGGCAGCGCGGCTACCGCGACCTGACGCCGGCCAACCAGTACAACGTGGACTACTCGCTGCTCGGCACCGCCCGGGTCGAGCCGTTGCTGCGCCGCATCCGCACCGAGATGGCCGGCGCCGGGCTCACCCCGGAGAGCGCGAAGGGCGAGTGCAACCTCGGCCAGCACGAGATCGCCTTCCGGTACGACGAGGCGGTGCGCTGCGCCGACCACCACGTCATCTACAAGAACGGCGCCAAGGAGATCGCCGCCCAGGAGGGCATGGCGATCACGTTCATGGCGAAGCCGAACGAGCGGGAGGGCAACTCCTGCCACATCCACTTCTCGCTGCGCGACGCCTCCGGCTCCTCGGCGATGCTGGGGGACGGGCCCGCGCACCTGAGCGTCACCGGGCAGCGGGTGCTGGCCGGGCTGCTCGCCACCATGCGCGAGTTCAGCCTGTTCTTCGCACCCAACATCAACTCCTACAAGCGCTACCAGCCCGGCTCGTTCGCGCCGACCGCTTTGCGCTGGGGCACCGACAACCGCACCTGCGCGCTGCGGCTGGTCGGGCACGGGCAGGGGATGCGGGTGGAGAACCGGGTGCCGGGGGCCGACGTCAACCCGTACCTGGCGATCGCCGCGCTGGTGGCCGGGGCGGTGCACGGCATCGAGAACGAGCTGGAGCTGGCGGACGAGTGCACCGGCAACGCGTACGACGACCCGGACGCCGAGCGGGTGCCCACCACGCTGCGTGACGCGTTGGACCTGTGGCAGCGCTCGGAGGTGGCCCGGGAGGCGTTCGGCGACGAGGTGGCCGCCCACTACGCCAACCAGGCGAAGGTCGAGCTGACCGCCTTCGACGCCGCGGTGACGGACTGGGAGCTGAACCGTGGCTTCGAACGCCTCTGACGTGTACGCGCCCTCGCCTTCGCCCGCGTCCGCGCCCTCTCGCTCCCGCGATCTTGCACTTGCGACCCTTGGCGCGGGTGTTGTGCGGCTTTCGCCGGGGCAGCAACTGCAAGATCGCCGAGGTGAGGGGAGGGGACCGCGTGGGTGAGGTGATCTCGCCTGTTGACGGGGCGGGGATCGGGGTCGTTCCGGGGTGCTCCGTGGAGGACGTGGATGCTGCTGTCTCGCGGGCGGCTGCGGCCTTCGAGACGTGGCGTCACGTGGCGCCGGGGGATCGGGGGCGGCTGCTGCGGCGGTTCGCCGCCCAGGTCGACGCGCACCTGGAGGAGCTGGCTCTCCTGGAGGTGCGCAACGCCGGGCACACCATCGGCAACGCCCGCTGGGAGGCGGGCAACGTCCGCGACGTGCTCGACTACTACGCGGGCGCGCCGGAACGGCTGACCGGCCACCAGATCCCGGTGCCCGGCGGGCTCGACGTCACGTTCCACGAGCCGCTGGGCGTGGTCGGCGTGATCGTGCCGTGGAACTTCCCGATGCCGATCGCCGGCTGGGGGTTCGCCCCGGCGCTCGCGGCCGGCAACACGGTGGTGCTGAAGCCGGCCGAGCTGACCCCGCTCACCGCGCTGCGCCTGGCCGAGCTGGCCCGCGACGCCGGCCTGCCCGACGGCGTCTTCACAGTGCTGCCCGGCCGGGGCAGCGTGGTCGGCGAGCGGTTCGTCACCCACCCGGCGGTCCGCAAGATCTGTTTCACCGGCTCGACCGAGGTCGGCACCCGGATCATGGCCGGCTGCGCGGCCCAGGTGAAGCGGGTGACGCTCGAGCTGGGCGGCAAGTCCGCCAACATCGTCTTCGCCGACGCGGACCTGGAGAAGGCGGCTGCGACCGCGCCGTACGCGGTCTTCGACAACGCCGGCCAGGACTGCTGCGCCCGCTCCCGGATCCTCGTCCAGCGCCGGGTGTACGACAGGTTTCTGGAACTGCTCGAACCGGCCGTGCGGGCGTTCCGGGTGGAGGACCCGGCCCGGGAGACGGCCGAGATGGGGCCGCTGATCTCCGCCGCGCACCGGGACCGGGTCGCCGGGTACATCGACGGGGCGGACGTCGCATTCACCGGCTCGTGCCCCGACGGCCCCGGCTTCTGGTACGCCCCCACTGTGCTGCTCGCCGGCTCCCCGGCGGACCGGCACTGGCGGGAGGAGGTCTTCGGCCCGGTCGTCTCGGTGCTCCCGTTCGACGACGAGGCCGACGCGATCCGGCTCGCCAACGACACCGAGTACGGGCTCTCCGGCTCGATCTGGACCCGGGACGTCGGGCGCGCGGTGCGGGTGGCCCGCGCCGTCGAGTCGGGCAACCTCAGCGTCAACTCGCACTCCTCGGTGCGCTACTGGACCCCGTTCGGCGGGATGAAGCGTTCCGGCCTGGGCCGGGAGCTGGGTCCGGACGCGCTGCACGCCTTCACCGACGTCAAGAACGTGTTCATCGGCACCGAGGAGTGATCACAGTGCAGGGACGGCTTTCCGACCGGGTGGCAGTGGTGACCGGCGCGGGCAGCGGCATCGGGCTCGCCACCGTACGCCGCTTCGCCGCCGAGGGCGCCCGGGTGGTGTGCGTGGACATCGACGCCGACGCCGGTACCCGGGCCGCGCAGGAGGTGGGTGGCGAGTTCGTCGCCGCCGACGTGGCCGACGAGACGGCGGTGCGTGACCTGTTCGACGGGGTGGTGCAGCGGCACGGCCGGGTGGACGTGTCGTTCCACAACGCGGGCATCTCGCCGCCTGAGGACGACTCGATCCTGGAGACCGGCCTGGACGCCTGGGAACGGGTGCTGCGGGTGAACACCACGAGCGTGTACCTGTGCTGCAAGTACGTCATCCCGCACATGCGCCGCCAGGGCAAGGGCTCGATCATCAACACCGCCTCGTTCGTGGCGCTGATGGGCGCTGCGACGTCGCAGATCGCGTACACGGCGAGCAAGGGCGGGGTGCTGGCGATGACCCGGGAGCTGGGCGTGCAGTTCGCCCGCGAGGGCATCCGGGTCAACGCGCTGTGCCCCGGGCCGGTGGCCACGCCGCTGCTGCTGGAGTTGTTCGCCAAGGACCCGGAGCGGGCCGCCCGGCGGCTGGTGCACGTGCCGATGGGCCGGTTCGGCGACCCGGCCGAGATCGCCGCCGCTGTGGCGTTCCTCGCCAGCGACGACGCCTCGTTCATGACCGCAGCGCAGTTCGTCGTCGACGGCGGCATCACCGGCGCGTACGTCACCCCCCTGTGAGCGCGAGGAGTGAGCCGGTCTTGCGAGCCCCGCAGTCGCGAACCAGGTCGGCATTGTGAGCGCGAGGAGTGAGCCGGTCTTGCGAGCCCCGCAGTCGCGAACCCAGGCCGGCATTGTGAGTGCGAGGAGTGAGCCGGTTTTGCGAGCCCCGCAGTCGCGAACCCAGGCCGGCACTGTGAGCGCGAGAAGGCCGGTCATCGGCATCACCGCGTACGTCGAGCCGGCCGGCTGGGCGGTGTGGCGGGACGTGCCGGCGACGCTCGTGCCGCACGCGTACGTCCGCGCGGTCACCGCGGCGGGCGGCCGGGCCGTCGTGCTGCCCCCGGACGACGCCGACGCGGACGTGCTGGGGCTGCTGGACGGGCTGCTGCTGGCCGGCGGCGCGGACGTCGGGCCGGAGCGGTACGGCGAGCCGCCGGACCCGCGTACCGAGTGCCGGCCGGAGCGCGACGCGGGGGAGACGACGCTGCTGACCGCCGCGCTCGCCGCCGACCTGCCGGTGCTGGGTGTGTGCCGGGGCATGCAACTGCTGGCGGTGGCGTACGGCGGCCTGCTGCACCAGCACCTGCCGGATGTGGTCGGGCATGACGGGCACCGTCCCGCGCCGGGCGTCTACGGGTCGCATCCGGTGCGCTTCGCCGCCGGCAGCCGGGCCGCCGAGGTGATGGCCGGGGTGGACCGGGTCAACTCGTACCACCATCAGGCGGTGGCCGACCCCGGCGGCCTGGCGGTGACCGGCTGGGCCGACGACGGGGTGATCGAGGCGGTGGAGGATCCGGCGCGGCGCTTCGTGCTCGGGGTGCAGTGGCATCCGGAGAACGAGGCCGAGCCGCGGCCCGTGGCCGCGCTGGTCCGGGCCGCGATGTCGGCCAGATCACACACCCGCGTTTCGTAGGTGCGGACAGCCGAATCGGCGGCCCGCCGACCAGGCGAGGACCGCCCGAGTCGCCCCGGAGCGTCGGTTACGCCAGGATGAGGCGGAGGTAAGCAGCGTCGAACGGTGCGGGTGCGTTACGTTGCTCGTCCGTCGGGGTAGTAGGCGGGGACGGTCGGCGGAGAATCGCCGGCCGTCATGATCATGGCCGGAGCGGGAGGCTGCATGAGCTCGGCCCACGGGGGCGGGGAGGACGGTCGTTCGTCCCCGGCGGCCGGCGAGGCGTCCCTACCGCCACTGCTCGCCGCGGCGTTCGCCGCCGGCGGTGAGATGGGCGGCCGGCTGCGCGGCTTCGACTGGTCCACCACCGCTCTCGGCAGCCCGGACCGCTGGCCCGCGGCGCTGTGCCACGCCGTGAGCACGATGCTGTCGTCCCGCGCCCAGATGGTCGTCTTCTGGGGCGAGGAGCACCTGGCCTTCTACAACGACGCCTACCGGCCGACCATCGGCGACAAGCACCCGGCCGTGATCGGGCAGCCCGCCCGGCTGCACTGGGCGGAGACCTGGGACGTGCTCGGCCCGCTGCTGGACGGCGTGCGCCGCACCGGCGTGCCGTACCGGGGCGAGAACCACCCCTTCGTGCTCGACCGCCACGGTTTCCTGGAGGACGTCTACTTCGACGTCTCGTACGACCCGATCCGCAGCGCCGACGGCACCGTCGGCGGTCTGTTCTGCTTCGTCAACGAGACCACCGGCCGGGTGCTCGGCGAGCGCCGGCTGCGCGCCCTCGCCGAGCTGGGCAACGAGCTGGGCGATGTACCCGGCATGCTCGAACTGGGCCAGGCCGTCACCCGGGTGCTCGACGCCCACCGCGCCGACGTGCCGTTCAGCGCGCTGTGGTTCGCCGACGAGCGCGGCACACTCGTGCCGGGCGGCTGCTCCGGCGTGGATCCGGCCACCGTCGCCGATCCGCCGCCCGGCCTGCCCGAGGGCGAGCCGTTCACCGAGCCGCGCTGGATCGCCACCGCCGACCTGCCGGGCGCGGTGCCGCCGGACGCCGCCGGCCAGGCGCTCCTGCTGCCGCTGACCGCCACGAACGAGCCGGCCGGCGCGCTGCTGCTCGGGGTGTCGCGCCGGCTGCCGTTCACCGACGACTACCGCGACTTCGTCGACCTGGTCGCCGCACAGGTGTCCCGGGCCGTGGGCAAGCAGCGGGCGTACGAGCAGGAACGCGCCCGCGCCGCCGAGCTGGCCGCGCTGGACCGTGCCAAGACCAACTTCTTCGCCAACGTCAGCCACGAGTTCCGTACCCCGCTCACGCTGGTCCTCGGGCCGATGGAGGAGATGCTCGCCGACCGGGAGCTGCCCGAGCGGTACCTGGACCGGCTCACCGTCATGCACCGCAACGGGCTGCGCCTGCTCAAGCTGGTCAACACGGTGCTCGACTTCTCCCGGCTGGAGTCCGGCCGGCTGGCCGCCCGCTACCAGCCCACCGACCTGTCCGACTACACCTCCCGGCTGGCCAGCACGTTCCGCTCGGCCACCGAGCGGGCCGGGCTGCGCCTGGTGGTGGACTGCCCGCCGCTGCCCGCGCCGGTCTACGTCGACCGGGACATGTGGGAGAAGATCGTCCTCAACCTGCTGTCGAACGCGGTCAAGTTCACGTTCGACGGCGAGATCCGGGTCCGGGTCCGCGCGGACGACGGCGCCGCCGTCCTGGAGGTGACCGACACCGGCGTCGGCATCGCGCCGGAGGAACTGCCGCAGGTCTTCGAGCGGTTCCACCGGGTGGCCGGCGCCCGCTCGCGTACCCACGAGGGCACCGGCATCGGGCTCGCCCTGGTCCGCGAGCTGGTCGAGATGCACGGCGGCACGGTGACCGCGCACAGCGTCGTGGACCGGGGCACCACGTTCACCGTGACCATGCCCTTCGGGTACGCGCACCTGCCCGCCGACCGGGTGGCCGCCCTGTCGCCGGTCCCGCTGACCGAACCGGAGCAGGCCCGCCTGTACGTCGCCGAGACGGCGCTCTGGACCGACGAGGTGGCCCGCCCCACCGGGCTGCCGGAGGCGTCCGGCGCGCCGGGTGGGTCCGGTCGCATCCTGTTCGCCGACGACAACTCCGACCTGCGCGAGCACGTCGTCCGGCTGCTGTCCCCGGCGTACGAGGTGGTGGCCGTGCCGGACGGCGTGGAGGCGCTGCGGCTGGCCGTCGAGACCCCGTTCGACCTGGTGCTGACCGACGTGATGATGCCCCGGCTGGACGGCTTCGGGCTGGTCGCCGCGCTGCGGGCCGAGCCGGCCACCCGGCACGTGCCGATCGTGCTGCTCTCCGCACGGGCCGGCGCCGCCGAGGAGGTCGCGGGTCTGTCCACCGGCGCGGACGACTACCTGACCAAGCCCTTCTCCAGCCAGGAGCTGGTGGCCCGGGTGCGGGCCAACGTCGAGCTGGGCCAGTTGCGCGGGCAGATCATCCGCCGGCTGCGGGCACTCGCCGACGCCGCCGTGGAGATCAACACCGCCCGGTCCACCGCCGAGGTGGTCCGGGTGGCCGCCCGGCACGCGCTGCGCCTGGCCGAGGCCGGACGGGTCCGGGTCACCGCCACCGGCGCCCGCCACGAGGAGGACGCCGGCGGCGACCTGCCCGCCGAGCCGACAGTGGTGCTGCCGCTCACCGGCACCGCCGGCGAGCAGCTCGGCGAGCTGCGGGTGTGGCGCCGCGAGGGCGGCGGCACCGAGGAGGCGGCGCTCACCGAACTGGCCCGGCTGATCGGCGTGCGGCTGGAGAACGCCCAGCTCTACGAGGCCGAGCACCACATCGCGACCACGCTCCAGCACAGCCTGCTGCCGCGTACGCTGCCGCAGTTGCCCGGCGCGGTGGTGGCCAGCCGCTACCTGCCCGGCAGCGCCGACGTGGAGGTCGGCGGCGACTGGTACGACGTGATGGCCACCGCCGACGACGACCTGGTGCTGGTCATCGGCGACGTGGTGGGCAAGGGCGTGCGGGCCGCCGCGGCGATGGGCCAGCTCCGCAACGCGCTTCGGGCGTACGTCCTGGAGGGCTACGACCCGGGCGAGGCGCTGACCCGGCTCAACCGGCTGGTCCACTCCGCCGGCAGCGGCTCCTTCGCCACTGTGGTCTGCCTCGGCTTCTCCCCGCGCACGGGCAGGATCCGGTACGCGAGCGCGGGTCATCCGTCACCCCTGCTGATCCGAGGAGACGACGTGGCGTTCCTGCACGATCGGGCTCTCGGACCGCCGATCGGGGCGATCCCCGGCGCCGTCTACCCGGCCGCCGAGGGCGAACTCGCGCCGGGCAACCGGCTCCTGCTCTACACCGACGGCCTGATCGAGGACCGGTCCGCGGGCATCGACGCCGGGCTGGGCCAGTTGCGGGCCGACGCGACGGCGCGCGCCGGGCACGTGGCGGACCTTGTCGACGCCGTCATGGCCCAGGTGGCCGAGCGGTCCCGGCACGACGACGTGGCGGTGCTCGCGCTGGAGGCGGCCGAACTGAACCGGTTCGTGCTGCGCCTGCCCGCCGACCCGACCCGGCTCAGCGTGCTCCGCAAGCGGCTGGAGGACTTCCTCGTCGCCCACCAGGTCGGCGAGACCGACCTGTTCGACCTGACCGTGGCGGTCTCCGAGGCGGCGGCGAACGCGATCGAGCACCCGGTCGACCCGGTGGACCCGACGATCGAGGTCGAGGTGACGATCGCCGACCGTACGGTCACCGCGACCATCCGGGACAGCGGACGCTGGCGGGAGTCGAGCGGGTCGACCTTCCGGGGGCGCGGGCTGGCGCTGATCCAGGCGCTGGGGGAGATGAACGTGACCCGTTCCGCGAACGGCACCGAGCTGACGCTGCGCCGCCGGCTGGCCGATCAGGCGCCGCCCTCGGGACGCTGAGGCGGCCGGTCACAGCGGCGACGGGTCGTCGCGCAGCCGGCTGTAGAGCCACCCGTCGCGCCAGGCGCCGGCCCGGAACTCGCAGGACCGCAGAACTCCCTCCAGTTGGAAGCCGGCCTTCTCCAGCGACCGCTGCTCGGCGGCGTTCTCGGGATGGGTGCCGGCCTGGATGCGCTGCGCCGGGGTGTGGCTGAACAGGTAGTCGCAGAGCAGCGCCTGCGCTCGCCAGCCGAGACCCCGGCCGCGCCACTCGGGCAGCAGCACGATCCCGATCTCCCAGTACGGTGCCCGCCCGCTCTCGCGCTGCAGGTAGCTGAGGTAACCGACCGGCGCGTCCGGGGGCTCGACCTGGACGATCAGGCCACCGCTCCGGTCGCCGAGATAGCCGTCCTCGGCGAAGCGGCGGGCCGGCGCGGCGGCGTCCTGGAAGCCGGCCCAGTCGAGGCCGATCAGCCCGGGTTCGACAGCGAACCGGCGCAGCATCGCGAGATCGTCCTCGGCCACCGGGCGCAGTCGTACGGTCGAGCCGGGCGCCTCGTGCACGACACCGGCCATCGACGGATGGGAGCTGTCCATCCTCCGCACCGTAGTGACGGGCCGGGCTGCCCGCTGTCCCGCGTCGACGGCGTTCACGCGGGGAGCAGCCCTCGATCTAGCCGGCGAGCCAGTCCTGGTCGCCGAGGCCGGAGATGTCCAGCACGCGCCGGACCTGCGGCGACGGCAGCACGGTCAACGCGTCCGGGAACCGCTGGGCGAGCCGGACCACCGCGTGGATGGCGGCCGAGTCGAAGAAGGTGACCGCCCGCAGGTCGAGCGTGAGCCGCTTGGCGGGCTCGCGGAGCGCGGTCTGGAACATGGTGTCGGCGGTCGCCATGTCGACCTCGCCGGTCACCTGGACGCGCAGTTGGTCGCCGTCGGCCTGCGCCGTCACGGAGAAGACGGGCGCCGCGCCCCCTTGATCCACGGAGCAACAATGGCACAGCGTTTGCGGCACGGCAACAACCTGCCCGGCGGGGCTGTGGCGAGGGGCACACCGGTCCCGGCGATAGGCTTGCGTCATGACCGTCCGTGCGCCGCTGACCCCCGGCACGCTCTCCCCGTGGCGAGCGGTCCCCGCCCACATCCCGCGCCCGGAGTACGTGGGTAAGAAGCGCCCCCAGGAGTGGCGCGGATCGCACGTGCAGACGCCGGAGACCATCGAGAAGATGCGCGTCGCGGGGCGTCTCGCCGCCCAGGCCACCCAGCTCGCCGGTGAGCACTGCAAGCCCGGGGTGACCACCGACGAGATCGACAGGGTGGTGCACGAGTTCCTCTGCGACCACGGCGCCTACCCGTCGACGCTCGGCTACCGGGGCTTCCCCAAGTCGTGCTGCACCAGCCTCAACGAGGTGATCTGCCACGGCATCCCGGACACCACGGTGCTCCAGGACGGCGACATCATCAACGTCGACGTCACCGCGTACCTGAACGGCGTGCACGGCGACACCGACGCCACGTTCTGCGTGGGCGAGGTGAGCGAGGAGGCCCGCCTGCTGGTCGAGCGGACCCACACGGCGATGATGCGCGGCATCAAGGCCATCGCGCCGGGGCGGCAGATCAACGTCATCGGCCGGGTGATCGAGTCGTACGCGAAGCGCTTCGGCTACGGCGTGGTCCGCGACTTCACCGGGCACGGCATCGGCGAGGCGTTCCACAGTGGCCTCTACGTGCCGCACTACGACAGCCCGCGCCCCACCGACGTGATGGAGCCCGGCATGACGTTCACCGTCGAGCCGATGATCACGCTCGGCACCTACCAGTACGACATGTGGGACGACGGCTGGACGGTGGTCACCAAGGACCGCCGGTGGACGGCCCAGTTCGAGCACACCATCGTCGTCACCGACGACGGCTACGAGATCCTGACGCTGCCGTGACCGACACCCCTGCGGCACTGCGCGAGGCGCACCACGCGGACGTCTCCGGCGGCTGGCTGCGTCCGGCCGTCTTCGGCGCGATGGACGGGCTGGTCACCAACATCGCACTGATCGCCGGCGTGGGCGGCGGCGGGGTGTCGCCGCGCAGCGTGGTGCTCACCGGCACGGCCGGCCTGGTGGCCGGCGCCATCTCGATGGGCCTCGGCGAGTACACGAGTGTCCGGTCCGCGAACGAGCAGGTCGCCGCCGAGGTGGCCAAGGAGCGACGCGAGCTGGAACGCCACCCGGAGGCCGAGGCCCGGGAACTGGCCGACGCCTGGGTCGCCCGTGGACTGCCCCGCGAGCTGGCGACGCAGGTCGCCGAGGCGGTACGCGCCAACCCGGAGGAGGCGCTGCGGGTGCACGTACGGGAGGAGCTGGGCGTCGACCCCGACGACCAGCCCAGCCCGTGGGCCGCCGCGATCTCGTCGTTCATCTGTTTCTCGATCGGCGCGCTGGTGCCGCTGCTGCCGTACCTGCTCGGTTTCACCAGCCTCTGGCTGGCGCTCGGCGTCGGCGGCGTCGGCCTCTTCGTCGCCGGTGCGATCGTGGCCCGGTTCACCAACCGCGCCTGGTGGCGTGCCGGTCTGCGGCAGTTGCTGCTCGGCGCGCTGGCGGCCGGCGCCACCTACCTGATCGGCGCGCTGATCGGCGTCGGCGGCGGCATCGGCTGACGGTCGGCCGTCGGCGGGCCGTCAGCCGTCCAGCAGGTCGTCGACGGTGCCGTCGACCGGCCGCCCCCGGGCGGCCAGTTCCTCGGCCTGGCGGGTCAGCGCCGCACCCACCTCGGTCATGTCCGCCCCGGCCAGCCCGGTACGCCGCACCGCGTCACCGGGGTCGCGGAAATAGGTGCGGCTGAACAGTCCCTGCACTGTCGCGGCGGCCAGCCGCGCCTCGCCGAGCATGAGCAGCGCCTGGTCAGTCTCGTACCACTCGGCCAGCCGCAACGCGCGAGCGTGCGCCGCGCTGCCCCGGTACCACGCCTGCCGCGCGGCGCCGGTGAACTCCGCCGGCCGGGCGCGTGCCAGGCGCGCCAGGTGCTCGTCGCGCAGTTTTCGCAGCCAGCCGGTCGGATCGTGCAGGGCGCGGGTGGTGACGTACCGGTCCGCGACCAGGGGCCAGCGGGACGTGATCGTCGTCGCCCGGCGCAGGTAGTCGTCCGCCCCGGCCACTGTCAGGTCGACGAGCACCCCGTCCACCCGCCGGGTGGCGGGCGGCGGTCCGGCGCCGGGCCGGTAGGTGACGACCAGCAGGCCGACCTCGCGGTCCCCGCCGCCGTCGTCGTCGCCGTGCGCGAGCGGACCGTGTACGGCGACCGCCAGCACATCGGCCGGGAACCGCCGCAGGACGGCGTCACCGACGCGCTCGGCCACCTGCCATCGCGGGTCGTCCAGACGCCGCTCGGCGTCTCGTTCGCCGACCATGGCCCACCTCCATTCCGCACGCCTGTCGCTTTCCGGTTGTACGACTCGTGCGAGCTGTATGCGCTGCGGTTGGTTGCCATTGTTCCGGTGGATCGCCGAGGCGGTCGAACGTGACGAGGTCCCCGGGCCGCACCGGCCGCTTGGACTGGGTAGAAGCGACTATCTCCCCCTGACCTGCGTAGGGGGTCGCGTCTATGAGCAGGCAGGTGTCACCCCGTCTACACGGCCGAGATCGATCGGGCAGCAGTCAAGATCCTCTAGCAGGTCGCTTCCGGAAACCCCTTGCGCTGTGTCGTTAAAGGCCGCCCGCAGGGCCGGACCGCAGCGGGGCCAGGACTCGCGTTGACGACACAATCAGAGCAGCCCTGAGCAGTCCTGGCGTTCGGCTTGCTGCCGATGAGCATGCGTGCGCTACTTGATCTCACCCTCGCAATTAGTCAGCAAGAGGGCTGGCTGCCCTCCGTCTGGAGAATGGAGGGTTGGATCAGGCTCGGTTGGAACACCGCGTACTCCACCAAAGGAGACCCAGCCCTTGTTGTCAGTCAAGTGGAACCAGATATCGCTGTTCCACGGCTCGGGATTTGTCGGGTGTGCGACAGCTCCGTGCATCCAGCCGTCGACCATGATCGATTGATTGCCGGAGAATTCGCCGATTTTCTCCGACTCGACAGCCGGCTTGGCGCGAATGGCAGTTCCGAGTGGAGTCCAGCGGTTTTGCGCGTAGACCCGATATGGCGAGCAGTCACCTTTGGTGACGAACCCCTCGCTCAGCCATTTCGTCCACATGGGGGGATCGGCCATAAAGATGAGGCCAAGAAGCGCTGGCATCACGACTGCGCTGGTGAGCCAGATTGCCGCTCTTCGGCCTGCGGAACGCTCCATTGAATCATCCATGTCACCCTCACAGCGCTCGGTGCACGACGATAGCGTGGCCACGCGCGCAGGGTGCTCAACTGGATCGTATGAAAGGGGCGCGGCTGAGCCAGAATGCGGCAGTCATCGCCGCTGATCCGGCCGGGGCGTTCCAGCCCGCGCCTCCTCCGCGATCCGCAGATCGCGGACCAGCAGTTCCATCGACGGACCCCATGGCAGCTCGGAGTGCCCGGCAACTATCCAGCCGTTGCGGCGATAGATGCCGTTCGCCCGGCTTCGCGGATCGGAGGCGAGGGTCGCCCAGCTCTCCTGGCGCCCCTGAAGAAGCCGACGCATCAACTCCGCGCCGACGCCACGAGATCGATGCCGCGGATGCACGATCCATTCCAGTACGGCGAACTTGTCGCGGTCCCGTACCTCGGCCGGGGGTTCATCCTTCGCCCGAGACCACCAGGTGCCGGCGGCCATGGTCCACCCGTACGCCGCTCCGATCAGTTCCTCGCCTTCCCAGGCCAGGACGAGGCGGAATCCCGGCCGCGCCGCCTCGTCGGGCAGCCCGGTCCGGAACCGGGCGACCTGTGCCGTGCCTTCGAGGTAGGGCGGCTCGGCGTAGACCAGCGCGTACAGGTCGGCGAGAGCGTCGACGACAGACGTCAGCTCGTCCGGACGGCGTCGGTCGAAGGTGACGGACGGCGGAGGCGTCACCGCTGGACTCGGTCCATGGCTACGTTCCTGCTCGCCGCGATTCCGGCCACGGTGAGCCGTCGCTCAGACGTTCGGGACCAGCCGGAACACGCGGATCTCGCGGCCACCGGCCCGCTCGACGTACGTGCGGTACGCGGGCCACTCCTGCACCAGCCGCTGGAACAGCCGTTCCCGTTCCTCGCCGGTGACCTGCTCGGCGGTGACCGGGATCCGGCGTCCCTTGACGTCCACCTCGGCGGCCGGGTCGGCCATCAGGTTGAACGTCCAGGACGGCTGGTGCTGCTGCCCCCAGTTCGAGCCGATCACCACGTAGGCGTCGCCGTCGGGGACGTACACCAGGGGGTTGCTGCGGGGCTTGCCGGAGCGGCGGCCGGTGGAGGTGAGCACCAGCGTGGGCACGAGCCCGAAGGCGACCACGCGGCCCTTCGTCATCCGGCCGACCAGCCGGTCGGCCGGGACGAGCAGGCGCATGGTGGCGCCGAACCAACGCTGGTGACCGAGACGGCGGGTGAGGGCTCCCAGGGCTGACATCCGACAAGTGTGCCGTCCGCGGGGTGCCCCGTCATCCCTCGGACGGTCAGTCCGCCCAAGGTCGACTCCATTTCGCCGAAGTGGTGGCATCCACCCCACCGCGATACCGCCACTCCGGCGGAATGGTGTCGATCATGGCCGGAAGTGGTGTCGATCATGGCGGGACGGTCAGTCGAGCCGGCGTTCGATCGGCAGGCGGGACCGGGTGAACAGCGCTGCGCCGCCCATCGCCACGAGCGGCACCACGACCAGCGCGGCGAGCGTCACGCCGGGCACTGTCACCGGGTACGGCGGCTGCACCGGCCAGGACTCCGCGTACCGCTGGTTGAGCGCGGACAGGACGACCACGGCGGAGCCGAGCCCGGCGACGATGCCCAGCGCGGAGCCGAGCACCGCGATGACTCCGGCCTGGCAGAGCGACAGCAGGCGGCGTACCCGGGGATCGGCGCCCACCGCCGCGAGCGTGGACAGGTCCCGGCGGCCCTCGGCCGCGGCGAGGCCGGTGGCGACCGCGGCGGCGCCCAGCGTGATCACCCCGGAGGCCACCGCCAGCAGGAGCAGCATCGAGCGCTGGTCCGACGGCGGCTCGGCGGTCGCCACCTGCGCGGACATGGGCCCGATGTCGAACAGCTCGTCGGTCAGCATCTCGACCTGCCGGTCGGTGGGCGAGCCGGCGGTGTCCAGCAGGTAACCCATCGGCACGGCGGACAGGCCGAGCGCGTCCGCGGCGGCGGGGGAGAGGACCAGCCGGTCGACTGTGAGACCGCCGCGCAGCGCGTACGCGGGCAGGAGACGCCCGGTGGGCGGGCCGCCGGAGTTGTAGTTGACCTCCACGCGGACCTGCCCGTCCACCACCCGCCGGGCGTCGGTGACCACCACGCCCCCGGCGGCGAGCGTCCGGCGCGCGGCGGCCAGCTCGTCGTCCGGCGCGCCGGTGAGCGCGGGCAGCGCGGCGCCGTCGTCCACGAGCGCCGGCAGGTAGACGTCGACGGGCTCCTGGAAGGGGCTCACGCAGCGCGGATCCCGCCGGGCCGAATCGGGGATGACCGGGTCGGAGGAGCTGTACGGGCACTGCTGCGCCTGCGGCATGAGCGCGTAGGGGCTGCAGTCGTCCTTCTCCCGGACGTCGCCGCCGCAGCCGGGGATCGCGACCGACACCACTGTGGCGTCGGACAGGACCGCGCGGGCCCGGCCGGCCACTACCTCGGCCGACGGTGGGTCCGCCGGGGTCTCACCGGAGTGGGTGAGCAGCACGTTCCCCGGCGGCAGGCCGGGTTGCCAGAGCGCCCGTGAGCGGGTCTCGTCGCTCGCCACGTAGACGCCGAGCGCGACGCTTCCGGCCACCGCCGCCATCACCGCCGAGATGGCGGGCGCGGCCGAGGACCGGTTGCGGCTGGCGTCGCGCAACGCGAGCCGGGGGGTCAGCGGCAGCAGCCGGCCGGCCCGGCCCAGCACGCCGACGAGCGACGGGGTGCAGAACACCAGCCCCAGCTCGCCCAGCGCGACACCGGCCAGCACTCCGGTCTGCGAGGTGCGGCCGGCGGCGAACGCGGCGATCGCGGTCCCGGCGACGGTGAGCGCCACCCCGACCAGCAGCCAGCGGCGGCGTGGCCGGGTCGCGTCGCGCCGGCCTGCCAGGCCGGTCGCCACGTCCTGCCGGGCCGCCGCCCAGGCCGGCGCCATCGCCGCGAGCACCCCGGCCAGCACCGCCGTCGCGGCGATCGCCACCAGCGCGGCCGGGAAGATCCGGTACGCCCCGAGGCGCTCCCCGAGCAGGTACTGCTCGACGATCGGCCGGCCGGCGAACGCCGCCCCGATGCCGAGCAGCATGCCCAGGGCGGCCCCGCCGGCGCCGAGCACCACCCCGTCGGCGAGCACGATCCGGCGCAGGTGGGAGGCGTCGCCACCGGCCACCGCGACGAGTGCGAGGTCCCGCCGCCGGCGCCGGACGCTCACCGCGAAGGCCGGGCCGACCAGCAGCACCACCTCCAGCAGGCCCAGCCCGCCGACGACTCCGATGACGCCCGCCTCGTCGGCGTCCGGTACGGACATGCCGCGGGTGAACTCCTGCCGTCCCGGCAGCGGGCTGCGGGCGACGACCTGGACGCCCTGCGCGTTCAGCCGGTCCACGAGCCACGGTTCCAGCGGGCCGGGCAGGTCCACCAGCCAGGTGTCGCTGCCGGCCATGCCCTCCGGGGTCACAGCGGGCAGCGTGATCACGTCCCGGAGGTTGTCCGGATACTCCACCACCCCGACCACGCGGTACGTGGCACCGTCGATGGTGCGTACCGGATCGCCGATGCGGGTCTCCAGCCGGCGCAGCGCCGTCGGGCTGACCGCGATCTCGTCGGGGCGTACCGGCGGCCGGCCGTCGCGTACCCGGGCCAGCGGCCGGGTGAGCGGGTCGGTCAGGTCGACGGCGCGCGCCTCGAGCGACTCGACGTGCCGGTCCACCCGTGTCGAGAACGTCATCCACCAGCGGGTGCGAGCCAGCCGGCTGCCCTCGGGCAGCAGCGCGCGCACCTCCTCGGCGGTCGCCGGGCGGGTCCGGGACACCCATTCGCCCTGGACCGGCCAGGCCGACTCGCCCCAGGCGTCCTGCGTCACCGGCGCGAGGCTGTCCCAGCGCAGGGCGACGTCGCCGCCGCCGAGCTGGCGCTCGATGCGCTCGGCGCGGGTCAGATCCCCCATGTCGTAGCTGACCGCGGCGAAGCTGAGGCCGAACACCGGCAGCGCGATCATCACCAGCACCAGCAGCGTGCGCCGCCGGGACCGCCGGGCCTCCCGGCGGGCGATCCGCAGCGCGGTCCGCCACGACCCGCGTACGGCGGCGAGGCGGCCGCCGGTCACCGGGTGCTGCCGCTGAGCAGGTGGTCGACGCCGATCAGCGGGGCGGTCGAGTCGACCATCACCCCGTCGCGCAGGAAGACCACCCGGTCCGCCCAGCCGGCGTGCCGGGCCTCGTGGGTGACCAGCACCCCGGCCGCTCCGGCGTCCACCCGGCGGCGCAGCAGATGCAGCACCGCCTCGCCGGTCTGGGAGTCCAGCGCGCCGGTCGGCTCGTCGGCGAGGACCAGGCGGCGTTCGCCGACGAGGGCCCGCGCGATCGCCACCCGCTGCTGCTGGCCACCCGACATCTGGTCCGGGAAGCGGTCGGCCAGGTCCTCCAGGTCGACCTCGCGCAGCGCGGCCAGCGCCAGCTGGCGGGCCGCCCGTACGCCGGTGCCGTCCAGTTCCAGTGGCAGCGCCACGTTCTCCACGGCGGTCAGGCTGCCGAGCAGGTTCAGGTCCTGGAAGACGTACCCGATCCGGCGGCGCCGCAGCCGGGCCAGCTCGCGGGCGGACAGCCCGACCAGGGTCTCGCCCTCGACCACCACCTCGCCGCCGGTGGGCCGGTCCAGGCCGCCGGCGAGCGCCAGCAGCGTGGACTTGCCGGACCCGGAGGGGCCCATCACCGCCACCAGCTCACCGGCCCGCACGGTCAGGCTCACGCCGCGCAGCGCGTGCACGGCGGCCTCACCGGCGCCGTGGGTCCGGCGTACGTCACGCAGTTCCAGCACCCCGTCGATCGGGTCCATCAGCGCCTCCCGTGCCGGGTCACCGGCGGGCTTCGTCGCCGGCCCGGTCCACCGCCTCGGGGTGGTCGACCGCCCGGATCGGCGCCGGGCGGTGCCGGACCAGGCTCGTCTCGCAGTGGTCGAGCCACCGCACCTCGGCCTCGGTCTGGAAGATCATCGCGTCCAGCACCAGCCGCCAGGGTAGATCCTCCGGCTTGTCGCTCGTGTACTTCAACCGGGTGAACTCCTGGAGCGCGCGCATGGTGGCGGTGCGCTGGGTCTGCACCACCGACCGCACGTCGACGCCGGGGGTGGTCAGCGCCAGCGCCAGTTTGATGGACAGCTCGTCGCGCGGCCGGTCGGCGCGGCTGATCGGCGTGGCGAACCACAGCGCCAGGTCCGCCCGTCCGGCGTCGGTGATCTCGTACGGCCGCTGCCCGCTCTCGTTCTCCGGCAGCGGGCGGACCAGGCCGTCACGTTCCAGCCGCGCCAGCGTGGTGTAGACCTGTCCGATGTTCAGCGGCCAGGTCGACCCGGTGGACTCCTCGAACGCGGCACGGAGCTGGTAGCCGTACATCTGGCCGCGTTCGAGCAGGGCGAGCAGGCCGTGACGGATGGACATGACCGCGAGTATGCATACCTGGTATGCGCTACGCAACCGGAGGGTTCCGCCGGGTGACCGGCGTCGCGCTCAGGCCGGGCGGCCCGGGAACGGAACGGTGACCGGCGTCACGCCTGCCGTACGCCGCCAGCGGGTGGCGCGCAACGCGCAGTCGGTGAGCGCGGCGAGCGCGGTGTTCCGGTCCGCGCCGGTGGTGTGCGGCAGCGCGGCCCGCCAGTGCCCGGCCGTCCGCTCCTCGATCTCCACCGCCAGGCGCAGCGCGCTCGCCCGGTCCGTCACCGGGTAGGGCAGCGCGTACCCGGCCCGGTCGGCGGGCACCTGCCCGGAGCCCTCGGCGAGCTGGAGCAGCAGCGCGTCGCGGCGGGACCGGTGGGCCGCCTCGGCGGCACGGGCCGCCGTACGCGCCGCCTCGGTCAGGTGCACACCGATCACCCCGTACGCCCAGATCGCCGCGTACTCGGCGGCGAGCGCGTCGGCGAGCGCCGAGGCCGGGCCGGTCGTCGGGCTGTTCACTTGAGCGCCTCCACGTGTGTGGCCCGCGCCGCGGCGATCGAGCCGAGCAGCGCGGCCCGCTCGGCCGGCGCTGCCGCGCACGCCTTGGCCGCGTTCGTCCGGCCCTCCTGCTCGGCCCGGCGCAGCTCGGTGAGCACGGCGTCGGGCGCGGGCGCGCTCGCCGAGCCGGCGGCCGGTGTGCCGGAGGGCGCCGGCCGGCCGATCACGCGGCGTAGCTCCTCGGCGTGCGCCCGGTGCGCGTCGGCGATCGGGGTGAGCCGCCCGGCCAGCGCCGGGTCGGCGGTGGCGGCGGCCCGGTAGCGGGCCTCCAGCGCGAGCGCCTCGGCGACGAGCGGCTCCAGCGCGTCCGGCTCCGGTGGCTCCTCGTCGCGGTCGAAAAGATCACAACCGGTCAGCGGCGCGGTCGCGCCGCCGAGCGCCACGAGCCCGCCGGCGCGCAGCAGCCAGCGCCGGGAATGCCCCGCTCTGACCTGGTCGGATGGTGTTCTGCCGATCCCCACCTGACAGAGTCAACACCATTCGCGCCGTCTCGTGGGTCAGGGTCTCGGTGCGCCGCCGGGTCCGTCGGCGGTCGTTAGCGTTACGCTCTGCGCAACCACCGGGCGCGGACGCCCCGGTGGCGCGCCGGTATGGCGGGCCGATCGCCCGCACCGGCCAGGGACAACACGGCCCGCGGGTCGTGGCAACAGCAGGAGAGGTGCGCGCAATGACGCAGCGTGGCCGTGCCACCCGGTCGACGGGGCCCGCCGGGCGGCCCCGCCGCTCCGACGGGCCCCGCGGCACGGACCGGAGCGGCGCACCCCGCGGCGATCTCGCCGCCCGCCGCAACCGGCTGCGCGAGGTGATCGAACCGGTCGTCACGGCGGCCGGTTACGACCTGGAGGACCTCTCCGTCTCCCGCGCCGGCCGGCGGCACGTGGTCCGGGTGATCGTGGACGCCGACGGCGGGATCAACCTGGACGGCGTGGCGGACGTCTCCCGCGCGGTCTCGGCGGCGCTGGACGCGGCCGAGGAGGCCGGCGGCGACATCGTGGCCGGCGAGTACCAGCTGGAGGTCAGCTCGCCCGGCGTGGACCGCCCGCTCACCCTGCCCCGGCACTGGCGGCGCAACGCCGGGCGGCTGGTCAAGGTCACCGTCCGCGGCGACGCGGGGGACCGCCAGCTCACCGGCCGGATCACGGCCGCCGACGACGAGCGCGTGGTGCTGGAGACCGACGCCGGCCCCGCCGAACACCCGTACGCCGAACTCGGGCCCGGCCGGGTCCAGGTGGAGTTCAACCGCCTGGACGACCTGGCCGACGAGGACTTCGGTGACGACACCGACGACGACGAAGATCTGGAGGACGAGGAGAGGTGAACATCGACCTCGCGGCGCTGCGCGCCCTGGAGCGCGAGCGGGAGATCCCGTTCGACACGATCCTCGCGGCGATCGAGACCGCGCTGCTGACCGCCTACCGGCACACCGACGGCGCCGAGCCGCACGCCCGGGTGGAGATCGACCGTAAGAGCGGGGCCGCCTCGGTCTACGCGCAGGAACTGGACGCCGACGGCACTGTGACCCGGGAGTGGGACGACACTCCGCACGACTTCGGGCGGATCGCCGCCATGACCGCCAAGCAGGTGATCCTCCAGCGGCTGCGGGAGGCCACCGACGAGGTGCACTTCGGCGAGTACGTCGGCCGCGACGGTGACCTGGTCACCGGCGTGGTGCAGGCGCACGAGACCCGCCGGGAGAAGGGCATCGTCAGCGTCGACCTGGGCAAGCTGGAGGGCGTCCTGCCGCAGTCCGAGCAGGTCCCCGGCGAGCGGTACGAGCACGGCGAGCGGATCCGCTGCGTGGTCGTGCACGTCGCCAAGGGAATGCGCGGCCCGCAGATCACGCTGTCCCGGTCGCATCCCGCGCTGGTGAAGAAGCTGTTCGCGCTGGAGGTGCCGGAGATCGCCGACGGCACCGTGGAGATCGGCGCGATCGCGCGTGAGGCAGGTCACCGTACGAAGATCGCTGTGCGCTCGACCACGTCCGGCGTCAACGCCAAGGGCGCCTGCATCGGCCCGATGGGCCAGCGGGTCCGGGCCGTGATGAGCGAGCTGCACGGCGAGAAGATCGACATTATCGACTGGTCGGACGACCCGGCCACCTTCGTCGGCAACGCGTTGTCGCCGGCCAAGGCGCTGCGGGTCGAGGTGGTCGACCTGGCCTCCCGTACCGCCCGGGTGACCGTGCCGGACTTCCAGCTCTCGCTCGCGATCGGCCGGGAAGGGCAGAACGCCCGCCTCGCGGCCCGTCTGACCGGTTGGCGCATCGACATCCGGTCCGACGCGGAGACCGCAGCCCCGCAGAGCCGGGGCGGAGCTGATCACGTCCCGGAGCCGGGCGGCGCGATCTCCGGCGGCTAGGGGTAGACTTACTCAGTGGCACGACGCGCGATTCCGGAGCGCACCTGTGTGGGCTGCCGGAAACGAGCGCCGGCCAGCGAGTTGTTGCGGGTCGTCGCGATCGGTGACGAGGCTGGTCACACCAGTCTCCGGCCCGATCCGGCCCGCAGACTGCCGGGTCGGGGAGCGAACATGCACCCTGATCCGGCCTGCTTCGCGCAGGCGGTGCGACGCCGCGCCTTCGGGCGGGCACTGCGCCTCACCGGGGTCCCCGACCACGGTGCGCTTGCGGAGCACGTCGACGCGCAACCCCCGACGACCGGTCAAGCCCGACCGGTCGAGGGTCGCTAGCAAGGTAGGACGACCGACATGAGCACACGATGAAGTCCCTGAAATGACCAGGCTTCAAGTGCAGGAGTGAGGTCGCTGCGGGTGCTGCCCGCACGACCTCGGAGTGAGGAGTGCAGTGGCAGGAAAGGCCCGCGTACACGAGCTTGCCAAGGAGCTCGGGGTCGAAAGCAAGACCGTTCTCGCCAAGCTCAAGGAAATGGGCGAGTTCGTGAAGTCCGCGTCCAGCACCGTCGAGGCGCCTGTCGCCCGGCGGCTGCGTAGCGCGTTCGTAGCCGGTTCGTCGGCGCCTGCCGGCCCGCCGGCTGCCGCGCCCAGTGGCCCGGCACCGACCCCGACGCCCACCCCGACCCCGGGTGCCCCCCGGGTCTCGGCCAAGCCGATGCCGCCCCGGCGTCCGGCCGCGCCGACCCCTGGACCGAAGCCCAAGGGCCCGGTCCCCGGCCCGCCGCAGCCGGCGACTCCGGTCGCCAAGCCGGCGAGCGCGCACGACATCGAAGTGGCGGCCGCCGAGGCGCGTGCCGCTGCGCTCAAGGCTGAGCAGGAGGCCGCGGTCAAGGCCGCCCAGGCCGCCCGTCAGCAGCAGCGCGAGACCGTACGCCGGGAGCCTCCGGCCGAGGGCGGTGCTCGCCCGGGTCCGCGTCCCGGCCCGAACGCCATGCCGCCGCGTCCGGGTTCCCCGGCCGCCGGTCGTCCCGGCGGTCCGGGTCAGGGTCAGGGCCCCGGTGCCCGGCCCGGCGGTCGTCCGCCGGCGCGTGGCGCCGGTAACAACCCGTTCGGCATCCAGGGCGGCCAGCAGCAGCGGCCCCCGGCCGCCGGTGCGGGCGGTCCCCGTCCCAGCCCGGCCGGCATGCCGCCGCGGCCCAGCCCGGCGTCGATGCCGCCGCGGCCGAGCCCGGCCTCGATGCCGAGCCAGCGCCCGACCACCGGCCGCCCCGGCGGCCCCGGTGGCGGTCGTGGCGGACCCGGTGGAGGCGCCGGTCGTCCGGGCGGTCCCGGCGGCGGTGGCGGTGGCTACCGTGGTGGACCCGGTGGCGGCGGCGGTGGCGGTGGCTACCGCGGCGGTCCCGGCGGCGGTGGCGGTGGCGGTGGCTACCGCGGCGGTCCCGGCGGCGGTGGCGGTGCTCCCGGCGGTGGTTTCCGTCCGGGTGGCCCGGTCGGCGGCGGTGGCCGTCCCGGCGGCGGTGGCCGTGGCCGTGGCGGTGGCGCGGCGGGTGCCTTCGGGCGTCCCGGCGGCCGGCCGACCCGCGGTCGCAAGTCCAAGAAGCAGCGCAGACAGGAGTTCGACAACCTGTCGGCCCCGACCATGTCCTCGGGTGCGCCCCGCGGTCAGGGTCAGGTCGTCCGGTTGTCCCGTGGCGCCTCGCTGTCGGACTTCGCCGACAAGATCAACGCCAACCCGGGTTCGCTGGTCCAGGAGATGTTCAACCTGGGCGAGATGGTGACGGCGACCCAGTCGTGCTCCGACGAGACCCTGCAGCTGCTGGGTGAGCACCTCGGCTTCGACGTGCAGATCGTCAGCCCGGAGGACGAGGACCGCGAGCTGCTCGCGCAGTTCAACATCGACCTCGACGCCGAGGTCGCGGCGGACCGCCTGGTCAGCCGTGCGCCGGTGGTGACCGTCATGGGTCACGTCGACCACGGTAAGACCAAGCTGCTCGACGCGATCCGCAAGGCGAACGTGGTGGCCGGCGAGGCGGGTGGCATCACCCAGCACATCGGCGCCTACCAGGTCCACGTCCCGCACGAGGGCGAGGACCGCGCGGTGACGTTCATCGACACCCCGGGTCACGAGGCGTTCACCGCCATGCGTGCCCGTGGTGCCCAGGTCACGGACATCGTGATCCTGGTGGTCGCGGCCGACGACGGCGTCATGCCGCAGACCATCGAGGCGCTCAACCACGCCAAGGCGGCGGACGTGCCGATCGTGGTCGCGGTCAACAAGGTCGACAAGCCCGAGGCGAACCCGGACAAGGTCCGCCAGCAGCTGACCGAGTACGGCCTGGTCGCCGAGGAGTACGGCGGCGACACCATGTTCGTCAACGTGGCGGCCAAGCCCGGCATCGGCATCGAGGAACTGCTCGAGGCCGTGCTGCTGACCGCCGACGCGTCGCTGGAGCTGACCGCTCCGATCGACGGGCCGGCGCAGGGTGTCGCGATCGAGGCGCACCTGGACAAGGGCCGGGGCGCGGTGGCGACCGTGCTGGTGCAGAAGGGCACCCTGCGTGCCGGTGACTCGATCGTCGCCGGTGGGGCGCACGGCCGGGTCCGGGCCATGCTCGACGAGAACGGCAAGCCGGTCGATTCGGCTGGTCCGGCCCGTCCGGTCATGGTGCTGGGTCTGACCACGGTGCCGGGTGCGGGTGACACCTTCCTGGCCGCCGAGGACGACCGCACCGTGCGGCAGATCGCCGAGCAGCGTCAGGCACGGCGGCGGGCGGCGTCGTTCGCCAACTCCCGTGGCCGGGCCACTCTCGAGACGCTCATGGAGCAGCTCAAGGAGGGCGAGAAGACCTCGCTCAACCTGGTGCTCAAGGGCGACGTCTCCGGTTCCGTGGAGGCGCTCGAGGACGCGCTGTTCAACCTCGACATCCCGGAGGAGGTCCAGCTTCGGATCATCCACCGGGGCGTGGGCGCGATCACCGAGAGCGACGTCATGCTCGCGAGCGCCTCGTCCGAGGCGGTCACGATCATCGGCTTCAACGTGCGGGCCTCGAACAAGGTCCGCGAGATGGCCGACCGCGAGGGCGTGGAGATCCGGTACTACACCGTCATCTACCAGGCCATCGAGGAGATCGACGCCGCGCTCAAGGGTCTGCTCAAGCCGGAGTACGAGGAGGTCGAGCTGGGCACCGCGGAGATCCGCGACGTCTTCCGCTCGTCCAAGATCGGCAACATCTCCGGCTGTATCGTCCGGTCCGGCCTCATCCGCCGCAACGCCAAGGCGCGGCTGCTGCGGGACGGGGCGGTCGTGGCGGACAACCTCACGATCAGCTCCTTGAAGCGGTTCAAGGACGACGCGACCGAGGTCCGCGAGGGCTTCGAGTGTGGTCTGACGCTGGGCGGCTACAACAACGTCCAGGTCGGCGACGTCATCGAGACGTTCGAGATGCGCGAGAAGCCGCGCGCCTGACGACCACGCGTACGACCGGCCGGCGGCCGGGGCCTTCGGGCCCCGGCCGTCGCCGTCTGTGCAGGCTGCGACAATCTGCGGCGTGATCCGGTACGCGCTGCTCCTCGCCCCCTCCGCCAACCGCGTCTACGCCGACGCGGCGGCCCGGCTGGCCCGCGCCGAACTGGCCGTGTTCGCCGGTTCCGGCGTGCTCGACGTCGTGCCGGCCGCCGCGGAGGTGACCGGGATCGGCGGGGTGGAGTACCTGACGTTCACCACCGCCGAACCGGGGCTGGGCGAGCGGGACCTGGCCCACCTGGCGAACCTGTCGGCCGCGTACGCGCTGTTCGAGCGGGTCGGCGACGACCTGCTGCGGCCGGTGCCGCTGCGCCCGCTGGCCCGGTACGACTCCGACCTGATCACCATCCCCAAGTACGCCGGAAAGACCAACGAGCAGTTCACCCGGCTGCTGCTCAACGTCACAGTGCTCGCCTCCGCCGCCGCGCCGCGGATGCTGGACGGGCCGGTGGTGGTGCTGGACCCGCTCTGCGGCCGGGGCACGACGCTCAACCAGGCGCTGATGTACGGCTACGACGGCATCGGCATCGAGCGCGACGGCAAGGACGTGGACGCGTACGCCGCGTTCCTGCGCACCTGGCTGCGCCGCAAGCGGCTCAAGCACACCGCCGAGTCGACGTCGGTGCGCCGGGACCGCAAGCTGGTCGCCCGCCGCTTCGAGGCCGTCGTCGCACCGTCGCGGGACGAGCACCGGGCCGGGGCCACCCAGCGCGTCATTGTGCTGAACACCGACACCACCCGGGCCCGCGAGGCGTTGCGCGCCCGCTGTGCGGACGTGATCGTCACCGACGCGCCGTACGGCGTGGCGCACGGCAGCCGTACCGACCACGGGTTGTCCCGCAGTCCGCTGGAGCTGCTCACCGCCGCCGTGCCCGTGTGGCGGGAGCTGCTGCGCCCGGGCGGGGCGCTCGGCCTGTCCTGGAACACGCACGTGGCCCCGCGGGCGCAGGCGGAGGCGGTGCTGGCCGACGCCGGGCTGCGCGTGCTCGACGGCCCGGGCTTCGGTGACTTCGCCCACCGGGTCGACCAGGCGATCGAGCGGGACGTGCTGGTGGCTGTCGCGCCTTAATCGCGTGCCGGGGTGCGCCGCCCGGCGTACCGTTGCTCGCCGTGTATACCGGAACCGCACTGTTCGACCTGTTGCTCCCGGGTGACTCCCGGTCCCTGAAGGCCAAGCGGTCCTACGTCCGGCCGATCGTCGCCGCGCTGCGCAAGTTCGAGGTCTCCGCCGCCGAGGTGGGGGCGCTGGACCTGCACGGCCGGGCCGAGATCGGGGTGGCGGTGGTGGCCGCCGAGCCGGCCCACGTCCGTGAGGTGCTCGACTCCTGCGAGCGGCTGGTCGCCGCCCGCCCGGAGACCGAGCTGCTGTCGGTGCGCCGTCGTCTGCACGGCGCGGACGACTGACGGCGCGTCGCGCGGCACTCCGGCCGTGCCGCGCGACGCCCGGCCGGGCGCGGGTAGTGTTCTTCAGCGTTGGGCGGTCGGACCCGGCGGCGTCCACGCGCCCGCCGTCTCCGGCCGACGGCCCGGATCGCCTGGTGATCCGGCGCCGTCATTGGTACAGGTGATCCCGGAGGTGGGGGACATGACGGATCAGGCAAAGGTTCGCCGGCACGCGGAGCGCATCCGGGAACTTGTCGCGTCGGTGGTGCGCAGCCAGATCAAGGACCCCCGGCTCGGCATGATCACGATCACCGACGCCCGGATCACCGCCGACCTGCGCGACGCCACTGTCTTCTACACGGTGCTCGGCGACGCGGCGGCCCAGGCGAGCACCGCCGCCGCGCTGGAGAGCGCCAAGGGCATGCTGCGCAGCACCGTCGGCAAGGCGCTCGGGCTGCGGCACTCGCCGACGCTCACGTTCGTCCTCGACGACGTGCAGGACCAGGTCAAGCACATCGACGACCTGCTCGCCGCCGCACGTACCGCCGACGCCGAGGTGCAGCGCCTCGCCGCCCAGGCCTCGTACGCGGGTGACGCCCAGCCGTACCGGGTCGAGGAGGAGGACGAGGACGGCGAGGACGCCCCGGCCGAGGACGAGGGCGACGACGAGCCGCGCGCCGGCGACCGTCGGTGACCGAGGCCGCCGCGGGTGGCGCGCCGGCCGGGCCCACCGAGACCGCATGGGCGGCCGCCGTCGCGGCGGTACGCGATCTCCCCGCCGACGCGCGGGTGCTGCTGATCTGCCACGTGAACCCGGACGGGGACGCGCTGGGCAGCATGCTCGGCTTCGGGCTGGGTCTGCGCCGGCTCGGCGTACGCGATCTCCAGGCCACCTTTCCCGGCCCGCCGGAGGTGCCGGAGCCGTTCCGGTGGATGCCCGGCGTGGACCTGCTGGTGCCGCAGGACGACGCGTACCCGGCTCCGGACCTGGTGATCTGCTTCGACGCGGCGAGCGAGTCCCGGCTGGGCGACCTGGCCGACCGGCTGGACACGGCCGGCACGTCGCTCGTGCTCGACCACCACGCCTCGAACAGCGGGTTCGGCCGGATCAGCCTGGTCGACCCGCACGCCGCCGCCACCTCCGTGGTCGCGCTGGAGCTGCTGGACCGGCTCGGCGTGACGCTGGACGCGGATATCGCGACCGGGCTGTACGTCGCGCTGACCACCGACACCGGCTCGTTCCGCTTCGAGGCGACCACACCGGCCGTGCACGAGACGGCCGCCCGCCTGATCGCCACGGGCATCAGGCCCGGTGACATCTCCCGGCGGATCTTCGACACCCGCCCGTTCGGTGCCGTCCGCCTCTTCGGCGAGGTGCTGGGCCGGGCCGCGCTGGAACCGGCGGCCGCCGCCGGGCACGGCCTCGTCTGGACGTACGCCACCCGCGACGACCTGGTCCGCCACGACCAGCCCGCGTACGTGCTGGAGGCGCTGATCGACTCGGTGCGCTGCACCGCCGAGGCGGACGTGAGCTGCGTGGTGAAGCAGTCGGGCGAGGCGGAGTGGGCGGTGTCACTGCGCAGCAAGGGCGCGGTGGACGTGAGCCGGGTGGCGGTGGCGCTCGGCGGCGGGGGGCACCGGTTCGCCGCCGGTTTCACCGGCCGGGGAGCGCTCGACGAGGTGGTCGGACGGATCCGCGCCGAGCTGGCCACCGGCGCGGTGACCCCCGTGGCGTGAGGCGCCCGGCTGGAGCGATATGTCCTTCTGGTCCGGTCGATCCGGTGCGGCGGCGATCGGAAGTGTGAGCTGATCGGCGCGTTTTCGGGGGATCACGACGCGTGCCGGGCTTTCCGCAGTGCGTCACGCTGGGGACAATCGGGTGATGGATCATCCCCGTGAGCTCACCGTCGAGGCGCCCCGGGCCTGGGACCGGCCGGTCGTCTCCGTGCCGGTGCTGATCTGCCTCTCTCTGGTCGGCGGCCAGATGCCGTCCTTCTCGACCGCGGCGAACCTCTACATCCTCACCACCGGCGGGGGGTTGATCTGGGTCGGCCTGAGCAACCGGGTGCCCCGGCGTCCGGCGCCGCGCCGGTTGCCGTCGGTCGCGCTCTGGTGGCTGGTCCCGGTGACCGTCTTCGGGGTCTTCGAGGGGGCGACGTTCGTGATGGCGGCGGGTGACGACTTCCCCACCTTCTCCCGGCTGGCCGATCCGCTGCTGGAGGACAACCTGGCCCGCTCGGCGGCCTGGTTCGCGTGGCTGTCCGCGTTCTGGGGACTGGTGCGCCGATGATGCGGGCACTGGCGATCGGCGGGTTTCTGGTCTCGATCGTGCTGTTCGCCGTGGTCGAGTGGGCCGCGCGCCGCGAGGGGTCGCGGATCCCGTCGCTGGCCGACGTCTGCGCGTTCGTGATGCGGTACGAGGTGGGCCCGGTGCCGGTCGGCCGGATCGGGCTGTTCGGCTTCTGGTGGTGGCTGGGCTGGCACTTCCTGGCCCGCTGACCGCCCTCGCCGGACCGGACGACGACGTTGATCTTTCCGCATTTCGGGAACAGCGGGCAGCATCTGGAAAGTGAACGTTAATTTGGGTGCGGGACCGGCGCTTCGCGGCGCTGGTCACGGGCGGTGGTGCCGCACCCGGCTTCGCCTCCCTCCAGGGTCAGACCGACCCGGGCTCCCGCTGCCAGGCGAGCCGCTCCGGTGATCCCGGACCGCTGCCGGGCGCTCAGCCGCCGACGACTTCCGGTCGCGGCGCGATTCGCTGTCGCGCCGATCCGGAGCGCCGGGCGCCCGTAGGACCGCCACGTCCCGGCGGTCCGCACCCTGGAAGGACCTTCAGATGCCGAGCAAGCGCAAGCCGCAGACCGAGACCACCACCGACGAGGCGCGCGAGCAGATGCGCCGCGCGCTGCAGACCTCGATGGACACCCGTCAGTGACATACGCCGTCCGGCGGTGACGCCGGCCGGGCCCGAGGACCACACCCCGGCCCGACGCCGACGTCACCGCCGCTCGGGAGCCCGCCCGCTTCCCGGCCGCTGTGGGTAAGTAGTCGCCTGCCTTGCGTGCCTTACTGGGGGCGTGCCAGGATCGGCGGCGATGAGCACCACCGCCACCTCCGTCACCGCCTCGCCGCGGCGGATCGCCGCGCTCGCGCTGCCCGCCCTCGTGGTGCTGGCCGCCGAGCCGCTCTACGTCCTGGTCGACACCGCAGTGGTCGGTCACCTCGGCCGGGTGCCGCTGGCCGCGCTCGCCGTCGGTGGCACGGTCATGACGCTCACCGCCTGGGTCGGGACCGTCGTCGCGTACGGCACAACGGGCCGCTCGGCCCGCCGCTTCGGGGCGGGGGACCGGGCCGCCGCGGTGGCCGAGGGCGTCCAGGCGTCCTGGCTCGCGCTCGCCACCGGAGTGCTGGTGGCGGTCGCCATCGGCATCGGTGGGGGCGCGCTGGCGCGTACCCTCGTCGGCAGCCCCGGCGAGGTGGCCGACGCCGCCGCCGGGTGGCTGCGGATCGCGGCGCTCGGCGCGCCCGGCCTGCTGCTCGCCGCCGCCGGCAACGGCTGGCTGCGCGGCATCCAGGACACCCGCCGCCCGCTGCTGTTCGTGCTCGGCCCGAACCTGCTCTCCGCGGTGCTCTGCCCGCTGCTCGTCTACCCGGCCGGGCTCGGCCTGGTCGGCTCGGCGGTGGCGAACGCGATCGCGCAGACGCTGTCCGGGGTGCTGTTCGCGGCGGCGCTGGTGCGGGAGCGGGTCTCGCTGCGCCCCCGGCCGCGGGTGATCGGTCAGCAGCTCGTGCTCAGCCGGGACCTGCTCGTGCGGGGCGTCGCGTTCCAGGCCAGCTTCCTGTCCGCCACAGCCGTCGCGGCCCGCTTCGGCGCCGCCGCGGTCGGCGCGCACCAGATCGCCGTACAGCTGTGGTTCTTCACCGCGCTGGTGCTCGACGCGCTGGCCATCGCCGCGCAGTCGCTGGTCGGCGCCGCGCTCGGCGGCGGCGACGCGGCGTCCGCGCGGTTCCTGGCCCGCCGCATCGCGCTGCTCGGCGGGCTGTGCGGCGTGGCCTTCGCGGTGCTCATCGCCGCCGGCGCCGGCGTCGTGCCGTCGTGGTTCAGCTCCGATCCGCAGGTACGTGAGCAGGCCATGACGGCCTGGCCGTGGTTCGTGGCGCTCCAGCCGATCGGCGGCGTGGTGTTCGCGCTCGACGGGGTGCTGATCGGCGCGGGCGACGTGCGCTACCTGCGCAACCTCACCATCGTGTGTGCGTTCGGCGGGTTCCTGCCGGCGATCTGGCTGGCCTACGGGTTCGACCTCGGGCTGGGCGGGATCTGGGCCGGACTGACGCTGTTCGTGGTGCTGCGGCTGGCCGGCCTGCTGCTGCGGATGCGCTCGGGTGCGTGGGCGGTGGTCGGCGCGGTGCGCTGACGCCGGTCAGCAGGTGTCCGGCAGATCGACCGTCTTGTCCGGGTCGAAGACCGCGTCCGGGTCCGGGTCGGCCGGCCCGCCGAACGACTGCTTGCCGAGCGCGAGCAGCCCCTTGTCCAGCGCGGCGCAGTCGATGTTGGAGGCGTACGAGTCGGCCCGCTCGATCCACAGCCCGGCGGAGGCAGTGGTCACGTCGGCCGGGTGCGGGATGCTCCACTTCACCGTGTCGTGGACCACCACGACGCCGTCGCCCGGCGTGGGGCTGGTGGTGGGGAACGCGTACGCCCAGACGAAGTTCGTGGTCACCTCCAGGATGCGGATGCCGTCCCGGTCCTTCGTCGCCCGGTAGCTGATCCGGCCCTTGACCCGGGGCTGGTCGGCGGTGAGCCGGGCGCCGGGGGCGAGCCGGGTCGCGTAGGTGCTCGCCTCGCCGGTGGGGAAGTCGTCGCGCACGCCGGCCCGCGCGTCCGGGGCGAACTGGCGCACCAGCCGCTCCGGGTCCTTCGCGGTGAAGAAGGTGCGGTCCAGCCGGGCGGTGACCAGCGCCTTGCGTACCTTGGCCAGCGTGTCGGCCACCTGCTTCTCGGTGAACGGGCCGGTGCGCTTGGCGCGGGGCAGCGCGATTCCCGCCGCGCCCTCCGGGAAGGCCGCCGCCGGGGTGCCGTCGAACGGGCCGGCGGCCGGCGGGGTCGAGGCCGACGAGGACGCCTGCTCACCGACCGGCAGGCTCACCGTGGGGTGTTCGGCGGCCGGTTCCCGCCAGCGCTGGAAGCCCTGGTAGCCGAGGCCCCCGACGAGCCCGAAGAACGCGAGCAGCACCAGCGCGAGTACGCCGCCGAGCAGCTTGCCGGAGTGCCCGCCGAGCGCGATCCGCAGGCGGTCCGCGCGGCCGGGCGGCACCTCGGGCTCGGGCCGGCGCAGCCACTCGGGCGCCCGTCCCAGCTCGTCCTCCGGCGGGCCGGCGGAGAAGGAGGGGTCGGGGGCGGAGCGGTGATCGGTCATCGGACTTCCCGGGCAGACGGGGCGCTGGCGCACGATCTTGACACCCCGCCGAAGCTGGGCGGTATCCCCCGCAGGGCCGATCACCGACGTCTGGCAGGCTTGGCGGTCGTGAGCACAGACGGTCTGATCGTGGTCGACAAGCCCGGCGGCATGACGTCGCACGACGTCGTGGCCCGCATCCGGCGGCTGGCGCGTACCCGCCGTGTCGGTCACGGCGGCACGCTCGACCCGATGGCCACCGGCGTCCTGGTGATCGGGGTGGGCCGGGCGACCCGGCTGCTCACGTACGTGATCGGCGCCGGCAAGAGCTACGCCGCGACGATCCGGCTGGGACAGGCCACGGTCACCGACGACGCCGAGGGCGAGGTGGTCGCGACCACCCCGGCCGGAGCGGTCACCGACGACGGGGTACGCGCCGCGCTGGCCGCCCTCACCGGCGAGATCGACCAGGTGCCGAGCGCGGTGAGCGCCATCAAGATCGACGGGCAGCGGGCGTACAAGCGGG
This sequence comes from Micromonospora sp. CNZ297, assembly GCF_007827625.1. NCBI lineage: Bacteria > Bacillati > Actinomycetota > Actinomycetes > Micromonosporales > Micromonosporaceae > Micromonospora > Micromonospora sp. CNZ297. Next base: position 134,389 of record NZ_VISU01000004.1, on the reverse strand, counting down.
TCCGCGACGGGGAGGCGGTCGAGCTGCCCGCCCGCCGGGTGACCGTGTCGCGGCTGGACGTGCTGGCGATCCGCCGGGACGTCCCGGACGTGGTGGACGTGGACGTGGACGTGACCTGCTCGTCCGGGACGTACATCAGGGCGCTGGCCCGCGACGCGGGCGCGGCGCTCGGCGTCGGCGGTCACCTCACCGCGCTGCGCCGGACCGCTGTGGGCGGGTTCACGCTCGCCGAGGCGGCCACGCTCGACCAGCTCGAGGAGCGCGCGCCGGACGTGGTGAACCTGCCGCTGGACGCCGCCGCCGCGCGGTTCTTCCCGCGCCGGGACGCCACCGCCGACGAGACCCGGGTGCTGTCCCACGGCGGGCCGCTCGCGCCCGCCGGGATCACCGGGCCGTACGCGGTCTTCGACCCGGCGGGCGGGCTGATCGCTATCGTCAGCGAGCGGGACGGTCGGGCCCGCGCGGAGATCGTGCTGGCCCCGGCCTGAACGGCGCGCGGGCGGACAGGGGGAGGAACGGCATGCAGCGGTGGCGGGGGTACGAGGCAGCGCCCGGCGGCTGGGGACGCTCGGTGGTCACCATCGGCGTCTTCGACGGCGTGCACCGGGGGCACCAGGCCACCATCGGTCACGCCGTGGCGCGCGCCCGGGAGCTGGGCGTCAAGTCGGTGGTGGTGACGTTCGACCCGCACCCGGCCGAGGTGGTACGCCCCGGCTCGCACCCGGCGGTCCTGACCGAGCCGGCCCGCAAGGCCGAGCTGATCGAGGCGCTCGGCGTGGACGTGCTCTGCGTGGTGCCGTTCACAGTCGAGTTCTCCCGGCTGCCACCCGAGGCGTTCGTGCACGACGTCCTGGTCGCGCACCTGCACGCCGCGCTGGTGGTGGTCGGTGACAACTTCCGGTTCGGGCACCGGGCCGCCGGTGACGTGCCGCTGCTGGAGCGGCTGGGCCGTACCTTCGGGTTCGCCGTCGAGGGGGCGCCGCTGGTCGCCGAGGCGGGGACCGTCTTCTCCTCCACGTACATCCGGTCCTGCGTCGACGCGGGGGACGTGGGCGCGGCGGCGGCGGCGCTCGGCCGCCCGCACCGCGTCGAGGGCGTGGTGGTCCGCGGCGACCAGCGCGGACGTGAGCTGGGTTACCCCACCGCCAACCTGCTGACCCACAGGTACGCGGCGGTGCCGGCCGACGGGGTGTACGCGGCCCGCCTGGTGCGCCGCGACGGCGAACCGCTGGCGGCGGCCGTGTCGATCGGCACCAACCCGACGTTCTCCGGCCGGGAGCGGCGGGTGGAGGCGTACGCGCTGGACTTCAGCGGCGACCTGTACGGCGAGCGGCTGGCCCTGGACTTCGTGGCGCACCTGCGTGAGCAGCGGACATACGACGCGATCGAACCGCTGGTGGCCCAGATCGCCGAGGACGTGGAACGCACCCGCCGGGCGGTGCTCTGACCGGCGCGGGGCCACCTTGACCGGCCGTCCGTCCCGAGGGCTGGTAGGCTGACGGAGACGTCGGCTGACCGACGGGGGCCTCGCGTGCCTGCACGACGCCGCGGGTGCGAGGAACCGGTCCGTTGCACCGGTCACCACGACCGCTCCGGACCTCATCGAATGACCCACGAAACAGGGAGAACATGGCGCTCGACCAGGAAGCCAAGGCCAAGATCCGCCAGGAGTACGCGACCGCCGAGGGCGACACCGGCTCGCCCGAGGTGCAGGTCGCGGTCCTGACCAAGCGGATCGCGGAGCTCACCGAGCACCTGAAGGTGCACAAGCACGACCACCACAGCCGCCGTGGGCTGCTGCTGCTGGTCGGCCGGCGCCGCCGGCTGCTGAACTACGTCCAGAAGAAGGACATCAACCGCTACCGGTCGCTCATCGAGCGGCTCGGCCTGCGCCGATGACCTGACGGGGGAGTGGCCGCCTGGCCGCTCCCCCGTTGCAGTACCACCGAAGAACCCGGCCGCGCGACACCCGAAGAGGGAGCCGGTCAGCACCGGTCTCCGGTAGTGGCCCCCGGGAATCCCGGCACGACGCCGGCCACCCCGGGCGCTTCGATCGAAGACCGGCCGCCTGAGCAGTTCCCGTGTCGTCGGCCGACGACGCGAAGGAGCACCACAGCACATGACCGAGACCAACCTCGGCACCGAATCCCGCACCGCGGTGATCGACAACGGGTCCTTCGGCACCCGTGAGATCACCTTCTCCACCGGCCGCCTGGCCCGTCAGGCCGCCGGCTCCGTCGTCGCCCAGCTCGGCGAGACGGTCGTCCTCTCCGCCACCACCGCCGGCAAGCAGCCGCGCGAGTCGTTCGACTTCTTCCCGCTGACGGTGGACGTCGAGGAGCGGATGTACGCCGCGGGCCGCATCCCCGGCTCGTTCTTCCGCCGCGAGGGCCGGCCCAGCGAGGACGCCATCCTCACCTGCCGGCTGATCGACCGGCCGCTGCGCCCGTCGTTCGTCAAGGGCCTGCGCAACGAGGTCCAGGTCGTCGAGACCGTGCTGGCGCTCGACCCGCAGCACCCGTACGACGTGGTGGCCATCAACGCCGCCTCGATGTCGACCAAGCTCTCCGGCCTGCCGTTCTCCGGCCCGATCGGCGCGACCCGGGTCGCGCACGTGGACGGCCAGTGGGTCGCCTTCCCGACCCTGGAGGAGCTGGCCCGGGCCACCTTCGACATGGTCGTGGCCGGCCGCACCCTCGCCGACGGCGAGGTCGCGATCATGATGGTCGAGGCCGAGGCCACCCCGAACGCGGTGGCCCTGATCTCCGACGGCGCCACCGCGCCGACCGAGGAGATCGTGGCCAGCGGCCTGGAGGCCGCCAAGCCGGCCATCCGTGAGCTGTGCCGGGCGCAGAGCGAGCTGGCCGAGGTCGCCGCCAAGCCGGTCAGCGAGTTCCCGGTCTTCCTGGACTACCAGGACGACGTCTACGACGCGGTGGCCGACGTGGCCCGCGCCGACGTCACCGAGGCCCTGAAGATCGCCGGCAAGGCCGACCGCGAGGAGGCCCTGGACCGGATCAAGGCCAAGGTCGCCGAGGAGCTGACCGGCCGGTTCGAGGGCCGCGAGAAGGAGCTGTCCGCCGCGTTCCGCTCGCTGACCAAGTCCGAGGTCCGCAACCGGGTGCTGCGCGAGCAGGTCCGCATCGACGGCCGCGGCCCGCGTGACATCCGTCCGCTGAGCGCCGAGGTCGGCGTGCTGCCGCGGGTGCACGGCTCGGCGCTGTTCGAGCGCGGCGAGACCCAGATCCTGGGCGTCACCACGCTGAACATGCTGCGCATGGAGCAGATGGTGGACACGCTGTCCCCGGAGAACCGCAAGCGCTACATGCACAACTACAACTTCCCGCCGTACTCGACCGGTGAGACCGGCCGGGTCGGCTCGCCGAAGCGTCGCGAGATCGGTCACGGCGCGCTGGCCGAGCGGGCGCTGATCCCGGTGCTGCCGTCGCGCGAGGAGTTCCCGTACGCCATCCGGCAGGTCTCCGAGGCGCTCGGCTCCAACGGCTCCACCTCGATGGGTTCGGTCTGCGCCTCGACGCTGGGCCTGCTCTCGGCCGGTGTGCCGCTGAAGGCGCCGGTCGCCGGCATCGCCATGGGCCTCATCTCCGACGAGGTCGACGGCAAGACCCAGTACGTGACGCTGACCGACATCCTCGGCGCCGAGGACGCGTTCGGCGACATGGACTTCAAGGTCGCCGGCACCCGTGACTTCGTCACCGCGCTGCAGCTCGACACCAAGCTCGACGGCATCCCGTCGGACGTGCTGGCCGCCGCGCTCCAGCAGGCGCACGAGGCCCGGCAGACCATCCTCGACGTGATGCAGCGGGCCATCGAGGCGCCGGCCGAGATGTCGGACTACGCGCCGCGGGTGACCACCGTGAAGATCCCGGTCGACAAGATCGGCATGGTGATCGGCCCGAAGGGCCAGACCATCAACGCCATCCAGGACGAGACCGGCGCCGAGATCTCCATCGAGGACGACGGCACCATCTACGTCGGCGCGACCAACGGGCCGTCGGCCCAGGCCGCTGTGGACCGGATCAACGGCATCGCGAACCCGACCCTGCCGAAGGTGGGCGAGCGGTTCCTCGGCACGGTGGTGAAGACCGCCGCGTTCGGCGCCTTCATCTCGCTCCTGCCGGGCCGTGACGGCCTGCTGCACATCTCCAAGGTGGGCGACGGCAAGCGGGTCGAGAAGGTCGAGGACTTCCTCAACGTCGGCGACAAGGTCGAGGTGGAGATCGCGGACATCGACGCCCGCGGCAAGATCTACCTGGACAAGATCCGTCCGGAGGGCGCCGAGGCGCCGGCCGCCGGTGAGGCAGCCGGTGGCGACCGTCCGTCGGGCCGGGACCGCGGCGGCGACCGTGGCCCGCGTGACCGCGGTGACCGGGGTGGCGAGCGCCGCTCCGAGGGTGGCGAGCGCCGCTCCGAGGGTGGCGAGGGCGGCGGCGAGTCCCGTCCGCGTCGCCGGACCCGGCACAGCTGATCCACCGACCGGCCCGGGTGACGTCCGCGTCGCCCGGGCCGGCCCACGGCTCCAGGTCGCCTGCGCGAGCTGGAGCCGTCGTACGTCCCGCCGTTCCTCGTCATCCGGAGAGCAGGTTCTCGTGAGTTCGTCAGTCGCCTCGACGGGACGGGGGGTGGCGTCGACCGGTTCGGCGGCCCGCGCGGTCACCCGGACGCTCAGCGACGACCCGCTCGGCGGCACCGTCCGCCGTACCGTGCTGCCCAGCGGGCTGCGGGTGCTCACCGAGGCGATCCCGGCGATGCGCAGCGTGTCGTTCGGCATCTGGGTGGCGGTCGGCTCGCGCGACGAGACCGGCTCGCAGGCCGGTGCCGCGCACTTCCTGGAGCACCTGCTGTTCAAGGGCACCAACAAGCGCAGCGCGCTGGAGATCTCGTCGCAGATCGAGGCCGTGGGCGGCGAGACGAACGCCTTCACCACGAAGGAATACACCTGCTACTACGCGCGGGTGCTGGACGAGGACCTGCCGCTGGCCATCGACGTCATGTGCGACCTGGTCGCCGACTCGGTGCTGACCGCCGCCGACGTGGAGACCGAACGCGGCGTCATCCTCGAAGAGATCGCCATGCACGACGACGAGCCCGGCGACGAGGTGCACGACCTGTTCGCCCGCGCCGTCTACGGCGACCACCCGCTGGGCCGGCTCATCTCCGGCACCGAGGAGACGGTCACGCCGATGACCCGGCGGCAGATCCAGGGCTTCTACCGCCGCCGCTACACCGCGCCGCAGATCGTGATCGCCGCCGCCGGCAACCTCGACCACGCCGCAGTGGTCAAGCTGGTCCGGCAGGCGCTGCGCGGCACCCCGCTGGACACCGACCCGGCGTCGCCGGCGCCGCACCGCGCGGCCACCCCGACGGTACGCACCAAGCCGGCCACCACGCTCGTCGAGCCGAAGGAGACCGAGCAGGCGCACGTCATCCTCGGCTGCCCGGGGATCGACCGCACCGACGACAGGCGGTTCGCGCTCGGCGTGCTCAACAACGTGCTCGGCGGCGGCATGTCCAGCCGGCTGTTCCAGGAGATCCGGGAGCAGCGTGGCCTGGCGTACTCGGTCTACTCCTACGCCAGCCAGTACGCCGACAGCGGCGTGTTCGCCGTCTACGCCGGGTGCGCGCCGGGCAAGGTGGACGAGGTGCTGGACCTGACCCGCGCGGAGCTGGCGCGGGTGGCAGCCGAGGGGATCACCGAGGCGGAACTGGCCCGGGGCAAGGGGATGAGCAAGGGCTCGTTCGTGCTCGGGCTGGAGGACACCGGCTCGCGGATGAGCCGGCTCGCCAAGGGGGAGCTGCTCTACGGCAACCTGATGCCGGTGGACGACCTGCTGGCCCGGGTGGACGCGGTGACGCTCGACGACGTGAACACGCTCGCCGCCGACCTGCTCGGCCGGCCCATGTCGCTTGCCGTGGTGGGTCCGTTCGACTCCGGCAGCTTCACGGCCACGAGCTGAGCGCCCCACCGGTCCTGAGCGCCGCGCCGGTCCGCCGGATCCCGTGCCGGGCGCTGGGATAGGTTGTGGCCCGTGACTGAGCAGCAGAAGACGGCGGCCCGGGTCGGTGTGCTCGGTGCCCGGGGCCGGATGGGCATGGAGGTCTGCAAGGCGGTCGGCTCCGCCGCCGACCTGGAGCTGGTCGCGGCCGTCGACCAGGGCGACGACCTGGACGCGGTGGCGCAGGCGGGTGCCGAAGTGGTCGTCGACTTCACCACCCCCGACGCGGTCATGGACAACCTGCGCTGGTGCGTCGAGCACGGCGTGCACGCGGTGGTCGGCACCACCGGCTTCACCGGGCAGCGGCTCGCCGAGGTGCGGGGCTGGCTCGCCGGCCGGCCCGGCGTAGGCGTGGTGATCGCCCCCAACTTCGGCATCGGCGCGGTGCTGATGATGCAGTTCGCGGCGCGCGCCGCCCGCTACTTCGAGTCGGTCGAGATCGTCGAGCAGCACCACCCGCGCAAGCTGGACGCGCCGAGCGGCACCGCCACCCACACGGCCCGGCTGATCGCCGCCGCCCGCGCCGACGCCGGCCTGGGGCTCGCGCCGGACGCGACCCGCGACGAGGTGGCCGGCGCCCGCGGTGCCGACATCGACGGGGTACGCGTGCACGCCGTACGCGCCACCGGCCTGGTCGCCCACCAGGAGGTGCTGTTCGGCACCACCGGCGAGACGCTCACCATCCGGCACGACTCGTACGACCGGGTGTCGTTCATGCCCGGCGTGCTGCTCGCGGTCCGGGAGGTGGGTCGCCGGCCCGGTCTCACAGTCGGCCTGGACGCCCTGCTCGACTGATCCGTCGCGCGGCGTGCTCCGGCCTGCTGCGGGAAACCGTTTTGCCTGGTCGGCGGCGTGGACCTAGGCTGCTTTCATGATCGATTCCGGACACTCCGACCGCACCGGCCGCCGGGTGACGCTGCGCCCGGTGGACGACGACAACTGGCGGGCCGTGGCGGACGTCGCGCCGCACGACGGCCAGCGCGCCTTCGTGGCCGCGCTGGCCGCCCGCTACCTGCTTCTCACCGAGCGCTCGGACGTCTGGAACTCGCTGGCCGTCTACGCCGACGAGACTGTCGTCGGCCACGTCATGTGGGGCGTGGACGACGACGAGTCGCGCTGGATCGGCGGCATGGTGATCGACGCCGCCGAGCAGGGCCGGGGCCTGGGCCGCGCCACAGTGCGGACGCTCGCCGACTGGCTCGCCGAGGCGGGCCGGCCGATCCGCCTGAGCTACCACCCCGACAACAAGCCCGCCGCCGCCCTCTACACGTCCCTGGGTTTCCACCCCACAGGCGCGATGGAGGACGAAGAACTGGTAGCCGAACTCCCCCCAGCCTGACCCCCACCCTCACCCTCACCCTCACCCCCCGGGCCTGTACCTGGTCGATCATGAGGTTGGCGGCAGTTGGGGAGATCGAAAAGGCCGCCAACTTCATGATCGACTGGATCGGGGCGGGGTGCGGCGGGTGGGGTGGCGGTCCTGCCCCGTGCCGGGACCGCCGGCCCACCCACGCGAGGGTGGACCGGCGAGACGAGCAGAACTCATCGCTGCGGCGGAAGATTTTCCTCCGGGACTGCCACGTGCAGGCGGATCTGGGAGACCAGCATGTCGTCCACGTCCAGCGCGCGGGCCGCTCCGTCCGGCTCCCAGCCGGTCGAGCCGAGGAACTTCCGGGTCGCGGCGTCGGCGTCGAACGCCCACGCCACCGCCCGGGTCAGACCGTCGGCGCGCCAGTGGTCGACGGCCGCGGCGAGCAGCCGGCTGCCGTGCCCGCGCCGCCCCCACCGGGGCTCGACCAGCAGATCCGTGACCGCGGCGACGTCCGAGCCGAGCGCCTCGGCCGGCTCGTCGGGGGCGAGCGCGTCGGCGTCGGCCGGACCGGAGGCGACGAACCCCACCAGATAGGATTGCGCCGCCTGTTCGACGGCGACCAGCACCCGGTGCGCGCCCGAGGGCGGCTCCTGCACCGCCGCACTCCACCGCCGCGCGAGGTACGCCTCGTCGAGGTTGTCGAGCACGTGCCGTGGCAGGATCCGGCGGTACGCGACCCGCCAGGTCGCGAGCTGGATGCGTGCGATCTCGCCGGCGTCCTCGGGACGCGCGGGCCGGACGTAGCCTGCAGCCATGGCACGTGAGCCTACGCAGGGCGAGGAGGGTGACGGTGGCGCAGGGTGCCGGGCGGACGATCACGCAGGTCGTCGCCGTGGTGGCGCTCGCCGCGGCGGTCACCGTGTTCCTCTCCGTGGCGGCCGTGCGGCACGGCTTCTTCGACCTCCAGGTCTACTACGGCGCGCTGACCTACTGGGCGCGTGACGGCGGGGAGATCTACGACTTCTTGCGCCCCGGCACGCAGTACGGCTTCACCTATCCGCCGTTCGCCGCACTGGTGATGCTGCCGATGGCGTACCTGCCGTGGGGCGCGGCGATCGTGGTGAGCGTGACCGCGACGGTGCTGGCGAGCGCCGTGGTGATCTGGCGGCTGCTGGACCCGGTGGCCCGCCGGTCCGGCTGGACCCGCTGGTTCGCGCTCGCTGTGGCGCTCTGCCTGGCGGCCGCGTACGAGCCGATGCGCGAGACGGTCAACTTCGGCCAGGTCAACATGCTGCTGCTGTTCCTGGTGGCGGCGGACCTGCTGTGGCTGCTGCCGGCGCGCAGCCGCTGGGCGGGCGTGGGCATCGGCCTGGCCACCGCGATCAAGCTGACGCCCGGCATCTTCATCGTCTACCTGCTGGTCACCGGCCGCTGGCGGGCCGCGCTGACCACAGTCGGCACGGCCGCCGTCGCCACGCTCGTGGCCGCCGGTCTCTTCCCCGACGCGTCCCGGGAGTTCTGGACCGAGGCGCTGTGGAACACCGACCGGGTCGGTGAACTGGCGTTCGTCTCCAACCAGTCGCTGCGCGGGGTGGTCGCCCGGCTCGACCCGCAGCACCCGAGCACGATCGCCTGGCTGGTGCTCGTACTCCTGACGCTCGTGGTGTGGGCGTGGCGTTCGCGGGCGGCGGTGGCCGCCGGCGACGAGGCCACCGGCCTGGCCCTCACCGGTGCCGTGATGTGCCTGGTCAGCCCGGTCACCTGGGTGCACCACCTGGTCTGGCTGCTGCCCGGCCTGATCCTGCTCGTCGACAACGGCATGGCGGCGCCCGCGCGCAGCCGCCGGCGCCGTCTGCTGCTGGCCGCCGCGTTGATCGGGTACGCGCTGCTGTGCAGCCGGATCGTCTGGTCCTGGGAGAAGGACTTCACCGGCGTGGACGGCTTCCTCGGCAGCAACACGTACGTGTGGATCAGCCTGGCGCTGCTGCTCGGGCTGCCGATCCGGCGCTGGCTCACGCCGGCCGGAGGCGGGCGTCCCGGCGACGGCGTCCCGGCCGGGTCAGCCTCCGGTGGTGTACCGCAGCTCCCGGAGCAGGATCGGGGTGCGGCCACCGGACAGCGGCACCGGGTAGGCGGACTCCTCACCGTCCGGTGAGTGCCCGGCCCGCTCGTAGAAGCGGCGCGCCCGGGCGTTGTCGGCGAGCACCCAGAGCCGGTACCCGGTCCAGCCCCGCTCGGCCAGGCCATCCCGGGCCGCCGCGAGCAGCGTCCGGCCGGCGCCCGAACCCCAGTGCGCCGGTTCCAGGTAGATCGCCAGCAGCTCGCCGTGCGCCGGGTCGAGGTCGCCGCGGTCCTGGTTGTTCCGGTACGGCCCGAACGTGGTGAACCCGACGATCGTGCCGCCGTCCACGGCGACGAGCGTGGTGAACGGGTGCTCCGGGTCGGCGGTGCCGAGGTCGCGGCGGCGCTGCGCCCAGGCGCGCGGGTTCAGCCGGCTCAGCACCTCCTCGGGCATGATCCCGGCGTACCCGGCCTGCCAGCCGTGGACGTGCACCCGGGCGATGGCCTCGGCGTCGTCCGGTTCCTCCCGGCGAATGGTGAGCACCTGTCCGTTCTATGCCCCGGCGGGCGATCGGTCCAGCCGCCGCTCCCGATGTCGTACCGCTGGATTAGGGTCGCCGACGATGGCCGTACCGGAATCGCTCTCCCTCGCCCAGGCCCGCCGGATCGCCCTGGCCGCCCAGGGCTTCGCCGACCCGGCGCCTTCAGGCGTGCCCACCCGCCGCCACCTGCGCCGGGTGCTCGACCGGGTCGGGCTGATCCAGATGGACTCGGTGAACGTGCTCCAGCGCGCGCACTACCTGCCGCTCTACAGCCGGCTCGGGCCGTACCCGACCGCCCTGCTGGACACCGCCGCCTACCGCCGCCCGCGTGAGCTGTTCGAATACTGGGCGCACGAGGCGTCGCTGGTCCCGGTGGGGCTGCACCCGGCGTTGCGCTGGCGGATGGCGAAGGCCCGCGACGAGGCGTGGGGCGGCATGCGCCGGATCGCCGAGGAGCAGCCCGAGCTGGTCGCCTGGGTCCGCGACGAGGTGGCCGCCCGAGGGCCGCTGACCGCGGCCGAGATCGAGCACGACGCCCCGCGGGAGACCGGCAACTGGGGCTGGAACTGGTCGGCCGTGAAGCGGGCGCTGGAGTTCCTGTTCTGGGCCGGCGAGGTCACCGCCGCCGACCGCACCAACTCGTTCGCCCGCCGCTACGACCTGCCCGAGCGGGTGCTCCCGGCCGCCGTGCTGGACGCGCCCACCCCGGGCGACGCCGAGGCGCACCGGTCGCTCGTGTCGATCGCCGCCCGCTCGCTCGGCGTCGCCGCCGAGACGGACCTGCGCGACTACTTCCGGCTGCCGGTCGCCGGGGCGCGGCGGGCGGTGGCCGAGCTGGTCGAGGCGGGCGAACTGACCCCGGTCACGGTGCAGGGCTGGCGGCAGCCGGCCTACCTGCACGCCGACGCGCGGCTGCCCCGCTGGGTACGCGGCAACACGCTGGTCAGCCCGTTCGACCCGCTGGTCTGGGAGCGGGCGCGCACCGAGCGGCTGTTCGGCTTCACCTACCGGATCGAGATCTACGTGCCGGCGCCCCAGCGGGTCTACGGCTACTACGTGCTGCCGTTCCGACAGGGCGAGCGCTTCACCGCCCGCGTCGACCTGAAGGCCGACCGGAAGGCCGGGGCGCTGCTGGTGCCGGCCGCCTGGGTCGAGCCGGGCGCCGACCCGGGGGAGACGGCAGTGGCGCTCGCCGCCGAGCTCTACCGGCTGGCCGGCTGGCTCGGCCTGGACGCGGTCGCCCCGCCCGCCGCGGGCGACCTCGCGGGGCCGCTGGCCGCCGCGCTGGTGGGCGTGGCCGGTGTACGGTGAGCGCGTGACGAGCGTTGACCGGCCTGCCACCGCGCCCGACCCGCACCCCCAGCCGCACCCGCACGGGCACGCGCAGCCGGAGTCCGGATCGCCGTCGCACGCGCTCGCCGGCCCGCCAGCTCCCGTCGGGGCGCCCGGAGCGCCGTGGCCGGGTTACCCGGTGGCGTACCAGCCGGTCGAGGCCGACCGGTTCACCCGGATGGTGCTGCGCCTGCACGCCCGCGCCCCGCGCTGGGCGGTGCCGCTGGCCGCGCTCGGCTGCGTCGGCCTCGGCGTCGCGTACGCCCTGATCAGCGACCCGACCCGGAGCGACCCGGACGCCGCGCCGACCTGCCTGCTCAAGCTGACCACGGGGCTGGACTGCCCGGGCTGCGGCGGCACCCGCGCGCTCTGGTACGTGCTGCACGGCGACCTGCCCGCCGCCGCCCGGCACCACTTCCTGTTCATCTTCGCGCTGCCGTTCCTGGCCTGGCTCTTCGTGGCCTGGGCCGGCAACCGGGCGTTCGGCTGGAAGCTGCCCGAGGTCCAGTTCAGCCCCAAGGTCATCGGCGTGTTCCTGGCCGCGTGGGGGGTCTTCTCGGTCGTCCGCAACCTGCCCTGGTCACCCTTCACCTCGCTCTACGTCTAGCCCTCTCCGCCCTCTCCGCCGGAGCGCTCCCGCTATCCGGGTTCGATGTTCCGCAAAGCGGGATCGGAGAAGATCTTGGAAGCGCAGCGCTCCTATGGGGGCCATTTCCTACCAAGATCTTGAGAGCCGGAGCGGCGATATCGGACGACTCAGGCCGAGACACCTGGGCGGAGCGCCCGCTGGCCGGCCGCGTGCCCGATTTCCACGCCGGGCGCGGGCCAACTACAGTCGCAGGAATGCCGGAGATGGTTCAGCCCCAGGTCAAGTTGATCGCGTGGACCCAGTTCCAGGCGCCCGAAGAGGTGCCCTGGTCCACCGACGCCGACGGTGGGCAGGCGCTCGCCGAGTTCGCCGGCCGGGCCTGCTACCAGAGCTGGAGGAAGCCGAACCCGGCCACCGCCACCAACGCCGGTTACCTGGCGCACATCCTGGAGGTCGGCCACCTGAGCGTGCTGGAGCACGGCTCGGTGAGCTTCTACTTCAGCGGCGTCTCCCGCTCGTTCACCCACGAGCTGATCCGGCACCGGCACTTCTCCTACTCCCAGCTCTCCCAGCGCTACGTGCCCGAGCGGGACGCGGCGATGGTCGAGCCGTCGGTGATCGCCGACGACCCGGAGCTGCACAAGAAGTTCGTCGAGGCCACCGACGCGGCGGTGCGGGCGTACACCGAGTTGCTGGAAGGGCTGGAGGCCCGCTTCACCGACGAGCCCAACCCGACGCTGCGCCGCAAGCAGGCCCGCCAGGCGGCCCGGGCGGTGCTGCCGAACGCCACCGAGACCCGGATCGTGGTGACCGGCAACTACCGGGCCTGGCGGCACTTCGTGAAGATGCGCGCCACCGAGCACGCCGACGTGGAGATCCGCGAGCTGGCGGTGGAGTGCCTGCGCCAGCTCAAGGGTGTCGCGCCGAACGTCTTCGCCGACTTCGTGATCTCCACCCTGCCCGACGGCTCCGAGGTGGCTGCGTCGCCGCACGCGGAGTGACTCGTCGCCCTTCGCCGCCGGGCCACCGGCGGCCGTCCGCTAGGTTGTGAGCATGACGCACGACCACTCCGCCGCCCCGAGCCGGGGCGCGTCGCGCCCGTTCGGGCGAGTGATGACGGCCATGGTGACCCCGTTCACGCCGGACGGCGGCCTGGATCTCGACGGCGCCGCCCGGCTGGCCGAATATCTCGTCGACGAGCAGGGCAACGACGCGCTGGTGCTCAACGGCACCACCGGCGAGTCCCCGACCACCACGGAGGCGGAGAAGGAGTCGCTGATCCGCACCGTGGTCGAGGCGGTCGGCGACCGGGCCCGCATCGTCGCCGGTGTGGGCACCAACGACACCCGGCACACAGTCGAGCTGGCCACGCAGGCCGAGAAGGCCGGTGCGCACGGCCTGCTGGTGGTCACGCCGTACTACAACAAGCCGCCGCAGGCCGGGCTGCTGCGACACTTCACCACAGTCGCGGACGCCACCGGCCTGCCGGTCATGCTCTACGACATCCCGCACCGCGCGGGCGTGGCGATCGCCACCGAGACGCTCGTCAAGCTGGCCGAGCACGGCCGGATCGTCGCGGTGAAGGACGCCAAGGGCGACCTGTTCGCCACGTCGGAGGTGCTCAGCCGCACCGACCTGGCCTACTACAGCGGCGAGGACGCGCTCACCCTGCCGATGCTGTCGATCGGCGCGGTCGGCGTGGTCGGCACCTCCACCCACTTCACCGGCGCGCTGACCAAGCAGATGATCGAGGCGTTCGAGGCGGGCGACAACGCCGGTGCGCTCGCCCTGCACCGGCGGTTGCTGCCGCTCTACACCGGCATCTTCCGCACCCAGGGCACGATCCTGGTCAAGGCCGGCCTGGGGGCGCAGGGTCGCCCGGCCGGCCCGGTGCGGCCGCCGCTCGTCGACGCCACCGGTGACGAACTGGCCCAGCTGCGCGCCGACTGCGCCGCGGCGGGCCTGCCCCTGCCCGAATGAATCAACGACACGACGGACGCCGCGCGACGGCGTCGCAGAATGAGGTGACGCGTGACCGAGGCGCACATCGAGGGTGAACTGCCCCCGCCGCTGCCCGAGGGCGGCCTGCGGATCATCCCGCTCGGCGGACTCGGCGCCATCGGCCGGAACATGACCGTCTTCGAGTACGACGGCAAGCTGCTGATCGTCGACTGCGGGGTGCTGTTCCCCGACGTCGAGCAGCCGGGCGTGGACCTGATCCTGCCCGACTTCGGCCCGATCCTGGACCGGCTGGCCGACGTGCAGGCGATCGTGCTCACGCACGGCCACGAGGACCACATCGGCGCGGTGCCGTACCTGCTCGCGCACAAGCCGGACATCCCGCTGGTGGGCTCGCAGTTCACGCTCGCGCTCGTCGAGGCGAAGCTGGCCGAGCGGCGGATCCAGCCGTACACGCTGACCGTGCGGGAGGGCGGCCGGGAACGGCTGGGCCCGTTCGAGTGCGAGTTCTTCGCGGTGAACCACTCGATCCCGGACGCGCTGGCGGTGGCCATCCGTACGCCGGCCGGCCTGGTGCTGCACACCGGCGACTTCAAGATGGACCAGCTTCCGCTCGACGGGCGGATCACCGACCTGGCCGGGTTCGCCCGGCTCGGCGCCGAGGGCGTCGACCTGCTGCTGTCCGACTCGACGAACGCGGAGATCCCCGGGTTCGTCACGCCGGAGCGGGAGATCGGCCCGGTCCTCGACTCGATCTTCGCGAAGGCCAAGGGGCGGATCATCGTCGCCTCGTTCGCCTCGCACGTGCACCGGGTGCAGCAGGTCTTCGACTCGGCCGTCGAGCACGGCCGCAAGGTGGCGCTGATCGGCCGGTCCATGGTCCGCAACATGGGCATCGCCCGCGACCTGGGCCTGCTCAACATCCCGCCCGGCCTGGTGGTCGGGATCGAGGAGGCCACGAACCTGCCGCCCGAGCAGATCGTGCTGATGTCCACCGGTTCGCAGGGCGAGCCGATGAGCGCGCTGGGCCGGATGGCCAGCGGCGACCACCGGCACATCACCATCGCCCCTGGCGACACGGTGGTGCTGGCGTCCTCGCTGGTGCCCGGCAACGAGACCTCGGTCTACCGGGTGATCAACCGGCTCGCCCGGGCCGGCGCCGTGGTGGTGCACAAGGACGTCGCGAAGGTGCACGTCTCCGGCCACGCCCCGGCCGGTGAGCTGCTCTACCTGCTCAACGTGGTACGCCCGAGCAACCTGATGCCGGTGCACGGCGAGTGGCGGCACCTGCGGGCGCACGCCCGGCTCGGCATCGAGTCCGGCGTCGCGCCGGACCGGGTCGTGCTCTGCGAGGACGGCGACGTGGTCGACCTGGTCGAGGGCCGCGCCAGCCTGGTCGGGCGGGTCAAGAGCCGGTACGTCTACGTCGACGGTCTCGCCGTCGGCGACGTCAGCGAGTCGCTGCTCACCGAACGCCGGATCCTGGGCGACGGCGGGTTCATCGCCGCGACAGTCGTGGTCGACTCGGTCACCGGCAAGGTGGTCGCCGGCCCGACCGTCTCGGCGAAGGGCTTCTCCGAGGACCCGGAGGCGTTCAACGCGGTGGTCCCGCTGGTCACCGAGGCGCTGAACCGGGCCGCCGCGGACGGCATCACCGACCCGCACCAGCTCCAGCAGATCGTCCGCCGCACGGTGGGCCGCTGGGTCAACGACGCGTACCGCCGTCGGCCCATGATCGTCCCGACCGTCGTCGAGGTCTGACCCGACCGCGCCGCGCGCCGGTCCACCGTCCGCGGTGGGCCGGCGCCGTCGCTTTCCGGGTACGCCCCGACACGCGGTGTCGAAACGTGGTGACCGCACTCATCCGATCGGCGTCCGTCTCCGTACCTCCCGATGGCCGGCGTGCCCCTGCGCCGGTCGGGAGGAGCGTGGCGGATGGACCGCAGACGGATGACAGCCATCGGCGTACTGGTGGCGGCGGCCGGGTTGACGGCGGCGGTGACCGTACCGTCGTTCGCCGGTGAGGAACCCCGGCGGGCCGCGCCGGCGGCCGACGGCGTCGCCCCGGAGGTCCTGGACGCGATGGGCCGCGACCTCGCGCTGACCCGCGACCAGGCGGTGAAGCGGCTGCGGACCGAGCGGTGGGCGGCCGGCACCGTCACCCGGCTGCGCGGCGAACTCGGCGCCGGATACGGCGGAAGCTGGCTCAGCGCGGACGGCGCCACGCTCACCGTGGCGGTGGCCGACCCGGCCGGCGAGGCGCGGGTACGGGCCGCGGGCGCGGTCCCGAAGCGGGTGGCCCGCGGCGTCGCCGAGCTGGACGCGGTGAAGAGCCGGCTGGACGCGGCGGGCGCCGACGCCAGCCCGGACGTCGCGGGCTGGTACGTCGACGTGGCAGACAACGCGGTGGTCGTGATCGCCCGGCCGGGCGCGGAGGCCGACGGCCGACGGCTCGCCGCCGCCGCCGGGTCGAAGGCCGCGATGGTCCGGGTGCGGACCGCCGACGAGGCCCCGCGCCCGCTGTTCGACGTGCGGGGCGGCGACGCCTACCTGATCAACAACGCGGGCCGCTGCTCGGTCGGCTTCTCAGTGGTCGGCGGGTTCGTCACCGCCGGGCACTGCGGCCGGCCGGGGGACCGCACCACCGGATCCAACCGGGTCGCCCAGGGCACGTTCGCCGCGTCCTCGTTCCCCGGTGACGACTGGGCGTTCGTGCGGGTGAACGCCGACTGGACGCCGCAGGGCGTGGTGACCGACTTCAACGACGGCGGCACGGTGGCGGTGAACGGCTCCACCGAGGCGCCGGTGGGCGCGTCGATCTGCCGGTCCGGCTCCACCACCGGCACCCGCTGCGGCCTGATCCAGGCGAAGAACGCCACAGTCAACTACCCGGAGGGCACCGTCACCGGGCTGACCCGGACGAACGTCTGCGCCGAGCCGGGTGACTCCGGTGGCGCGTGGCTCTCCGGCGACCAGGCGCAGGGCGTCACGTCCGGCGGATCCGGCGACTGCACCCGGGGCGGCACCACGTTCTTCCAGCCGGTCAACGAGATCCTCCAGCGCAACAACCTGACGCTCGTCACCGCAGGCGACCAGCCCGCGCCCACGCAGCCGCCTGCGGGCGGCGGCGAGACCACCCCGCCGGTGACCGCCGAGCCCACCCCGCCGGCGGACGACACCGAGTGCTCCGGCCAGGTGAGCCGGACCGGCCGGATCGCCGCCGGACGGACCCAGGTCCAGCCGGACGGGCGCTTCTACCGGGTGCCCGACGGCACCCAGGAGGCGTGCCTGTCCGCGCCGGACGGCGCCCGGGTGGTGCTGGAGCTGCAACGCTTCACCGGCGGCGCGTTCCGCACCGTGGCCCGCGCGGCCACCGCCGACGGCACGGCCCGCCTGACCGCCGAGACCCAGGCCGGTGCGTACCGGTACCGCGTCGTCGGGTTGTCCGGCTCCGGCGAGTACACGCTGGCGTTCTCCGCCCGCTGACCGCCGCACCCAGACCGCGGCCCCCGATCACCACCGCCCGGTGATCGGGGGCCGCGCCGCGTGTCAGGGCAGCGCGGCGACCGCTTCGGCGTACGCGGTGCCGGTGCGGACCGCGGCGGCCACCAGCATTGCGAGCTGCGCCGGGGCCACCCCGCAGGACAGGTCGGTGGAGATGCCCGCGGCCAGCACCAGCGTCCCGTCGCCGGGCTCGTGCACGTACGCGGCGGGCAGCAGCCGGTCGTGGTTCCAGGCGTTGCAGAACGCGTACGCCTCGGCGCGCCGACCGGCCGGCAGCCGCCGCTCCGCCACCACCCGGGCGTGCAGCACGTCGCCGTCTCGGCCGAGCAGGCGGAACTGGATCGTGGCCTCGCCCCACCGTCCGGCGAGCGTGCCGTCCGGCTCAGGCGTGTACGGCTCGCCCCGGGCGTCGAGCGCGGCGGCGAGCAGCGCCGCGTCCAGCGGGGCCGGTTCCTCCGGCCCGGGCAGCAGGGGTTCGGCCGGATCATCGGCGTCCGGCTCCTCGTCGAACTCGCTCTCGGCAGCCAGCGACACCGGCGCGGCAAGTGGCCGTTCGGCCAGCCAGGAGGCGATCCGGCCGGACTGGTGCCCGGTGCCGTTGCGGGCGTCGAAGCTGCCGGCGAGCGCCGTCGCCAGCCCCTGCAACTGCGTACCGAGCGTCGCCACGTCCACCTCGGCCGCGGGCCGGGAGCCGTGCCCGGGGCGGTGGATGCGCCGCCCGCCCAGCCCGGACTCGGCGGCCAGTCCGCACAGCAGCGCGCCCGCCGCCGCGAACTCCATCGCGGCCAGGTCGTCGGCCGGGCGGTCCAGCTCGGGCAGCTGCTCGGTGAGGATCTCCAGCCCACGATGCAGGTAGCCGCCCAGCGCGCAGAAGCGCAGATGTGCGGCGAGCAGCGGGAACGCCGTCTTCTCGCTGCGGTGCCGGCGGTACGCGCGCACGTGCGCCCGGGCCGCCCGCGTCACCGCGCCGGTACGCAGCCACGGCAGCAGCCCCACGGCGAGCGCCCGTTCCGGCTGGTCGGTGCAGGCCATCGCGCCGGCGGCTGCTGCCTGCCGCTCGCCGCGCCGGGTCGGTACCGACTGCGGCTCGACCCAGCCGGCCAGCGCCGGGGCCAGCGCCGCCAGAGCCGCCTCCGGCTCGCCCCAGCCGGCCAGCAGGTCGGCCCGCCGCGCCGGGGCGCACCCCGCACAGCCACCCACCGGGTCGTTCGCGTCCGCCGCCGACCAGCGCTCGTACGCCCGCCGGGCCGCCGGCTCGTCGCCGAGGTGGTCGGCGAGCCGGCAGCGCAGCTCCGCCACCGGCGCGGCGTCCTCGCCCAGTTCCCCGGCGAGCGCGTCCAACAGGGACCGGGCCTGGTCCAGACCCACCCGGGGCGTGCCGAACGACGCCTCCACCGCCTGCCGCTGATGCCGGCGCAACCGGGTCAGCTCGTCCGGGCGGGCGTCCAGCAGCCCGGGTTGCCCGTCCAGCGTGGTCCGCATCCGCCGGACCGGCTCCACCGCCCGCCACCGCTCGCCCCGGTGCAGGTACGCCTCGACCAGCGCGAACCGTGCCGACAGGGCGGTACGCGGGTCGCCGGTGGCATCCGCCCGCGACGCGATCCGCTCCAGCTCGGCGCAGCGCTCCGCACCGTCGGGCCGGTCCCGGGCGTCGGCGAGCGCGGCGGCCAGCCCTCGGTCGCGTGCCGTGGTCACCGGAGCGTCCCGCCGGCCAGCTCGTCGACGGCGGCGGCGAGCTGGCACCCGGTGGTCACGCCACAGTCGACGAGCCGGTCGAGCTGGTGCGGCGTCACCCCGCGCTCCAGGTCGGTGGTGACCTCGCCGCACACCTGGGCCGACCCGTCGTCGGCGACGTGCACGTACGCCTTCGGCCAGAGCCGGTCGTGGTTCCACGTGTTGCAGAAGGCGTGCAGCTCGGGCACGCGCTCGATGCCGAAGTGGTCCGCGACGACTGTGCGTACCTGGAGCAGCTCACCGGCCACGCCCCGGCGGTGGAACCAGATCAGGTTCCGCTCCCAGCGGCCCACCAGCGCGCCGTCGGGTTCCTCGACCACCGCGTACCCCCGATGGCCGAGAACGGCGGCGATCAGCTCGCCGGTCAGCGGGCGCAGTTCCTGCGGGTGTCCGGCCAGCGGACCGTCCGGACCGTCCTCGATCTCCGGCGACGCCATCGGGC
This sequence comes from Micromonospora sp. CNZ297, assembly GCF_007827625.1. Lineage (NCBI taxonomy): Bacteria > Bacillati > Actinomycetota > Actinomycetes > Micromonosporales > Micromonosporaceae > Micromonospora > Micromonospora sp. CNZ297. The sequence goes on along the minus strand of NZ_VISU01000004.1, from coordinate 114,897 downwards.
ATCCCTTCTGAGGCGAATAACACAAACGACGGTCCGACCCGTGCTGCGACGCGCGGACACGACCCGGAAAAGCGGCGATCCACCGGGTGCCGCCGTTACCGTGACTCTATGGCGGGCCGTACCTCTCAGGCGAGCCGGCGGCGCGGCGCGTCGCCGCGTGGCACCACGAACAACCGCGCCCGGCAACCGGCGAAGAAGGCGGCGGCGCGGAAACCGGCGCGTCGGCGCCCGGCTCCCGGGCCGAGCCCGGCCGCGTTCGTCGGCCGGGCGGTCGGTGCCGTCTGGATGGGACTTGCGCACACGGTCGGCTGGACGTTCCGGGCGGCCGGGCGGCAGGCCGCGTCCACCCGGGAGCTGGATCCGGAGCACCGCCGCGACGGCGCCGGGCTGCTGCTGTTCGGCCTGGCCATCCTCAGCGCGGTGGGCATCTGGGGCGGCGGCGCCGGGCCGGTGGGCCGGCACCTGGCCGACACCGTACGGCTGTTCATCGGCGCCATCTCGATAATCCTTCCGGTGCTGTTCATCGTCGGCGCGTGGCGGCTGATGCGGACCCCCGCCGACCCCGAGCACCGCGGTCGCGGCCTGGTCGGCTGGGGCTCGATGATGCTGGCGACCGCCGCGATGCTGCACATCGGGCAGAACCCGGTCGACGAGGTCCAGCGCGACTTCGCCGGCGGTCTGATCGGCGCGGGCGTGGGCGACCTGCTGAAGTCGGCGGTGACCGCCTGGGTGGCCATGCCGCTGCTGCTCCTGCTGCTGGTGTTCGGCCTGCTCGTGGTCACCGCGACGCCGATCAACAAGATCCCGGAGCGGCTCGGCCTGCGCGCCGACCCGGCCGGGGCGGACGCCGACGAGGAGTCCGCCGAGGACGAGGCACCGGCGAAGCCCGCCCGCAAGCGGCCCGCGAAGCGGATGCCGCCGCCGCTGGAGCCGCTGGACCCGGACGACGAGTTGGCAGGCGTCGACCTCCAGGAGACGCTGGTGCTGCCGCGCAAGCCGCCGAAGGTGCCGGCGAACCGCAAGCCGGTCGAGCCGCCGGAGCACTCGCCGCTGCCCACCCGGGCCGAGCAGCTCGCGCTGACCGGGCTTGCCGGCGACTACACGCTGCCGCCGGCGAACCTGCTCGGCAGCGGCGCCAAGCCGAAGAGCCGCAGCAAGGCCAACGACGAGGTGATCGCGGCGCTCACAGGCGTCTTCGAGCAGTTCGACGTGGACGCCGCCGTCACCGGCTTCACCCGCGGCCCGACAGTCACCCGGTACGAGGTGGAGCTGGGCCCGGGCGTCAAGGTCGAGCGGATCACCCAGCTGTCCCGCAACATCGCGTACGCGGTGAAGTCGCCGGACGTGCGCATCCTCAGCCCGATCCCGGGCAAGAGCGCGGTCGGTGTGGAGATCCCGAACACCGACCCGGAGAACGTGTCGCTCGGCGACGTGCTGCGCTCCCGCGAGGCGACGAGCGACCACCACCCGATGGTGGTGGCGCTCGGCAAGGACATCGAGGGCGGCTACGTGGTGGCCAACCTCGCGAAGATGCCTCACATTCTCATTGCGGGAGCCACCGGCGCGGGCAAGTCGTCCTGCCTCAACTCGCTGCTGGTCTCCGTCCTGACCCGGGCCACGCCGGACGAGGTGCGGCTGCTGCTGATCGACCCGAAGCGGGTCGAGATGACCGGCTACGAGGGCATCCCGCACCTGGTCACGCCGATCGTGACCAACCCGAAGAAGGCGGCCGACTCGCTGGAGTGGGTCGTCCGCGAGATGGACATGCGCTACGACGACCTCGCCGCCAACGGGGTCCGGCACATCGACGACTTCAACCGCAAGGTGCGCAACGGCGAGATCAAGGCGCCGCCGGGCAGCGAGCGGGAGATGCGGCCGTACCCGTACCTGCTGGTGATCGTGGACGAGCTGGCCGACCTGATGATGGTCGCGCCGCGCGACGTGGAGGACTCCATCGTCCGGATCACCCAGCTCGCCCGGGCCGCCGGCATCCACCTGGTCCTCGCGACCCAGCGGCCCTCGGTCGACGTGGTCACCGGCCTGATCAAGGCGAACGTGCCGTCCCGGCTCGCGTTCGCCACCTCCTCGCTCGCCGACTCCCGGGTCATCCTGGACCAGCCGGGCGCGGAGAAGCTGCTCGGCCGCGGCGACGGCCTGTTCCTGCCGATGGGCGCGTCGAAGCCGCAGCGCATCCAGGGCGCCTGGGTCACCGAGCGCGAGATCGCCGACGTGGTGAAGTTCTGCAAGGACCAGCGCGAGCCGGAGTTCCGCCCGGACGTGCTTGCCCCGGCGCAGGACAGCAAGAAGAAGATCGACGAGGACATCGGCGACGACCTCGACCTGCTCGTGCAGGCCGTCGAGCTGGTGGTCACCTCGCAGTTCGGGTCGACCTCGATGCTCCAGCGCAAGCTGCGGGTCGGTTTCGCCAAGGCGGGCCGGCTGATGGACCTGATGGAGACCCGGGGCGTGGTCGGCCCGTCCGAGGGCTCCAAGGCGCGCGACGTGCTGGTCAAGCCGGACGAGCTGGAGGAGGTCCTGGCCGGCCTGCGTGGCGGCGAGGACTGACCCGTACACGCGAACGGGCCCGCCGGTCGTCCCGGCGGGCCCGTTCGCGGTTCGGCGGTCTCAGTTGGTGAGGACCACGTAGCTGATGATCATGCCGATCACGGCGCCGGCGACGCTCGCGGCGGCGGCGTACCAGCCGAGCGGCTTGTCGCCGAGCACCGCGCCGACGATGCCGAGCACGAGGCCGACCAGGCCGAACAGCGGCGGCAGGATGAAGATCGCGATGGCCGCGAAGACGAACGCGATGATCGTGCAGATCCGGGCGGCGCTGCTGCGCGGACGGGCGGTGGCGTGGATGTCGGCCATGGTTTCCTCCGTGGGTGATCTCGCTACGTGTCGACGGGAGATCGGGTACCCCGGGCGCCGTACCGTCCAAACCGGAGGCGGCATCGATCAGGCGAACAGCTTCAGTCCGATCACACCGGCCACCACCAGCAGCAGGCAGGCCACGCGCGGCAGGTTGACCGGTTCGCCGAGCGCGAGCATGCCGACCAGCGCGGTACCCACGGCGCCGATGCCGACCCACACCGCGTAGCCGGTGCCGACCGGGATGTCGCGCAGCGCGTACGCCAGGCCGGCCATGCTGCCGACCAGGGTGACGGCGAAGACGGCGGAGGGGAGGGGACGGGTGAAGCCGGCGCTGCGGTCCAGCGCGATCGCCCACGCGGTCTCCAGGAGTCCGGAGATCACCAGCACGATCCAGGCCATGGGACATCACCTCTGACGGGCGGGCCCGGCGCGGAGCGGGCCGGGCGACGGTTAGGTCACGCGGGGCGTCTTGGCCTGACCGGGTACGCCCACCACTCGTCCGGGACGGCCCGCGGGCCGTCGTGGCCGACGGTAGCACCGGGCGGGCCGGACCGGCGGCGGGGTGAGAAAGCCCACCATGAGTGGAGTTGACGTCAACTTCAGGTTGCACGATGGAACGCATGACCGTGCTCTTCTCCGACGACGACGTCGCGGCCGCCGTGGACGCCCCGCTCACCGTCGCGGCCATGCGCGACGCGCTGCTGGCCGCGCACGCCGGGCGGCTCATCGCCCCGCCCCGGGCGTCCGCGCCGTTGGGCGGGGGCCGGATGGTGCTCACCGCCGGTCACCTCACCGGGCAGTGGTACGGCTTCCGCTCGTACGACACGTTCGGCCACCCGGAGAGCGGTCAGCTCGTCGTGCTGCACGACGCGACCACCGGCGCGGTACGCGCCATCGCCGTCGGCGAGGAACTCGGCTCCCGGCGTACCGGAGGACTCGGTGGCGTGGCGGTGGACGCCCTGGCCCGCGCGGACGCCGCCACGGTCGGCGTGGTGGGGTCCGGCCGGCAGGCGTGGACCCAGGTCTGGGCCGCGGCGGCGGTCCGGCCGCTGCGCGAGGTGACGGTGTTCAGCCGCTCGGCGGCCCGGCGGGACGCGTTCGCCGCGCGGGTCCGCGCCGAGCTGGGCGTGCCGGCCCGCGCCGTCGGCTCGGCCGCCGCCGCGGTACGCGACCGCGACGTCGTGGTGCTCGCCACCACCAGCACCGTCCCGGTGCTCGACGCCGCCGACCTGGCCCCCGGCACCCACGTCAACACCGTCGGCTTCAAGCAGGTCGACAGGCACGAGTTCGGCCCCGACCTGCTCGACGCCGCCGACCTGCTGGTCACCGACTCACCCGGGCAGGCCGCCGCGTACGTCCCGCCGATGCTCGCCGCCGTCGAGCCGTACGCCGGGCGGCTGCGCGACCTGGGCGCGGTGCTGGCCGGCGCGGCTCCCGGCCGGACCACCGCGGACCAGATCTCGGTCTTCTGCTCCACCGGCCTGGCCGGCACGGAGGTGTTCCTCCTCGATCGGCTGGCCCGGGTGGCCGTGTCCGCGCGCTGACCCTGGCCGGACGGGTGCGCGGCGCACCGGAACCGGCCCGGTACCCTCGGATGGTGTCTGCCTCCTCCTCCACCCCGCGATCCGACGGGCGCCGCGTCGCCCTGCTGACCCTCGGCTGCGCCCGCAACGAGGTCGACTCGGAGGAGCTGGCCGCCCGGCTGCACGCCGACGGATGGCAGGTCACCACCGACGGCGAGGGCGCCGACGTGGTGGTGGTGAACACGTGCGGGTTCGTCGAGAAGGCCAAGCAGGACTCGATCCAGACGCTGCTGGCCGCCGCCGACACCGGCGCGAAGGTCGTCGCCGCCGGGTGCATGGCCGAGCGGTACGGCCGTGAGCTGGCCGACAGTCTCCCCGAGGCGCAGGCCGTGCTCAGCTTCGACGACTACCCGGACATCGCCGCCCGCCTCGACTCGGTGCTCGCCGGCGAGGCGATCGGCGCCCACACCCCCCGCGACCGGCGGGAACTGCTGCCGCTGACCCCGGTGAAGCGCCGCGACGCGGCGGTGTCGCTACCAGGGCACGGCACCCCGGCCCGGGTCGCACCGGAGACCGACGCGCACACCCCGGCCCACCTGCGGCAGGTGCTGCGGCACCGGCTCGACACCGGCCCGGTGGCCTCGCTGAAGCTCGCCAGCGGCTGCGACCGGCGGTGCGCGTTCTGCGCCATCCCTGCCTTCCGCGGCGCTTTCGTCTCGCGTACCCCGGACGAGCTGCTCGCCGAGGCCGAGTGGCTGGCCAAGACCGGCGTCCGCGAGCTGGTGCTGGTCAGCGAGAACTCCACCTCGTACGGCAAGGACCTGGGCGACCCCCGCGCGCTGGAGAAGCTGCTGCCGCAGCTCGCCGCGATCGACGGGATCGTGCGGGTCCGCGCCAGCTACCTCCAGCCGGCCGAGACCCGGCCCGGCCTGGTCGAGGTGATCGCCACCACGCCGGGCGTGGCCGCGTACTTCGACCTGTCGTTCCAGCACTCCAGTGAGCCGGTGCTGCGCCGGATGCGGCGCTTCGGCTCGACCGACCGGTTCCTGGAACTGCTCGCCTCCGCCCGCGCGCTGGCGCCGGACGCGGGCGCGCGCAGCAACTTCATCGTCGGCTTCCCCGGCGAGACGAAGCAGGACGTGGCCGAGCTGGTCCGGTTCCTGACCGAGGCGCGGCTGGACGCGATCGGCATGTTCGACTACAGCGACGAGGACGGCACCGAGGCCGCCGGCCTGACCGGCAAGGTCTCCGCCGCCACGATCAAGCGGCGGTACGACAAGCTCAGCGCGCTGGCCGACGAACTCTGCTCGCAGCGCGCCGAGGAGCGCCTCGGCGCGACGGTGGAGGTGCTCGTGGACTCGACCGCCGACGGCGTGGTGGAGGGGCGGGCCGCCCACCAGGCGCCCGAGGTCGACGGCTCGACCACACTCGTCGCGCCCGTCGGCGGCGGCGTCGATCTGGCCGCGCTGCGCCCCGGTGACCTGGTCCGGGCCACGGTGACGGCGACAGAGGGCGTGGACCTGGTCGCCGTACCGGATGAGATGATCTCGGCGGCGCCCGGCGCGGTACGGTGACGGCGGGCCCTGATGGAGTGGGGAAGCCACGTGGGGCGATGCGGGACATGACGGGAGCGGAGTCGACGGCGGCTGCCCCCGTACCGCTGCTCAACGCGGCGAACCTGCTCACCGGCGCGCGCCTGGTGCTGGTGCCGGTCTTCGTGGCCACCGTGATCGCCTCCGGCATGAGCAACGCGGGCTGGCGGACGGCCGCCTGCGTGATCTTCGTGGTGGCCTCCGCGACCGACCTGGTCGACGGCTGGATCGCCCGCCGGTACGAACTGGTCACCTCACTCGGCAAGGTGGCCGACCCGATCGCCGACAAGGCGCTCACCGGCGCCGCCCTGGTGCTGCTCTCCTTCTACGACCGGCTGCCCTGGTGGGTGACCGTGGTGATCCTGGTCCGCGAGCTGGGCATCACCGGGCTGCGCTTCTGGGTGATCCGGCACGGGGTGATCGCCGCCAGCCGTGGTGGCAAGGTCAAGACCGCGCTGCAGATCCTGGCCATCACCTGGTATCTCTGGCCGATGCCGGAGGCGCTCGCCGCGATCGGACCGTGGATCATGGGGGCGGCCGTCGTGGTCACCGTGGTCACCGGGTTCGACTACATCGCCCAGGCGTTGCGACTGCGCCGCCCGGCCCGTTGAGCCGGTCGGCGGGTCAGTCGGTCCGGGCGGCGGGTCAGTCGGTCCGGGGCGAGGGTCCGTCGGCCCGGACGGCGGACGAGTAAGCCGGCGTGGGGCGGGAAATGGGGGCGGGCATGGACACCGACGCGAGTAACCAGCGGCCCGCCGGCAGCCCGGCGGCCGCCGTGGTGCACCGCCTGCACGAGTGCGGCGAGACGCTGGCCACCGTCGAGTCGCTGACCGGCGGCCTGCTCGCCGCCGCGATCGTGGAGATCGCCGGGGTCAGCTCGATCTACCGGGGCGGCATGGTGGTCTACGCCACCGAACTCAAGGCGACGCTCGCCGGCGTACCGGAGGACCTGCTGGCCGAGCGCGGCCCGGTCGACCCGGACGTGGCGGCGGCGCTGGCCGAGGGCGGACGGCAGCGGTGCGGCGCCGACTGGGGCCTGGCCACCACCGGTGTGGCCGGTCCGGAGCCGCAGGACGACAAGCCCGTCGGCCTGGTCTACGTGGCGGTCGCCGGACCGGACGGCACCGAGGTGCGCCGGCTCGACCTCAAGGGCGGCCGCGACCACATCCGCTCGGCTGCCGTGATCGAGGCGCTGCGGCTGCTCGCCGACTGCATCCAGCTCCCCGCGGACGCCGACGCCGCCGAGGCGGCGGGGGCGGGCCGCCGGTGAGCCCGCGCGGCGCCGACACGCCCGGCGGCGGGATCGCCGGACCTGTCGATCCGCCCGGATTTTCAGAGGCGGGGTGGGATGTCGTCGTGGCGACCAACGGGTACGGTTGCGGGAAGGCTCCGGCGGTCGCCGTCGGCGCCGGAGCGGTCCGCCGCGTCCGGCGCGACGTGTTCCGGCCGGAGATGGTGGTCCCGTTCAGGGGGAGGTGCGATGGTCCTGCTACGCCGGGTGATCGGTGACGCGCTGCGAGCACGCAGGCAAGGGCAGCACCGCACCCTCCGCGAGGTCTCCTCCGCCGCCAACGTCAGCCTCGGCTACCTCTCCGAGATCGAACGCGGCCAGAAGGAACCCTCCAGCGAGTTGCTGGCCGCGATCTGCGACGCGCTCGGCGCCCGCCTGTCCGAGCTGCTGCGCGAGGTGAGCGACACGGTCGCCCTGGCCGAGCAGATGCCCGGCGTGCTGGTGCCGGTGACCGACGAGCGGGTCGAGCCGGCTCCGGTGGGCCCGTCCGCCGTGCGCAAGGCCACCAACCGCGGTGTCCGGCAGGTCACCTCCGACGGCGGGGTCGCCGTCCAGGTCCGGCAGGACTCGCCGCTCAAGGCCACGCTGCGCAGCACCCGCGTACGCCCCGCCGAGCGGGATGTGGTCTGCGCCGCCTGACCCCGGCTGTCACGTCGTGGGCAGTGCTGGCGTTCGCGTCGTACTGTTGATCAGGAGCGTACGGGTGCCGGAGTGGCGTCCGGCTGGGACGATGTAGGCGCGACGCTACTGAGGGGACGAGGCGGAGATGGCGAACCCGTTCGTCAAGGGTTGGAAGTACCTGATGGCGCTCTTCGGCGCGAAGATCGACGAGCACGCCGATCCGAAGGTGCAGATCCAGCAGGCCGTCGAGGAGGCACAGCGCCAGCACCAGGCGCTGGTGCAGCAGGCGGCAGCGGTGATCGGCAACCAGCGCCAGCTGGAGATGAAGCTGTCCCGGCAGATGACCGAGGTGGAACAGCTCCAGGGCAACGCGCGGCAGGCGCTGGCGGTGGCCGACCAGGCGCGGGGCCGGGGCGACGAGGCCGAGGCCGGGCGCTACGAGCAGACCGCCCAGATGCTGGCCACCCAGCTGGTCTCCGCGGAGCAGGCGCTGGAAGACCTCAAGACGCTGCACGACCAGGCGCTCGGCGCGGCCGCACAGGCCCGCAAGGCGGTCGAGAACAACTCGATGATCCTCCAGCAGAAGCTGGCCGAGCGCACCAAGCTGCTCAGCCAGCTGGAGCAGGCCAAGATGCAGGAGAGCGTGGCCCGCTCGCTGGAGTCGATGTCGTCGCTCACCGCGCCCGCCAACACCCCCTCGCTGGACGAGGTCCGTGACCGGATCGAACGCCGCTACGCCACCGCGATGGGCCGGGCCGAGCTGGCCGGCAACTCGGTCGAGGGCCGGATGCTGGAGATCCAGAAGGCCACGCTCGACTCGGCCGGATCGGCGAGACTGGAGCAGATCCGGTCGAGCATGGCCGGCGAGCAGCTCGGCAGCCGGTCCGAGACCCCCGCCGTGGGGCAGCCGGCCGATCCGGCAGCCGCAGCCCGTCTCGACGAGATCCGGGCCAGCATGAGCCGGGAACGCGGCACCGGGGAGACCACGACCGGCTGACGGAGGGGCGGACACGATGGCGGACGAACGGGCCCGGCACTTCCGCAGGCTGCGCAGGCTACGCAACTCGGCGCGGCGGTGGAGCGTGCTGGCCGGAGGGCTCGGCGGCGCCGCCGCGGTGCTGACCCCGTACGCCGGACTCGGTCTGGCGGACGCGGCCTGGGCCGGCGCCGCGGGCAGCGCGATCGCGGTGGCCGCCTGGCGCTGGGTCGACCACCGGGCGCTGGCCGCCGTGCCGCCCCCGCCCGCCCTCGACCCGGCGGAGGCCGCCGCCCGCTCCCGCGCCCGGCTGGTCGCCGCCGTCGAGCGGCTGCCCGTCGGCCCGGGCGTCGTGGCCGAGGTACGCCGGGTCCGCTCCCGCCTCGCGCTGCGCGGCACCGCCGCGGCCGAGCCGTGGGCCCGGCTGGACCGGGCCGCGCTCACCCTGGCCGGGCTGGCCGGGCGCTTGACCGGACTGGCCGAGCCGGCGGTCCGGGAGGCGGCCGAGGCCGATCGTTCACTGCGTGAGCTGGCGACCCGGGTGGCGAGCGTGGAACGCGCGGCGAAGCTGACCCCGCAGAGCACGCTGAACGAGGTGCACGCCACGCTGGTGGCCCAGTTGGAGGACGGGGTGGCCGCGTACGAGCGGCTGGTGGTGGCCGCCGCCGGTTACGTGGCCGAGGACGCCCGTCCGAACACCGAGCACCCGGCCGCCGCGCGCCTGACCGAGGCCACCGACCTGCTGCACGGCGTAGCCTCCGCCCTGGCCGAACTCCGCACCCCTCTCCGCGCCCCCTGACAGTTCCCCTCCCCGCCCCGCCCCTCCCGCCCCGGTCTCCCCGTTGATCAAGGAGTTTGTGTCCTCCCCGCAGCCGGATCCCGACACAAACCCCTTGATCACCGTCCAAGCGCGGCGCCCGACCAGCGCGATCGATCATGAGGTTGACGGCAGTTTCGATCTCCATTTCGGCCGTCAACTTCATGATCGCCGGGCTCCGGCACTCCGGGGCGGCGTTCCGCCCGGCACCCTGCCCTCTCGCGCCCCGGGCTTGCCGGTCCTCCCGCCATCCGCGCCACCCACCCCACCCACCCCACCCACCCCACCCGCGCCGCTCACTCCGGTGATCAAGGAGTTTGTGTCCTGATGCGCGCCTGATCCGGACACAAACTCCTTGATCACGGGGGAGGGAGGGGGCGGTGGCGGGCCGACCCACGGGCTCGATCATGAAGTTGGCGGTGGTGTTGATCTCTGAAACTGCCGCTAAGTTCATGATCAACGGGGAGGGAAGGGGGCGCGGGGAGAGGGGGCGGGGTCAGGTGGGGGTTGTGGTTCGGGCTGGGGGGGTCCAGGGGGACGTGCCCACGACGTTTGTCGCTCGTACCCGGTAGTGGTAGGTCATGCCTCGGGCCAGGCCGGTGTTGGTGAAGCCTCGGCCGGTCACGTGGAACGTCGCCGGTTCACGGGTGAAGGCGGCGTCGGTGGCGCGCTGCACGACGAAACCGGCGCCCGGTCCGGCCGGCGTCGGCGCCGACCAGGTCACCGTCACGCTGGCGGTGTCCGGCCCGGACACGCTCGCGGTGACGCTCACGCCGGTGGGCGCGACCGGCCGGGCCGGCGTGGTCACGGTGGCCACAGTCGACCAGGGCGAGGCGGCGCCCAGGTACGTCGTGCGTACCCGGTAGTAGTACGTGGTGTCCGGCGCGACGGCCGGGTCCACGTGGGACTCGCCCACGGCGATGGCCGTGGTGCCCGGACCGCTGGTGAACGTCGGGTTCGTGGCCCGCTGCACGTCCACGCCTGTGGCGAAGGAGTGGTTGGCCCAGCGCAGCGCCACCCGCAGCGGCCCGGTCGGCGGCAGCACCGCTGTCACCCGGGTCGGCGCGGACAGGTGCACCGCCGCCGGTACGGCGTTGGACCAGGATGAGCAGCTCACCGCGTTCTCGGCACGGATCCGGTAGTGGTAGGTGACGCCGGGGGTGACTGTGGCGTCGGTGTACCGGGTGGCGGTGGCGGCCACCGTGATCTCGGTCAGTCCGGTGGTGAAGGTGCTGTCGGTGGCGCGTTGCAGCCGGTGGCTGGTGGGTACGGGCCGGCTGCCGTTGCCGGTCCAGGTCAGCGCGATGGCGGGGAGCGCGGTGGCGCTGCCGGGTGCCGGGGTGGCGGTGAGGCCGGTCGGCGCCTTGGGTGCCACGCGCACCACCAGCGGCCGGCTCATGCCCTGGTCGCGGAGTCCGGCCGAGCGGGTCTGCCAGCGGTACTCCCAGCCGAGGTTGACCAGCTGGTTGACCACGACCGCGGGGCGGCCGTCGACCGGGCTGACCGGACCGGCGTCCAGCCGTGCGCCGGCCGGGCGGGTCGGGTCGAGCAGCCGTACGCTGTCGCCGATCTTGAACGGCAGGGCTGGTGGGACGGGACGCAGCGCCACCACGACGTCCTCCCGGGGGTTGACCCGGACGGTGTCCTTCCAGCCCAGCTCGCCCGGGTCGGGCGCGCGGACCGTGCCGTCCCAGCCGACCCGGTTGACGAGCTGTACGTCGCAGCCCTCGATGTGCACCGGATGGGTGCGCGGGGCGTCCCCGACGATCCGCCAGAGCTGCGTGCCGTCGCCGGGCGCGCCGACCGCCACCGCCGGGTCGGTGGCGTGCAGGACCTCGGTGGCCGGGTCGGCCGGTCCCAGCGGTAGCGTGGCCGGGGCGAGTGGTCCGGCGACCGGGTGGCCGACGCCGAGGCGCCCCACGGCGCGGCCGTGCCGGGCCTCGAACACCTGCCCGACCGACTTCACGGCCAGCGGCAACGTGACCGGGGCGGTCGCGCCCGCCGGGGTGAACGTGACCGAGGTGGCCCGCGCGGCGACGAGCGTCGGGCGCGGGGTGGAGGTGCCGATCGCGGTGTCGTACGCGGGTTGCGGCACGATCGGCGGCGGCTGGCTGCGGGCGTACGCCCCGGGTAGCCGCTCGGCGAGCCGCCGGGTGTCGTACGGCTGCGCGGGGGTGCCGGTGACCCGGATCTGGAGCAGGGTACGGGTGTTCGGGCCGTACCCGGGGCGGGTCGGCGGCAGACCACCGGCGGCGGTCCGGTCGGGTGCCCCGGTGTGGTGGTCGTAGCGGGTGTCGAACCGGGGCAGCGGCGCGGGGCAGTCGTTGTAGAGGATGAGCGTGCTGCCGGGCGGCACAGTGGAGAAGTCCACCACCACGTCGGCCCGTTCGCCGGGGGCGAGCAGCAGCGCGTGCCCGTCCACGTTGAGCACCGTCGGGTCCTGCCTGTCGTACCGGTAGTCCACCGGCCGGTTGGTCAGCACCACGGGGGCGGGGAGCAGGCCGCCCTCGTTGCCGATCTGGATCATCTCGGGTCCGGCGGCGGCCGGGTCGGGCACGCCGCCGTCGCGCCCGTCCGCGGGCCAGTACGCGGGCCGTCCGGGGGCGCGTACCGCCTCGACCATCGGCACCTCACCGGCGTCCGGGTCGGCCGGGCTGCCGTCCTCGGCCCACATCGGCGCGTCGGAGGCGGCCCGGTAGAGCTGGAGGTTGAGCGCGCGGTCCGCGCAGGCGTTGAGGATCCGGAACCGGTACGCCCGCGGCGCGACCTCCAGGTACGGGTATGCGACGCCGTTGACGAGCGGAGTGTCGCCGTACGCGTCGGGGACCGCCGACGGGTGCGGCACGCCCGGTACCAGCGGCGGCTCGTCCGGGTCGGTGTCGGGGTCGTGGTGCGGGTTCGGCACCGGGGCGACCCACGGGCTGGCGCCGCCGTCCGGGTCGTGGGTCCACGGTCCGTAGTCCCAGCGCCCGGTCGGGTTGGTGCCGGTGAGCCGGTACGGGTTCTGCCGCGGCTGGTAGACGTGCGGGTGCCACAGGCTGCCCTTGGCGCCCCAGCGGTCCCGGTCCCAGGTGGGGTCCTGGGCGGCGAGCTGCGCGTCGTCGGGTACGAACGTCTTGTCCTCGATCACCAGCGGGAGTTGGTCGGCGGGCAGCACGCCGTCGTCGACGAGCCGTTCCTCGGCCGGGTCGGTGAGCAGGTAGAGCGCGATCTGCCCGGAGTAGACGGTGAGCCGGGACAGGCCGAGCGTGTTGTCGTGCAGCCACATGAGCCGGCCGCTCTGGCCGTTCGGGAAGTACAGCGTGGTGGCGCCCGCGCCGGGCGGCGGCATGTCCGGCACCGGCGTCACACCCACACCCGTCGGGTACGGGGTGATCTCGCCGGCCGGGGTCAACCACTGCCACGGGTTGCCGGCGCTGATCCACCCGGTCTGCGCGCCGGACAGGTGCGGTACGGCGCGGTTCTGCGGGTACGGGGCGGGACCGTCGAGCGGTCCGGCTCCCGCGCCGTCGACCGTCTCGTCCACGGGCAGGAACAGCTCCCCGGCCCGTCCGGTGGGGAGCTGGTTGATGAACTTGATCCGCACCGGGCGGCCCCGCCGGGCCACGATCATCGGGCCGAGGTGCCAGGGGCGGTCGGGTGGGCCGACAGTGTTGTGCCCGGAGGCGTCGGTGCCCAGGCTGAGCTGGCGGTAGCCGCGCAGCCGGGTGGCGGGCAGGTCGCGGTGCAGGCGCTGCGCGTACTCCTGGAGGCCGATCTCGTAGTAGTCGCAGCCCGGCCAGGTGATGGTGTCCGGGACGGCGACCGGCAGGCGGGCGCCGAGGCCGGCGGTGGCCGGCTGCCCGGGCAGCGGCAGCGGGTCGACGAACTTGCGGATGCCGGTGCCGGCTACCGGGCGGCCGTCCGGGTCGAGCGTGGGCAGCGGGCTGGCGGCGGTGTTCGGCACCGGGCCGAACAGGCGCGGGACGGCGGCCGGGTCCAGGCTCGCAGGCGCCGGACCTTGCTCGTCGTCGCCGTCCCGGGCGGCCGGAACGGCGGGCGCGACGGAACCGGCCGGCGTCGGGTCACCGGTGGGCGCGGTCTCCTCGGCGATGGCGACGACGGCGGCGCGGTCCGGGCGTCCGGGCCGGCTGCGGCGGAACAGCACCATGGCTCTCCCCGGGGTCGGGGCGCGCCGGCCGACACCCCGGCGTGGCGGGCGTACGCGCTGCTGACGATCCGTGAGCGGTCCACCGCAGCATGCGACGTCACAGGGGTGAGGCGGAAGTACCCAATCGTCCCTATCTCGGCCGATCTTGGGCGTTTCGTGGAAGTTCCACGCCGGGTTGGCAGGCCGGACACCAGTAGGTGACCCGTTCGCCCAGTTCCTCCTTGCGAATGGCCGTCCCGCAGCGGCGGCACGGCTGCGCCCGCCTGCCGTAGACGTAGCTGGTCCCGCCCCGGTGCAGCACTCCTGTGGTGCTCTGCGTCCAGCGGCCCCGGTTGGCCGCGAGCAGCCGCTGGGCCAGCGCGACGGTGCCCGGCAGATCCGGCACCGCGCCCACCGGCGTCCACGGCGACACGCCGCGCAGGAACAGCACCTCGCACTTGTAGAGGTTGCCCACCCCGGCCAGGTTGCGCTGGTCGAGCAGCGCCTCACCGATTGTGCGGTCCGGGTCGGCCGCGAGCCGGCGGACCGCCTCGTCGGCGTCCCAGTCCGGGCCGAGCAGGTCCGGGCCGAGGTGGCCGACGAGCGACTCCTCCTCGGCGGTCGGCACCAGCGCCAGCTCGTGCAGGTGGTAGCCGACGGCGACGGCGGCGGGGGAGCGCAGCACCACCCGGATCAGGTGCGCCGGCCGTCCGCTCCAGCGCTCACCCGGGGCGTACGCCCGCCAGGCGCCGTCCATCCGCAGGTGCGAGTGCAGCGTCCACGGCTCGGCGTCGGTGCGGGTGAGGCGCAGCAGCAGGTGTTTGCCCCGGCTGGCCGACTCGCGCACGGCCCAGCCGGTGAGGTCGGTGGTGGCGAGTTGCGGCACGCGGAAGTCGGACCCGGTGAGCCGGGCCCCGGCGAGCGCGCGTTGCAGGACGCGTGCGGTGTTCCAGACGGTGTCGCCTTCGGGCACCCGGCCATTGTCCCCCGGCCGAGCAGAATTCGCATGTGTCGCTATTTGTACTGAGGTTCCACTTGATCTGCGGAAACGCCACGATCAGGGGGTTCTGAGGAGATGCCCATGGCACATACACGACGTCGTACCGTCGTCGCCCTGACCGCCCTGCTCACCGTGGCCGCCGGACTGCCCGGCACGCCCGCGTCGGCCGCGCCCCCGCCCACCGCCGTACCGGCCCGCGCCGCCGCGCCCGGCCCCGAACGCTGGTCCGTCGACCTCGCCGTCGCCGGCGGCGACGACGTCAACGTCGCCTGGCGGTCCGGCCGCCTGCGGCTCGCCGACCCCCGGCCCAACGCCCGCACCCGCCCGGCCGCCGTCGGCGGACCGGTCGCCGAGGGCATCCTGCTGTCCGCGCCGCGCACCCTGGACCGGCCCGCGACCCGGGTACGCGCACAGTTCGCCGCCCGCACCGGCGACGGGGGTACGGCGGTGGCACAGGTACGCGGCTGGCGTGGCCGAGGCTGGACCGAGTGGCGCGACGCCACCGAGGCGGTGTTCGACGCACCGGTCAGCCGGGTGCAGGCGCGCGTCGTGATGACCACCAGCGGCAGCGCGTCGGAGGCCACCGTCACCGGCCTGACCCTGGCCGCCGACAAGGTCGCCACCACGGCGGTCCAGCCGGCCGCCGCGCTCAAGTACCGGGTGTACGCGACCCGGATCGGCCTGGTCGGCGGCATCACCGCCAACGGGCACACGGTGCGTACCCGGGACCACTTCGCGGCGCTGCCCACCCGGCGCGGCCTGTCCCCGCGCAACACCGGCGACTACACCGTCAAGGTCTGCACGACGAACGGCAGCCGCTGCGAGTACGCCCCGGTGTGGGACGTCGGCCCGTGGAACACCCGCGACGACTGGTGGAACCCGGCGTCGATCAGGGAGAACTGGAAGGACCTGCCGCGCGGGCTGCCCGAGGCGCAGGCGGCGTACCAGAACGGCTACAACGGCGGGCGCGACCAGTTCGGCCGTACCGTCCGCAACCCGGCCGGGCTGGACCTGGCCGACGGGACGTTCTGGGACGGGCTGCGGCTCACCGACAACGCGTGGGTGGACGTGACGCTGCTGTGGACCGGCGGCGGGGCGCGGGCGGTGGTCGGTTCCGGGCCGCTGAACCTGCGGGCCGGGGCGAGCACCTCCTACGCGAGCCGGGGCCTGGCCGCCACGTACGCCCACGTGCCGGTGCAGTGCTACGTGACCGGGCAGCGGATCGCCGGCACGTACCGCACGACGACGAGGTGGTACCGCCTGGTGGGCGGCAACTACGTCAGCCACGCGTACCTGTCCTCGATCTACGGCGGCACAGTCCCCCGCTGCTGACGCCCCCGTCCCCGTCCGTCCCCGCCCGTCCCCGCTCTCCTCCGCGATCTTGCAGTTTCGGCCCTGCCCCGGGGGCATTCGCCCGTTATGCCGGGGCATCAACTGCAAGATCGCGGGGGAGACGGGTGATGGTGACCAGGGCGCCTGGGGTGGCTCGGAGGGTGTCGGCGGCTCGGCCGGTGTTCACCGCTATCGCGACCTGGGCGCCGGAGTCGACGTAGACCACCAGGGCGCCGGGTTCCGCGTCGCCGAAGGTACGGCCGTGGACCGCCTCGTGGCCGTTCACCAGCACCCGGGACGGCAGGCCGTCGAGCAGCGTGCCCGGCGCGGCGAGCTGGACGTTGCCGAAGTGGTCGACGGTCAGCACCTCCGCGCTGAAGCCGCCGGGCTCGGCGCGTACCACCGGTTCCGGCAGCCGGACCAGCGTGCCCGGGTCCACTGCCGGTCCCGCCTCGGCCGGCGGCGCGCCGAGCGCCAGCCGGGCGGCCACCGGCGCGAACACGTCCCGCCCGTGGAACGTGCGGGAGACGACCGGGCCGAGCCAGTCCGGGTTGGTCAGCTCCACCGCCTCGGTCACTCCGCCGAGCACCTCCGCGGCCGGGACCAGCAGCCCGTTGTCCGGCCCGACCAGCAGCCCGCCGGGCGCGGCGAGCGCGATCCCGCGCCGCGTCGTGCCGACGCCCGGGTCGACCACCGCCACGTGCACGCCCCACGGCAGGTACGGCACCGTCTGTGCGAGTACCGCCGCGCCCCGGCGTACGTCGGCCGCCGGGATCAGGTGCGTCACGTCGATCACCCGGACGGCCGGGGCGAGCCGGGCCAGCACGCCGTGGCACGCCGCCACGAACCCGTCGGACAGCCCGTAGTCGGTGGTCAGCGAGACACACCGCGGGATGCCGTTCACTCGTCGCCCGCCCTGGTGACCTGCCGCGCCAGGCGCAGCTCGTGGACCACCACGATCGGTCCGCCCCACTCCCGCTCGTGCAGCGCCGTCAGCGCGGCACGGTCCTCGTCGCGCGCCTGGCGTACCCGGATCGAGGCCACCGGCCCACCCTACGTGCCCGCTCCCCGTAACGCCGGGCGGTCAGCCGCGCAGACGCAGCCCGCGCGGGGTGGCGCGGAAACCGGCGGCGGTCAGCGCGTCGCGCAGCGGGGACGCGTGCACGGCCTCGCCGTCGGCGCGTTCCACCGAGATCGCGCCGAGCGCACCGGAGTGCACCGCGTCGGCGAGTGCCTTGCCGGCCGCGGCGAGCGTGTCGGTGTCGTCGGTGAACGACAGGATCGTCCGGCCGCCCCGCTCCACGTAGAGCACCAGGTCACCGCCGACGAGCACGACAAGCGCGCCCGCCTTGCGCCCGGCCCGGTGGCCGGTGGCCGGTGCCGCGCCGTCGCCGGAGTCGACCACGCGCTCCGGCCAGGGCAGCGCCGCGCCGTACGGGTTCGCCGGGTCGGTGGCCGCGAGCACGACTGTCGGACCGCCCCGGCGCTGGGTGTCGTCGGCGAGCGCGCGGATGCGGTCCACCGCGCCGGGCACCGCGAACTGCGCCGCGCCGAGCCCTTCGACGAAGTAGCCGCGCCGGGCCGCCCCGCGTTCCTCCATCGCGGACAGCACCGGGTAGACCCCGGCGAAGCCGCCGGTGACCTGCTCGGCCACGACCGCGCCCCGGGTCACCACGCCGTGCCGTTCCAGCAGCAGGTCGGCGAGGGCGGCGGCCCGGCGGGTGGGGTCGAGGTCGCGTCCGGGCAGCCGGGACCAGCGACCGGCCATCGTGGGCGGACCGCCCCGGCTGGGCAGCGCCACCCGGCCCGGACGGCGGTAGCGGGTGCGCGGCGCCGACGGCCGGGACCGGTGTGCCCCGCCGGCGCCGAGCGCGGCCCGCAACGGGGCGAGCGTGTCGTTGGTGAGGTGACCGGCCCACACCAGATCCCACACCGCGCCCGACAGCGCGGCGTCGTCTGTGGCGCCGACCCGGTCGGACAGCGAGCGGAAGAACAACGCCTGCCCGTCGGCGAGCGCGTCGAGCACCGACTCGTGCAGCGGGGTCAGCGTCAGTGCCTCCTCCGGCGGCGGGAGCAGCAGCGGCGCCACGTCGGCGTACGCGAGCGTCACCCACCCGTCGCCGCCGGAGATCGCGCCCGCGCCGGCCCACACCACCTCGCCGCCGGCGCACAGCTCGTCGAGCTGGGCGGGGGAGTAGTCGGCGACCCGGGCCGGGAGCACCAGGCGTTCCAGTGCGGACGCGGGCACGCTCACGCCCTGCAACTGCTCGACGGCGGCGGCGACCGCCTCGACGCCCCGGGCCGACGAGCCGACCTGCTGCCAGCGGGGCAGGAACGCGGCGAGCGCGCGCGGCGGCACCGGCTCGATCTCCCGGCGCAGGGCCGCGAGCGAGCGACGGCGCAGCATGCGCAGCACCTCCGCGTCGCACCACTGGGAGCCCACCGTGTCCGGGGCGAACTCGCCGGAGACCACCCGGCCGCCCGAGGCGAGCCGCCGCAGCGCCTGCTCCACCACGAACACGCCGAGCCCGAACCGGGCCGCGCAGGTGGCGGCCGCGAACGGGCCGTGCGTGCGGGCGTACCGGGCGACCAGGTCGGCGAGCGGATCGGCCACCGGCGCGAGGTACGCCTCGGCCACCCCGACGGGCAGCGCCACCCCGAGCGCGTCACGCAGCCGGGCGGCGTCCTCGACGACCACCCAGCGGTCCTCGCCGGCGATGCGGACCCGCAGCACCCGCCGGGCCGCCGCCAGCTCGTCGGTCCACGACTCCGGCACTCCCCGTTCGGCCAGCTCGGCGCTGCTCAGGTCACCGACCACGCGCAGCAGCTCGACCACGTCCTCCGGGTCGCGGGGACGTCGCTGCTCGGTGAGCCAGCGCAGTTGGCGTGCCGTCTCGGTGAGCACCTCCGGGTCGAGCAGCTCCCGCAGGTCGACCCGGCCCAGCAGCTCGCCGAGCAGGCCGGAGTCGAGCGCCAGCGCGGCGGCCCGCCGCTCGGCCAGCG
The DNA here is from genome assembly GCF_007827625.1 of Micromonospora sp. CNZ297. Taxonomy (NCBI): domain Bacteria; kingdom Bacillati; phylum Actinomycetota; class Actinomycetes; order Micromonosporales; family Micromonosporaceae; genus Micromonospora; species Micromonospora sp. CNZ297. Next base: position 95,739 of record NZ_VISU01000004.1, on the reverse strand, counting down.
GCGCGTCGCCCTCGTAGAGGAACGCGCCGACGTACCCGAACAGCAGTGACCTGGCGAACGGCGACGGGCGCTCGGACTCCACCTCGACCAGGCGTACCTTGCGGGCGGCCAGGTCGCGCATCAGCTCGCCCAGGGCGGGCTGGTCGAAGACGTCCTGGAGGCACTCGCGGGCGGCTTCCAGCGTGACCGGGAAGTCGGCGTACTCGCGGGCCACGTCGAGCAGTTGCGCGGCGCGCTGGCGTTGCTGCCACAGCGGCTGCCGCCGCCGGGGGTCACGCCGGGGCAGCAGCAGCGACCGGGCCGCGCACTCGCGGAACCGGGACGCGAACAGCGCCGATGTGCCCACCGACTCCTCGACGAGCTGGGCGATCTCGTCCGGCTCGAACACGACAACGTCGGCGCCGGGCGGCGTCTCCGCGGTGTCCGGCAGGCGCACCACGATGCCGTCGTCGGAGGGCATGACCTGGGCGTCCACGCCGTACCGCTCGGCCAGCCGGCGGCCGATCGCCAGCGCCCACGGCCCGTTGACGCGCGCGCCGAGCACCGAGTGCACGGCGAGCCGCCAGTCGCCCAGCTCGTCGCGGAACCGTTCGACCACCACCGTCCGGTCGTCCGGCAGCGACCGGGTGGCCGCCTTCTGCTCGCGCAGGTAGTTCATCAGGTTGCCGGCGGCCCAGTCGTCGAGCCCGCCGGCCCGCAGCGCCGCGACCGCGTCGGCGTCGGACTGCCGCAGCAGCGCCCGGACCCGGGCGCCGATCGCCCGCCCCAGCTCGACCGGGCGGCCGAGCTGGTCGCCCTTCCAGAACGGCATCCGGGCCGCCTGACCGGGCGCGGGGGAGACGAGCACCCGGTCGGGGGTGATCTCCTCGATCCGCCAGGACGACGAGCCGAGCAGGAACACGTCGCCCACCCGGGACTCGTAGACCATCTCCTCGTCCAGCTCACCGACCCGCGCGGCCCGCTCCGCGCCGGCCAGGAACACGCCGAACAGGCCCCGGTCGGGGATGGTGCCGCCGCTGGTCACGGCGAGCCGCTGGGCGCCGGGCCGGCCGGTCAGGACGTCGGTGGTGCGGTCCCAGACCAGGCGCGGCCGCAGCTCGGCGAACGCGGTGGACGGATAACGCCCGGAGAGCATGTCGAGCACCGCGTGCAGCGCCGAGTCGGGCAGCTCCGCGAACGGCGCCGCCCGCCGGACCAGCACCGCCAGGTCGCCGAGCCGCCACGGCTCCAGCGCCACCATCGCCACGATCTGCTGGGCCAGCACGTCCAGCGGGTTGCGCGGGTAGTGCAGCTCCTCGATCGCCCCGGCGCCCATCCGCTCGGCCACCACCGTGCAGGAGAGCAGATCGCCCCGGTGCTTGGGGAAGACGACGCCGCGCGAGACCGCGCCGACCTGGTGCCCGGCCCGGCCGACCCGTTGCAGCCCGGCCGCCACGCTCGGCGGGGCCTCGATCTGCACCACCAGGTCGACAGCGCCCATGTCGATGCCCAGCTCCAGGCTGGACGTGGCGACCACGGCGGGCAGCCGGCCGGACTTGAGCGCCTCCTCGATCTGCTTGCGCTCCTCCCGGGACACGCTGCCGTGGTGCGCCCGCGCGATCACCGCCGGCGCCCCGGCCGCCGCGCCGGACTGCGCCATCACCTCCGCCGGCTGCCGAGGCGCACGCACCGGCCCGGCGCCGTCGCCGGCTGGCGGGCCGTCGGCGCCGGGCAGCAGATCGGATACGCGCACCGGCTCCCCGCCCCGGGCCACGCGGCTGCCCTCCGGGGCGGACGCCGCCTCGACCTCCTCGGCGGCCAGCTCGTTGAGGCGGGCGCAGAGGCGTTCGGCGCTGCGCCGGGAGTTGGTGAACACGATCGTGGACCGGTGCGCGCGGATCAGCGCGAACACGCGTTCCTCGACCGCCGGCCAGATCGAGGGGCGGCGGGGCGCGAGGCCGCCGAGATCGTCCTCGGGTGGCTCCTGCTCGTCGAGGCGCGTCATGTCCTCCACCGGAACCTGGACGCTGACCTCGATGGTCTTGTTCGACGGCGGCTGCACCACGTCGACCGGGCGTGCGCCGCCGAGGAAGCGGGCGCACACGTCGATCGGCCGGACGGTGGCGGACAACCCGATCCGTTGCGCGGGCCGCTCCAGCAGCGCGTCGAGCCGTTCCAGGGACAGCGCCAGGTGCGCGCCGCGCTTGGTGCCGGCGACCGCGTGCACCTCGTCCACGATGACCGTGTCGACGCCGCGCAGCGAGTCGCGGGCGGCGGAGGTGAGCAGCAGGAACAGCGACTCGGGCGTGGTGATGAGGATGTCCGGCGGGGTGCGGGCGAAGGCCCGGCGCTCGTCGGCCGGGGTGTCGCCGGTCCGCATGCCGACGGTGACGTCCGGCGGGACCAGGCCGAGCCGGGAGGCGGCCTGGCGGATGCCGGTGAGCGGGGCGCGCAGGTTGCGTTCCACGTCGACGGCGAGTGCCTTGAGCGGGCTGACGTAGAGCACCCGGCAGCGGCGCCGGGGATCGGCCGGCGGCGGCTCCTTGGCGAGCCGGTCGAGCGACCAGAGGAACGCCGCGAGCGTCTTGCCGGAGCCGGTCGGCGCGACGACGAGGGCGTTGCGGGCGACGGCCACCGAGCGCCAGGCGCCCTCCTGGGCCGGGGTGGGCGCGGCGAAGGCCGCGGTGAACCACTCCCGGGTCGCCGCGCCGAACTCCGCCAGCACCCCGCCCGACCGGCCTGGCCCGCCCTGCCCGCCTGACCCGCCCTGCCCGCCTGACCCGCCTGGCCGGCCCGACGGGGTCACCTCGTCCGCCACGCTCCCATCCTGCCGCGCGGGTGTGACATCCGGCCCGCCGCCGGACCGTTCCGTCCCGCCCGCAGCAGTCCAAGAATGGAATGGGCGATTATTCCGTTAAGTCTTACTTAACTGCTTGCTTGTGGGCTGCAACATAAAGTAACTTCACTCGCGATGCGGCGTGGGGTGGAGGCGTGGATGACCGTCGAGGAACGAGGCCTGGGCTCCGGAACCGACGTGCTCATCCGCAAGGTCGACAGTCGACTGGCCGCGCTCCGCGCCGCGCTGCACGGTCCCGATCTGGAGCTGGCCGAGGAGCTGGCCGCGCGGCTGCGCGAGATGATCCTCGCGACCGCCCGGTCGAGTGCCGCCGACCGCGCCCGGGTCCGGGCCGCTGTGCACTACTTCGTTCAGCGCCGGGAGAGCCGGGACGCCCGGCTGCCGCTGCGCTCCCTGGTCGCCGCCCAGCGCGCGGTGGACCGCGCCGCCCGCCAGCTGGCCACCCCCAACGCCACCCCCTGACCCCACCCCTCCCACCCGCCCCTCCTCACCCCCACTCCGGTGATCAAGGAGTTTGCGGTGGATGCCGGCGCGTTCCCGGACACGAACTCCTTGATCACCGGGCGGCGGGCGGGCGCACGTCGGGTGGGCCGGTGAGGTAAGGGTGGGTTTTGGGGAAAACCGCCCGGTTCGGTGCCTCTGTGGCGTGTGATCGGTTGTGACACCAGCGTGTTCGCGCGCTGTCACCTCGACCGGGAGTACGCGTGCTCGTCCTGCTGATCGTGCACCTGGTGGCGGCGCTGCTCGCCCCGCTGCTGGTCCGCCGGTGGGGTCCGCGCGCCTGCCTGATGCTGGCGCTCGCCCCGGCCGCCACAGCGGTCTGGGCGGCGGCGCACACAGGGGCGGTACGCGACGGCGGCGCGGTGGTCGAGACGTACCCCTGGATCTCGCAGCTCCAGCTCGACGTGGCGCTGCGCGTCACGACGCTGTCCTGGCTGATGCTGCTGCTCGTCGGCGGCGTCGGCGCGCTGGTGCTGGTCTACTCCGCCCGCTACTTCCCGCCCGGGTCCACCGGGCTGGCCCGCTTCGCCGCCGTCATGGTCGCCTTCGCCGGGGCGATGCTCGGCCTCGTCGTCTCCGACGACCTGCTGCTGCTCTACGTGTTCTGGGAACTGACCACCGTCTTCTCGTACCTGCTCATCGGGCACAGCACCGAGCGCCGGTCCAGCCGGTGGGCCGCCGCGCAGGCGCTGACAGTGACCACGCTGGGCGGGCTGGCAATGCTCGTCGGGTTCCTGCTGCTCGGCCACCACGCCGGGGGCTACCGGTGGTCGGCGGTGGCGGCGGCACCGCTGCCCGGCGGCGGGTACCTGGTCGTCGCCGTGCTGCTGATCCTCGCCGGGGCGCTGGCGAAGTCCGCGGTGTTCCCGTTCAACGCCTGGCTGCCGGTGGCGATGGCCGCCCCGACGCCGGTGAGCGCGTACCTGCACGCGGCGGCGATGGTGAAGGCCGGCATCTTCCTCATCGGACTGCTCGGCCCGGTGCTCGCCCCGGTCGACGGGTGGCGGCCGGTCACCGTGGTCGCCGGACTGGTCACGCTCGTCATCGGCGGCTGGGCGGCGCTGCGGCAGACCGACCTGAAGCTGCTGCTGGCGTACGGGACGGTCAGCCAGCTCGGCCTGCTCACAGTGGTGTTCGGCGCGGGCACCCCGAAGGCGGCGCTGGCCGGGGTGGCGATGCTGGCGGCACACGCCCTGTTCAAGGCGGCACTGTTCCTGGTCGTCGGCATCCTCGACCACGAGGCCAGCACCCGTGACCTGCGGGAGCTGTCCGGGGTCAGGCGGACCGCGCCGGTGCTGGCCGTCGTCGCCACGCTGGCCGCCGCCTCGATGGCCGGGGTTCCGCCGCTGCTCGGGTTCGTCGGGAAGGAGGCGGCGCTCGCCGCGTTCACCGGTGATCCGCTGGTGCTGACCGTGCTGGTGGTGGGCAGCGCGCTCACCGTCGCGTACAGCATCCGGTTCCTCTGGGGCGCGTTCGGCACCCGGCCCGGCACGCCGGACACCGAGCTGGCCCGCCCGCCCGCCGCGATGCTCGTACCCCCGGCGCTGCTCGCCGTGGCCGGGCTCGCCGCCGGTCCGGCGGCCGGGTGGCTGAGCGGCCTGTTCGAGCCGTACGCCGAGCTGTTCGGACCGGTCGAGGAGCACCTGGCGCTCTGGCACGGACCCACGGCGGCGCTCGGCCTGTCCGCCCTCGTGCTGGCCGGCGGTGTGGTGCTGCACCTGGTCCGCGGCCCGCTGGCGCCCGCGCTGGCCCGGCTGCGCTCGCCGGTGGGCGGCAACCAGGGGTACGAGTGGGTGACGCACGCCTTCGACCGGCTCGCCATCGAGGTCACCGGCGCCACCCAGCGCGGCTCGCTGCCGCAGTACCTCGGCACGGTGCTGCTCGTGCTGGTGTTCGTGCCGGGCGGGGCGATGATCGCCACCACGCCGTGGCGGGTCGACCTGGCGCCCTGGGACAACCCGGCCCAGCTCGTGGTCTGCGTGGTGATCGCGGTCGCCGCGCTGCTCGCGGTCGGCGCGCGCCGCCGGCTCACCGCGATGCTGCTCGTCGGCGTGACCGGCTACGGCACCGCGATGATGTTCGTCCTCTACGGCGCGCCGGACGTGGCACTGACCCAGTTCCTCGTGGAGACCGCGACGATCGCCGTGTTCGTGCTGGTGCTGCGGCGGCTGCCGGAGCGCTTCTCGGCCCGTCCGCTGCGCCGCAGCCGCTGGGTCCGCCGCGGCATCGGGATCGCCGCCGGTGTGGTGATGGCCGGTCTGGCGCTGGCCGCGGCCGGGGCACGGCGGGCGCCGTCGATCTCCGCCGACTTCCCGGACCTGGCCTTGATCGAGGGGTACGGCCGCAACGTCGTGAACGTGACGCTCGTCGACATCCGGGCCTGGGACACGATGGGGGAGATCTCGGTGCTCGTGGTCACCGCGACCGGCGTGGCCAGCCTGATCTACGAGCGGTCCCGCACCGGGCCGCGTCCCCGCCGTCCCCCACCGGCCGCGTTGCGCGCCGGGGACCGGCGCACGGTGTGGCTGCGCGGCGGGCAGACGCTGCCGGAACGGCGGCGCTCGATCGTGTTCGAGGTGGTCACCCGGCTGATCTTCCACACCGTACTGATCTTCTCGCTGTTCCTGCTCTTCTCCGGGCACAACGCCCCCGGCGGCGGCTTCTCCGGCGGGCTCGTCGCCGGCCTCGCGCTGGCCCTGCGCTACCTGGCCGGCGGCCGGTACGAGCTGGCCGAGGCGGCGCCGGTCGGGGCCGGCACGGTGCTCGGCGCGGGCCTGGGCATCTCGGTCGGCAGCGGCGTGCTCGGCCTGGCGCTCACCGGCGAGGTGCTCCAGAGCGTGAAGGTCAACCTGTGGCTGCCGGTGGTCGGTGACTTCTACCTGGTCACGTCGCTGTTCTTCGACATCGGCGTGTACCTGGTGGTGGTCGGGCTGGTGCTGGACATCCTGCGGAGCCTGGGCGCCGAGGTGGACCGGCACGTGGAGGCCGCGGGCGAGGCGGGGCGCGGGTTGGTCGTCCAGCGCGAGGGTCAGTCATGACGCGCGGGGCGGCCGGGCCGACGCTGGTGCTGGTGCTGGCGGTCGGGGTGCTCGTCGCCGCCGGTGTCACGCTGCTGCTGGAACGCAGCCTGACCCGGATCCTGCTCGGCATCATCCTGCTCGGCAACGGCGTGAACCTGCTCATCCTGCTCGGCGGGCGGTCCGGCGCCGCCCCGCTCGTCGGTTCCACCTCGCAGGGCGAGATGAGCGACGCGCTGCCGCAGGCCATGGTGCTCACCGCCGTGGTGATCACGTTCGGGCTGACCGCGTTCCTGCTCGCTGTCGCCTACCGGAGCTGGTACACCAGCGGCGACGACGAGGTGCAGGACGACCTGGAGGACCGGCAGATCGTCCGGCTCGCCGAGAGCAACGAGGTGTCCACGGCCGACCTCGGCGGCGAGGGCCCGGACGAGGACCCGGAACAGGTCGACCCGGAGCCGGCGCGCCGCCGGCTGCACCGGGACGGTGAGAAACCATGAGCGCCCTCGTCCCGCTGCCGGTGGTGGTGCCGCTGCTCGGCGCGGCGCTCACCCTCCTGCTGTCCGGCCGGCCCCGCCTGCAGCGGTCGATAAGCGTGCTCTGCCTGTCCAGCGTCCTGGTGGTGGCGGCGGTGCTGCTGGTGCAGGCGTACCGGTTCGGGCCGGTGGTGGTGCAGGTGGGCGGCTGGCCGGCGCCGGTGGGCATCGTGCTGGTGGCGGACCAGCTGGCGGCGCTGATGGTGCTCGTCTCCTCGGCGGTGACGCTGTGCGTGCTGCTCTACTCGATCGGCCAGGGCCGGGGGGAGACCGGGGAGACCGCGCCGGTGAGCATCTTCCACCCCACGTACCTGGTGCTGACCGCGGGCGTGACGAACGCCTTCCTGGCCGGGGACCTGTTCAACCTGTTCGTCGGCTTCGAGATCCTGCTGGCCGCGAGCTTCGTGCTGATCACGCTGGGCGGCACCGAGGTGCGGTTGCGGACCGGGTCGACGTACGTGGTGGTCAGCATCCTGTCGTCGCTGCTGTTCCTGTCCGCCGTGGGGCTGGTGTACGCGGCCACCGGCACGCTGAACATGGCGCAGCTCGCCGGCCGGCTGGACGCGCTGCCGTCCGGCGTACGCCTGACCCTGCAACTGACGCTGCTGCTCGCGTTCGGGATCAAGGCGGCCGTGTTCCCGCTGTCGGCGTGGCTGCCGGACAGCTACCCGACCGCGCCCGCCCCGGTCACGGCGGTCTTCGCCGGCCTGCTCACCAAGGTCGGCGTGTACGCGATCATCCGCACGGAGACGCTGCTGTTCCCCGGCGGCCAGGTCGCCACGCTGCTGATGGTGGTGGCCGGGCTGACCATGGTGGTCGGCATCCTCGGCGCGGTGGCCCAGTCGGACCTGAAGCGGCTGCTGTCCTTCACGCTCGTCAGCCACATCGGCTACATGATCTTCGGGGTGGCGCTGAGCAGCGTCGCCGGCCTGTCCGGGGCGATCTTCTACGTGGTGCACCACATCACCATCCAGACCACGCTGTTCCTGGTCGCCGGCCTGGTCGAGGAACGCGCCGGCAGCACCGACCTGCGCCGGATCGGCGGCCTGGCGCGGATCGCCCCGATGCTCGGCGTGCTCTTCTTCGTCCCCGCGATGAACCTCGCCGGCATCCCGCCGTTCTCCGGCTTCCTCGGCAAGCTCGGCCTGCTCCAGGCCGGCGTGGCCGCAGGCGGGACGCTGCCCGCCGTGCTGGTCGCGGCCGGCACGCTGACCAGCCTGCTCACGCTCTACGCGGCCTCCCGGGTGTGGAACATCGCGTTCTGGCGGGCGCCCCGGCTGGCCACCACCAACCCGCCGGCCCGGCTGCCCGGAATGATGGTCGGGGCCACCACCGCCCTGGTGGCGCTGGGCGTGCTGTTCACGCTGGCGGCCGGGCCGCTGTTCCAGGTCACCGCGGACGCGGCCACCGACCTGCGCGAGCGCACCCCGTACGTGCGGGCGGTCCTGCCCCGGGACGTGCCGTGACCGACGACCTGCCCCCGGGCGGGGGCGCGACCGGTGATCCCGCCGGCGTACCCCGTGCGGCGCCCGCCCCGGACGCGCCGGTGCCGACCGTGGGGCGGGGCGGGCGGCGGCGGGACCAGGCGGTCGCGCTCGGCTGGCTGGTCGTCGCCTGGATGCTGCTGTGGGGCGACGTGTCCTGGGGCAACCTGGTCGCCGGCCTGGTGATCGGTGTGGCGGTGCTGCTGTTCTTCCCGCTGCCGCCGGTCACGTTCGGTGGCCGGGTACGCCCCCGCGCGCTGCTGGTGTTCGCTGCGACGTTCGTCGCGGAGCTGGTCAGCGCCAGCGTGCACGTGGCAGCCGTGGCGCTGCGCTTCGGCTACCGCCCGCGCGGCGCGATCATCGCGGTGCCGCTGCGCGTACGTACCGATCTCAACCTGGCGCTCACCGCCGAGGTGATCTCGCTGGTGCCGGGCACGCTGATCCTCGACGTCGACCGGGCCGCAGGCGTGCTCTACGTGCACGTGCTCGACGTACGCGGACCCGACGACCTGGCCGAGAGCCGCCAGCGCGTGCTCGCCGTCGAACGGCGCATCGTGCGCGCCATCGGATCTCCCGACGAGGTACGCCGGCTCGACCTCGAACCCGCCGAACGGAGGAACCATCAGTGACAGTCCTGCTCGCCGTCGCGTTGACCGTGCTGTTCTCGGCCACCGCGCTGCTCGCCCTGGCCCGGATCTACCGCGGCCCGTCCCTGCTCGACCGGGTCGTCGGCGCCGACCTGCTGCTGTCGGCGATGCTCGCCGCGGTGGGGGCGGAGGCCGCCGTGAACCGGCACGCCACCACGCTGCCCGTGCTGGTGGTGCTCTCGCTGCTCGGCTTCATCGGTTCGGTGTCGCTGGTGCGCTTCGCGGTCCGGGCTGAAGCGTGAGCGCGAGGAGTGAGCCGGTTCTGCGAGCCCCGCAGTCGCGAACGGAAGGAGGCTCGGCGTGAGCGCCGTCGCGGACTGGGTCGGTGGGGTGCTGCTACTGGTCGGGGCGGTGCTGGCCCTGGTCGCCGGCATCGGGCTGGTGCGCTTCCCGGACGTGCTGGACCGGATGCACGCGGCCACCAAGCCGCAGGTGCTGGGCGTCCTGCTGCTGCTGGCCGGGCTGGCGCTGCGTCTGCGTACCCCCTCGGATCTGGGCATGCTCGTCCTGGTGGCGATCTTCCAGCTCTCCACCGCGCCGGTGGCCGCGCAGATGATCGGCCGGGCCGCGTACCGTTCCGGGCGGGTCGACCGGACGCTGCTGGACGCCGACGAGCTGGCCGGACGCTGAACCGGACGTGCGGGAGGCTTCCCGGCACCCTCAGCGAACGTCCAGCGGGTACCGATAAAATGGGCCGCATGATCGACTCTCCTGCCCCGGAGGGCAGCAGTAGCCGGCCGGGTAATACCCGGCGAATTCCCTCCCCGACGACCCCGGGAGCACTGAACCTCCCGTGTTGATCCTCGTCGGTCTCCTTCTCATCACCGTCCTCACCGCCGCCACCGGTTACTTCGTGGCCCAGGAGTTCGGTTACGTCGCCGTGGACCGGGGCAAGCTCAAGCAGCTCGCCGACGGTGGCGACCGTGCCGCGGCCCGGGCCCTGGAGGTGACCGGGCGGCTCTCCTTCATGCTGTCCGGCGCGCAGCTCGGCATCACAGTGACCGCCCTGCTCGTCGGTTACGTCGCCGAGCCGTACCTGGGTGCCGGGCTGGCCGACCTGCTCGGCGTGGCCGGGCTGTCCAGCTCGGTGTCGCTGCCGCTGTCGGTGGCCCTCGCCCTGATCATCGCCACAGTGGTGCAGATGGTCCTCGGCGAGCTGGCCCCGAAGAACCTGGCCATCGCGCGGGCCGAACCGCTCGCCCGGGCGCTGTCCCGGTCCACCCTGATCTACCTGAAGATCGCCGGTCCGCTGATCACGCTGTTCGACCGGGCCGCCGTACGGCTGCTCCGCCGCATCGGCATCGAGCCGATCGAGGAGCTGCCCAGCGGCGCCACCCCACAGGACCTGGAACAGATCATCGCCGAGTCCCGGGAGGAGGGACACCTCGACGCCGAGATGTCCGACCTGCTGGACCGGGGTCTGGACTTCCGGGAGCTGACCGCCGGGGAGGCGATGGTGCCGCGCGTCGACGTGCACACCATCCGGGCCGACGAGCCGGTCAGCCGGATCGTCGAGCTGCTCGACACCGGCCACTCCCGGTTCCCGGTGAGCGGCGCCGAGGGCGTCGACGACCTGGTCGGCGTGGTCGGCATCGCCGACGTGCTCGGGGTGCCCCCGGCGCAGCGCGCGACCACCCGGGTCGACGCGGTGGCCGTACCCCCGTTGCTGGTGCCCGAGACGCTGCCGCTGCCGACGGTGCTGGACCGCCTGCGGTCCGGGCACCGGCAGCTCGCCTGCGTGGTCGACGAGTACGGCGGCTTCGCCGGCGTGATCACGCTGGAGGACCTGGCCGAGGAACTGGTCGGGCCGATCCGCGACGAGGACGACCCGCCGGACCGGGCCGCGGCCCGGCAGGAGGACGGCTCCTGGGTGGTCCCGGCGCGCTGGCGCATCGACGAGGTCGCCGACAGCACCGGCATCGAACTGCCCGAGGCGCCCGAGTACGACACGCTCTCCGGTCTGGTGATGCGGGAGCTGGGCCGGGTGCCCGAGGTCGGTGACCGGCTGGAGATCCCGGTCGCCACTGACGGCGACGAGCCGGCCGGCGGCCCGCGGGTGCTCGTCGAGGTGCTGGCGGTGGACCGGCACGTGGCCGACTCGGTGCGGCTGCGGCCCGCCGCCTCCGTGTCCGGGGAGGGTTCCGCATGAGCCCCGGATTCGCGTTGTTCTCCTCCGTGGTGCTGCTGGCGCTCAACGGGTTCTTCGTGGCCGCCGAGTTCGCGCTCGTCGCGTCCAAGCGGTACCGGCTGGAGCAGGCGGCGGCCGGTGGCGGCCGGGCGGCCCGCGCGGCGCTGGACGGCGTCCGCGAGCTGAGTCTGATGCTGGCCGGCGCGCAGCTCGGCATCACGCTGTGCACGCTGGGTCTGGGCGCGCTGGCCGAACCGGCCATCGAGCACCTGCTCAGCCCGCTGCTGCACGCGGTCGGCCTGCCCGAGGCGGTCAGCCACGTGGTGGCGCTGGTGTTCGCGCTGTCGCTCGTGACGTTCCTGCACCTGGTGGTCGGCGAGATGGCCCCGAAGTCGTGGGCGATCACCGACGCGGAGCGGTCCGCGATGCTGCTGGCGTTGCCGTTCCGGGCGTTCGCCCGGATCGCCCGGCCGGTGCTGTCCCTGCTCAACGGGCTCGCGAACGCGATGCTGCGTCTGTTCGGGGTGCAGCAGCAGGACCAGCTCGCCCAGGTGCACGGCCCGGACGAGCTGCGCATCCTGCTGGAGCAGTCCCGGGAGCACGGGCTGCTCGGCGCCGAGCAGCACCAGCTGCTGACCAGCATGCTGGAACTCCAGGGCACCACAGTCGCCCAGGTCATGGAGCCGTTCGACCAGATCGTCACGGTGGGCCGGAGCGAGACCGCCGAGCGGATCGAGCACGTCTCCCGCGACAGCGGCCGGTCCCGGCTCGCCGTGGTCGACACCGGTGGTGAGGTGTGCGGCCTGGTGCACGTACGCGAGGCGGTGCGCGCCGTCACCACCGGCCGCCCGGCGACCGCGGAGGAGCTGATGACCAGCGCCTTCACGCTGCCGGCCGAGGCGTCGGTGACCGAGGCGGTGGCCGCCATGCGGGCGCGGCAGGCGCAGCTCGCGCTGGTGAGCAACGGTGGCGGGCCGACCCGGCCGATCGGGTTCGTCGCGCTGGAGGACCTCCTGGAGGAGGTCATCGGCGAGTTCGACGACGAGACCGACCCGGTGCCGCGAGGCCGCCGGATGCGCTGACCGTCGTGATCCGTACCGGCCCGGCGAGGTGGGACAACCACTTCGCCGGGCCGGCGTCCGTTCCGGCCGGGCATGGCCGGGCGGGCAGCGGGAAAGCCCCGGCATGCGGTTGACCGGCGTATCGCGGGACTCCGCCTGGACCGGGCTCTCGGTGAGCACCACGCTGCCCAACCCGAGCACCCGGCCGGGCCTGCGCCTGCCGGGCCGGGTGACGCTCAGCGCCGGCGGGTCGGACGTACCGGTCCGGCACATCCGGCTCGGGCTGGTCACCCAGGTCGAACCGGAGGACCCGGAGGCGCCGCGCCGCCTGGTGCAGTTCCAGACGTGGACGATCGCGGGACGGTTCGTGGTGCCGGCCGGACGGCGGCGCGCCGTCGAGTTCGCCGTGCCGTTGCCGTGGGAGTCGCCGGTGACCACGTACGGCGGGGTGCCGCTGCTGAGCCTGCGTACCGGGCTGCGTACCGAGGTGTCGGTGGACCCGGAGGTGGACCAGGGCGCGATGGTGCCGGTGCTGATCCACCCGCTGCCCTCCCAGGAGCACGTGCTCGCCGCGCTGGACAGGCTCGGCTTCGCGATCCGGCAGGCCGGGCTGCGCGAGGGACGGCTGCCGGGGGTGGAGCAGACGCTGCCGTTCCAGCAGTGGTACGGCTTCTGGGCCGCCCCGCTCTACGCCGGCCCGATGACCGAACTCGAAATGATCATGCTGACCGACTCGGCCGGCGTGGAGGTGCTGCTCTGGCTGGACCGGCGGCTCTCCCTGGCCGGGATCACCCACCAGAGCATCAGCCGGTTCCGGGTCTGGCACGCCGGTGCCGATGAGCGCGACTGGGTGGCCACTGTGGACGGCTGGCTGCGGCACGCCATCGACAGGCACGCGGCCGCCGCCGCGCACGCCGACTGGTCGGCCACGATCCGCGAGTCGGCGCACGTCAGCCGCCCGCCGGACCGTCCGGTCGCGCCGGGTTACGGCCTCGGGGGTACGGCCGGCGGCGCGGGCATCGGCGGTGGTGGCGGAGGCGGCGACGGCACGTGAGCGCGTGCGTGTGCGCGTGCGTGTGCGCGTGCGTGTGCGTTGTTAAGAAGGGGCCCTTCCTCTACCGGAGGCGTTAAGAAGGGGCCCTTCCTTACACCTCAGCCGGCGGCGAGCTTGAGGCTGAAGCCGAGGAACAGCACCGCGACGGCAGTCGTGCCGCTCGCGGCGAGCCGCCGGCGCTGCCGGAACTGGGCCGCCAGATATGTGCCGGTGAAGATCAGCACGGTCAGGTAGAGCGCGCTCGCGACCTGTGCGATCAGCCCGAGCAGCAGGAACGACAGCGCCGGCCACGCGTACCCGGGGTCGACGAACTGGATGAAGAACGAGACGAAGAACAGGATCGCCTTCGGGTTGAGCAGGCTGATCACCAGCGCCCGGCGGAACGGCTCCCGCTGTTCCGCCGGCTCCACCTCGTCGATCAGGCGCGGCGTGGCCGGGTCGTTGCGGTCGCGCCAGCGCCGCCACGCGCCGCGCAGCATGGCCAGCCCCAGATATCCGAGGTACGCCGCGCCGGCGTACTTGATCACCAGGTAGAGCGGCGGATACGCCTGGAGCAGCGAGGCCACCCCGGCGGCGGAGAGCACCATCAGCACCGCGTCGCCGACGAACACCCCGGCGGCGGCCCGGTAGCCGGTGGCCACGCCCCGGCGGGCGGCGGTGGCCAGCACGAAGAGCGAGTTGGGGCCGGGCAGCAGCACGATCGCCACGGTGCCCAGCACGTACGTCCAGATGTCGGTGATCCCCAGCACGCCGGACATCATGACGCCGCGGGTGCCGTCGGGCGAAGCCTTTCCCGCAGGCTGACCTGTGCCGTCGGCCACTCCTGCGCGAGCATCGAGTACTGGACGGTGTCTCGCCAGGAGCCGTCGGCGCGCTGCTTGTGCCGGCGCAGCACGCCCTCCCGGCTCGCGCCGAGCCGTTCGATGGCCCGCTGCGAGCGTTCGTTGCGGATGTCGGTGTGCCAGACCACCCGGACCGCGTCCAGGTCGTCGAAGGCCCGGCCCAGCAGCAGGAGCTTCGCCTCGGTGTTGACGCCGGTACGCCACCAGGGGCGGCCCAGCCAGGTGTAACCGATCGCCACCGACCGGCGGACCGGGTCGATCTCGTAGTAGGAGGTCGTGCCGATCACCGCACCGGTGACGGCGCAGCGCTGGGTCCAGCACACCTGCTCGCCGCGTTCCTGCGCGTCCAGGTAGGCGGCGACCACCTGGCGCATCCCGGCGGCGTCGGCGGGCTGCGTGCCGCCCAGGTGCCGCCACACCTCCGGGTCGGCGGTGGCGGCGTACAGCTCGTCGGCGTGGGCGAGGTCGAGCGGCTCCAGCACCACGTGCTCGCCGCGCAGCACCGCCGGCTCGTGCCACGGCGAGCGGGCCGCACGCAGGTACGTCGGCACCGGCGCGATCACCCCGGGCGTGGGTTCGGGGCGGCCCGGCGTGAGCCGCAGCGGAACCACACCGGCCCAGTGCGGCAGCGCCTCGTCGGCCGGCTCGTCGTTGACGCCGCCGGTGCGCATCCGTACCGACACCTCGCGCAGCGGCAGCGCCAGCACCGCGGTCTCGGCCAGTTCGCGCCGGTTCGGCGGGCGGCTGTCGGCGGACCGGCCGGCGGCGACCTTCTCCACCAGCGCGGTCAGCACCGCCGCCTTCTCGCCCGCGTCGTCGACCAGGCGGGCGGTGCCGTGCGCCACCACCGACCGGTAGTTGGCGCTGTGGTGGAACTGGGAGCGGGCGTAGATCAGCCCGTCGAGGTGGGTGACGGCGACGCAGACCCTCAGCCCGGCCTCGCCCCGGGCGGCGAGCAGCGGCCGGCTGCCGGTGGACCCGTGCAGGTAGAGCGTGTCTCCGATGCGCACGTGCAGGGTCGGCAGGATGCGCGGCTCGCCGTCCACAGTGAACGACAGTGCGCAGTGGTACGCCTCGTCGAGCAGCGCGTGCGCGGTGGCCCGGTCGTAGTGCATCCGGTCGCGGGTGCGGGTGGCGGTGGTGCGTTCGGTCGGGGCGTACACGTGACATCCCACCTTTGTTCTAGTACAATCTCCGAACTGTGGCAGCACATTATCAGATCGCCGGTTCCACCTCCGCCGCGATTTCGGCCAGCGTCGAATCCGGCATCCGCACCGGCGATCTCGCCCCCGGCGACGCCCTGCCCGCCGTCCGCGCGCTCGCCGCCGAGCTGGACGTCAGCCCGGCCACAGTCGCGAAGGCGTACCAGGAACTGCGGCAACGTGGCCTGGTCGCGACCGCCGGCCGGCACGGCACCCGGGTCCGCCCCCGCCCGCCGGTCGCCGGTCGCCGCGCCGCGTTGCTGCCCCCGCCGCTGCCCGGCGGCCGTGACCTCTCCGCCGGCCAGCCCGACCCCCGGCTGCTGCCCCCGCTCGGCCCGCACCTGGCAGCGCTCGCCGCCGAGATCGGACCCCCCGGCGGGTACGCGACCGACGCCGTGCTGCCCGACCTGGCCGCCCTGGCCCGGGACCGGCTCGCCGCCGATCGCGTGCCGGCCGGCGCTCTCACAGTCACCGGCGGCGCGCTCGACGGCATCGAACGGCTCCTCGCGGCCCACCTGCGCCCCGGCGACGCGGTGGCGGTCGAAGATCCGGGCTGGGCCAACCTGCTCGACCTGATCGCCGCACTCGGGCTGCGTACCGTCGGGGTGCCGGTGGACGACGAGGGCCCCACAGTCGGCGGCGTCCGGGCGGCGCTCACCGCCGGCGTCCGGGCGCTCGTGGTGACCAGCCGGGCGCAGAACCCGACCGGCGCCGCCGTCTCCGCCGACCGGGCCGGCGCGCTGCGGACGCTGCTCGCCGGCCGGGCCGACCTGCTGCTGATCGAGGACGACCACGCCGCCGAGCTGGCCCGCGTACCCCTGCATCCGCTCGCCGGGGCGACCCCGGCGTGGGCCTTCGTCCGGTCGGTGAGCAAGCCCTACGGGCCCGACCTGCGGCTCGCGGTGCTGACCGGCGACGAGGCCACGGTGGCCCGGGTGGCCGGGCGGGCGCGGGTCGGCGCCGGCTGGGTCTCCACTGTGCTGCAACGGCTGGTCGTGTCGCTCTGGCGCGACCCGGCCACCGCCGGGCTGGTACGGCGCGCGGCGGACAGCTACGACAGGCGGCGCGACGGGCTGGTTGCAGCGCTCG
Source organism: Micromonospora sp. CNZ297 (assembly GCF_007827625.1). NCBI lineage: Bacteria > Bacillati > Actinomycetota > Actinomycetes > Micromonosporales > Micromonosporaceae > Micromonospora > Micromonospora sp. CNZ297. The sequence goes on along the minus strand of NZ_VISU01000004.1, from coordinate 79,342 downwards.
CCGCGCGCGGGGTGACAGCGCACGGGCGTACCGGGATCAACGTCTGGGTGCCGGTGCCCGACGAGACGGTGGCGATCACGACGCTGCGCGACGCCGGGTGGTCACTCGCCCCCGGCGGCCTGTACCGGATCGCCGCCGCCCCCGCCGTGCGCGTCTCGGTGAGCGCGCTCGACGAGGCGGACGTCCCCGCGCTCGCCGACGCCCTCACCGCGGGAAGGAAGGGCCCCCTCTTAACGCATTCGGTATAGGAAGGGCCCCTTCTTAACACCTCCGGACAGCGCGGCGGGCCGCTCGCGTGCGCGCCGCCCGACGGGGTAGAACGATCGGCATGGCCGAGACCGAGAGCGCACCCGGCGCACAGGAGTTCATCCCGCCGTCGGCGGACACCATCGACGAGCTGCGCGCCGCGGCGGGCGACTGCCGGGGCTGCGAGCTGTACCGGGACGCCACCCAGACCGTGTTCGGCCGCGGCGACGAGCACGCGCGCGTGGTCTTCGTCGGCGAGCAGCCGGGCGACATCGAGGACCAGAAGGGGCTGCCGTTCGTCGGGCCGGCCGGGCGGCTGCTGCGCAAGGCCGTCGACGACGCGGCGCTCGACCCCGCCCAGATCTACCTGACCAACGCCGTCAAGCACTTCCGCTTCGAGCTGCGCGGCAGGCGGCGCATCCACCAGACCCCGGACCGGGTGCACGTCACCGCCTGCCGGCCCTGGCTGGTCGCCGAGTTCGCCCGGCTGCGCCCGGAGATCGTGGTGGTGCTCGGCGCCACCGCCGCCAAGGCGCTGCTCGGACCGTCGTTCCGGGTGACCAAGCAGCGTGGTGAGCTGCTGCCCTGGCCCGCCGCCGCCCAGCACCCGGAGGACTTCGAGCGGGTGCCGGTCGACCGGACGGGCACTGTGGCCGACGCCCCGGCGGCCCGGCTGCTCGCCACCATCCACCCGTCCGCGGTGCTGCGCGCCGACAACCAGGACGTGGCCTACGAGGGCCTGGTCGCCGACCTGAAGGTGGCCGCGAAGGCGCTCAAGAAGTGATCTTGCCGAACACGTCCTTGGCGACGATCCGCCCGTCCCGGACCCGGTAGACGTCCAGCCCGCGAAGCACGGTGCCGTCCTCGGTCGGCGGCCAGGCCCACTCGCAGACCGCCCGGTCGTCGGTGGCCCAGACCGCGCCGAGCGCCGGACCGTCGCCCGGACCGAGCTGCCCGGCGAAGACGTCGGCCACCGCCGCCCGCCCCCGTACCGTGCCGGCCGGCCCGTCCCAGGCGTTCGGGCAGTAGGTGACGTCCTCGGCCAGGCAGGCCGACACCGCGGCCAGGTCGCCCCGCAGCCAGGCCGCGTTGAACTCCTCGATCAGCGCGCGTGCGTCCACATCGGGCACGCTAGCGCCGGGCCGCGCCCGCCGCTGCCCCGGTTTCTCAGGAGCGCTGCTGCCAGGTGCAGAGGCAGACCCGGTTGCCGTCCGGGTCGGCGAGCACCCAGAAGCTCGGTGCCTCCGCGTCGCTGACGAGCGTCCCGCCGGCCGCCAGCGCCGCCGCTATACGCGCGTCCACCTCGGCCGGGTCGACCCACACGTCCGGGTGCCACCGCTGCCGCGGCTCGTCCCGGCCGGAGCGCTGGAACCAGACGGTCGGCAGCACGCCGTCCGGGTCGCGTACCTCGTCGTCGTCCGGTCCGCGGCCGTCCGGCGACTGCCAGGTCAGGACCGCCCGCCAGAACGGCAGCACCGCGGCGTGCTCGGGGGTGTCCAGCGCGAGTTCCAGGCGGGCCAGCCCGGCCGGCGACAGGGTCAGCCCGGCGTCCGTGGCCAGCGCCGCGATCGTCCGGGCCAGCCGCAGGTCACGCTGCGTCACCCCACCCGCGTCGTGCGACCAGAGCCGCACGTCCACGTGGGTGTAGCGCAGGTCCAGATCCGGATGATGATCGACCCGCTCGGCCTCCGCGCCGACCGCGGCCACCAGCGCCAGTCCGGCCGCGAAATCGGGGGTACGGATGCGCGTCTGCAACGCCCCCAGCAGGTACGTCCACCCGTCCAGCCCGGCCTCGGCCACCTGTTTCCCCGTGAGTGTGCTCATCCGGTCATCCTGGTCCACCGCGCGGCGGCGGGCCACCCCGTCCGGTTCGCCCCTGTCCGGCGCGGGTGAGCGGTGCCAGACTGGCCGGCATGGAGCAGCATCTCTACGAGCCCGTCCACGACGAGTTCCGTGACCTGTGCCGCCGGTTCCTCACCCGGGAGGCGGTGCCGCACCACGAGCGCTGGGAGGCCGACGGGATCGTCGACCGGGAGGTCTGGCGTGCCGCCGGCGCGGCGGGGCTGCTCGGCCCGGACGTCGACCCCGAGTACGGCGGCGGCGGGCAGCGCGACTTCCGGTTCAACGCGGTGCTCGACGAGGAGATCGTCGCCGCCGGGTGCACCGGTCTGGGGTTCGGGCTGCACAACGACGTGGTCGCGCCGTACCTGACCGAGCTGACCACCGGCGACCAGCGCAAGCGGTGGTTGCCGGGCTTCTGCTCCGGCGACCTGGTCACCGCCATCGCGATGAGCGAGCCGGGCGCGGGCAGCGACCTGGCCGGCATCCGCACCAGCGCGGTCCGCGACGGCGACAGCCTGGTCCTCAACGGGCAGAAGACGTTCATCACCAACGGTGAGATGGCCGACCTCGTGGTCGTGGTGGCCAAGACCGCGCCGGACCAGGGCGCGCACGGGGTGAGCCTGGTCGTGGTGGAGAGCGGCACGCCGGGCTTCAGCCGGGGCCGCCGCCTGGCGAAGGTGGGCCTGAAGGCCAACGACACCGCCGAGCTGTTCTTCGACGACTGCCGGGTGCCGGCGGAGAACCTGATCGGCACCGAGAACCACGGCTTCTACCACCTGATGGCCAACCTGCCCCGGGAACGGCTGAGCATCGCCGTCGCAGCCGTGGCGGCCTGCGAGAAGCTGCTCGCGCTCACGATCGAGTACGCCCGCTCCCGGGAGGCGTTCGGCCGGCCGATCGGCCGGTTCCAGCACAACCGGTTCCTGCTGGCCGAGCTGGACACCGAGGTCACCATCGCGCGGACGTTCGTCAACCACTGCGTCACCGAGTTCAACGCGGGCCGCCTCTCGGTGACCGACGCGGCGAAGGCCAAGTGGTGGACGACCGAGTTGCAGACCAAGGTCGCCGACAGGTGCGTGCAGCTGCACGGCGGCTACGGCTTCATGGCGGAGTACCCGGTGGCGAAGGCGTGGCTGGACAGCCGGGTGCAGACCATCTACGGCGGCACCACCGAGATCATGAAGGAGATCATCGGCCGGGGCCTCGGCCTGTAGCGAAACCGGGTGCCGGCCGGGCGGGCCGGTGCGGGAGGATGGGGCACCCGTCCCCACCAGGAGCGCCGCATGTCCACCGACCTGACCGCGCCGGCCCCGCCCCGGCCCGACGTCGCCGGCATCCAGCGGCGTACCGTCCGGCTGCTCTTCCTCACCCAGATCATCGGCGGCATCGGCGTCACCATCGGCATCTCGGTCGGCGCGCTGCTCGCCGCCCGGGTCGCCGGCACTGCCCTGGCCGGGCTGGCGCAGAGCGCCGGTGTGGTCGGCGCCGCGCTGCTCGCCATCCCGGTCACCCGGCTCATGACCGCGCGGGGTCGGCGGCCAGGGCTGGTCCTCGCGTACGCGGTCGGCGCGGTCGGCGGCGTGCTGGTGGTGGTCGCCACCGTGACGCGCCTGGTACCGCTGCTCTTCGTCGGCATGCTGCTGTTCGGCGGCGGCACGGCGGCCAACCTCCAGGCCCGCTACACGGCGGTGGACCTGGCCGAGCCACAACGCCGGGGACGGCAGCTCTCGCTGGTGGTGTGGGCCACCACCATCGGCGCGGTGGCCGCGCCGAACTTCGCCGCGCTCGCCGACGACACCACCCGGGGCTGGGGCCTGCCGGCGCTGGCCGGCCCGTTCGCCTTCAGCGCCGTCGCGTTCACGCTCACCGCCGTCGTACTCCTGGTCCTGCTCCGGCCGGACCCGCTGCTCACCGCGCGCCGGCTGGCGGCGGCCGAGCCGGCACCCGGCGCCGCGCCGGCTGTCACCCGCCGCGGTGGCATGGTCGCCGCATGGCGCACGGTACGCGGGCGGCCGGCCGCACGCCTCGGCATCGCCGCGGTGGCGGTGGGGCACCTGGTGATGGTCGCTGTCATGTCGATGACGCCGGTGCACCTCGGCGAGTGGCACTCCGACGAGGACGTGCTGCCCGTGGTCGGCCTGGTGCTGAGCCTGCACATCGCCGGCATGTACGCGCTGTCGCCGGTGGTGGGGTGGCTCACGGACCGGGTCGGCCGCCGGCCGGTGATCCTCGGCGGGGTGGCGCTGTTGCTGGCCGCGTGCGCGGTCTCCGGCACCGCCGGGCACCACACGGCGCTGCTGTCGGTGGGGCTGACGCTGCTCGGGCTGGGCTGGTCGGGCACGATGGTGGCGGGCTCGACGCTGCTGTCGGAGTCGGTGCCCACCGCCGACCGGCCCGGCGTTCAGGGCCTGTCCGACCTGCTCATGGGGCTGGCCGGGGCGGGCGCGGCAGCGGCGAGCGGGTTCGTCATGCGGGCCGTGGGGTACCCGACGCTCACCCTGCTGGCGGCGATCGCTGTGGTGCCGCTGGTGGCGCTGGCGCTGCGCCGTACCGGCACGCAACCACTCGACGAGGAGGACTGAACACGTGCGGCTGACCGACTTCTGGACGCGGCTGGAGGAGGCGTTCGGGCCCGGGTACGCGACCAGCATCGCCAGGGACCAGGTGCTGTCCCAGCTCGGCGGGCGGACCATCGAGCAGGCGCTCGCGGCCGGTGAGCAAACGCACGTGGTGTGGCGCGCCGTGGTCGCCGCGTATCCCGACCGGGTGCCCGCCCGACTACGCTGAGCAGCCTTTTCGTCGATCCCGCGTGTCGCTTGCCCAGTCGTACACCTGTTCGGCTATTGTCCACAGCGGGGTGCTCGTCCACAGCTCACGGCCCGTCGGCTGGTTTTCTGTCGGACCCAGCGCCTAGCGTGTCCCGCGTGACGCGAAGCTCAGGAAAGACGCCGGCGAAGGCAGGGGTGGCAACGATGGCAGCAGGGCCTGACCGGGAGAAGGCGCTCGACCTTGCTCTCGCTCAGATCGACAAGCAGTTCGGCAAGGGTTCGGTGATGCGGCTGGGGGAGCGGCCCGTCGTGCAGACGGCTGTCATCCCGACCGGCTCCATCGCGCTCGACGTGGCGCTCGGCGTGGGCGGTCTGCCCCGCGGCCGGGTGGTCGAGATCTACGGTCCGGAGTCCAGCGGTAAGACCACCGTCGCGCTGCACGCGGTGGCCAACGCCCAGCGCGCCGGCGGCATCGCCGCGTTCATCGACGCGGAGCACGCGCTCGACCCGGAGTACGCGCGAGCCCTCGGCGTCGACACCGACGCCCTGCTGGTCTCCCAGCCGGACACCGGCGAGCAGGCGCTGGAGATCGCGGACATGCTGGTCCGCTCCGGCGCGATCGACATCATCGTGATCGACTCGGTGGCGGCCCTGGTGCCGCGCGCCGAGATCGAGGGCGAGATGGGCGACAGCCACGTCGGTCTCCAGGCCCGGCTGATGAGCCAGGCGCTGCGGAAGATCACCGGCGTGCTCAACAACACCGGCACCACCGCGATCTTCATCAACCAGCTCCGCGAGAAGATCGGCGTGATGTTCGGCAGCCCGGAGACCACCACCGGTGGGCGGGCGTTGAAGTTCTACGCCTCGGTCCGGCTCGACGTGCGCCGCATCGAGAGCCTCAAGGACGGCACCGACGTGGTCGGTAACCGCACCCGGGTCAAGGTCGTGAAGAACAAGGTCGCCGCGCCGTTCAAGCAGGCCGAGTTCGACATCATGTACGGCAAGGGCATCTCCCGCGAGGGCTCGCTGATCGACGTCGGCGTGGAGCAGGCGATCATCCGCAAGTCCGGCGCCTGGTACACCTACGACGGCGACCAGCTCGGCCAGGGCAAGGAGAAGGCCCGCGAGTTCCTCCGCGAGAACCCGGACGTGGCGGCCGAGATCGAGAAGAAGATCCTGGAGAAGCTCGGCGTCGGCACCGGTGGTGCGGGCGACGCCGCCGGTGGCCCGGAACTGCCGCCGGTCGACTTCTGATCCGCTGACCCGTGGCAGGACGACGCGCCCGTACGGGCCGGGGCTGGGATGCCGGTCCACCCCGTACGGGCGACGCCACAGGTACGCCCCGGCCTCGCCGGGGGCGCCGTGATCGCGCGGCGGAGCCCGATGCAGGGGAGGCTCCGGCTCCGCCGCGCGACGAGGCCGAGCTGGCCCGGGAGATCTGCCTGCGGCAGCTCGCGGTCCGCCCGCGGACCCGGGCCGAGCTGGCCGGTGCGCTGGCCCGGCGCGGCATCTCCGAGGAGGTCGCCGAGCAGGTCCTCGACCGGTACGACGAGGTCGGCATCGTCGACGACGCCGCCTTCGCGCGTGCCTGGGTGAGCAGCCGGCACAACGGCCGCGGGCTGGCCCGCCGGGCACTCGCCAACGAGCTGCGCCAGCGCGGCGTCGACGTCGAGGTGGCCGGCGCGGCACTGGACGGGCTGGACGAGGAGACCGAGGCGGAGACCGCCCGCGCCCTGGTGGACCGCAAGCTGCGCAGCGCCAGAGGCGAGCCGGACGCAGTGTTCCGGCGTCTGGTCGGCATGCTGGCGCGCAAGGGCTACCCGGCCGGGGTGGCGATCCGGGCGGTGAAGGACGCGCTCGCCGCGCAGAGCGCCGAGGCGGCCGAGTTCGCCGAGCACATCGACGCCGACGCGATGGCCGACGCCGAGCACGACCTCGACTCCCGCCGGCTCGACTGACCGACCGGCCGCCGGTGTCGCGGCCGCCGTCCCGAGGGAGGCGCACACCCGTGCTGAAGGCGTGTCTCAACGGCACCCGACGGCTGGACGAGCACCCCGCCGTGCCGCTCACCCCGGCCGAACTGGCCGCCGACGCGGTGCGCTGCGCGACCGCCGGGGTGGCGGCGGTGCATGTGCACCCGCGCGACGACAGCGGCACCGAGTCGCTCGATCCGGCAGTGATCGCGGCGGCGGTCACCGCCATCCGCGACGCCCGTCCCGGCCTGCCGGTCGGCGTGAGCACCGGCGCCTGGATCGTCCCCGACCCGGCCGAGCGGGCCGCCGCCGTCCGCGCCTGGACGGTGCTGCCCGACTTCGCCTCGGTCAACGCCCACGAACCCGGAGCGGCCGAGGTCGCCGCCGCCCTGCACGAGCGCGGCGTGATGGTCGAGGCCGGTCTGTGGACGCCGGCGGCGGTCGACGCCTGGCGCCGCTGGTCTACGCCCACCGGGCGGGTCCTCGTCGAGTGCATGGCCGAGCAGGTCGAGACGGCACTCGCCGACGCCGCGGCGATCCTCGCCGCGCTGCCCGGCGGGCACCCGCCGGTTCTGCTGCACGGGGAAGGCCCGGCCACCTGGCCGGTGTACGCGGAGGCGGTCCGGCGTGGCCTGCACACCCGGATCGGCCTGGAGGACACGCTGCTGCTGCCCGACGGCACCCCCGCCCCCGACAACGCCACCCTGGTGACCGCAGCCCTCACCTCCGCCGCACGCTGACCCACCCGGCGCAGGCTCGGCGCAGCCCTCGCGCGACCCTCACCCGGCCAGGTTGATCATGAACTTGGCGGCACTTCCCGTCCGCTTTGTCCAGGCCAACCTCATGATCGCGCGCGCCCGGCCGGACCGGCCGGCCCTGCCACCCCCGGCGGCGCGGCCGCGCGGCCGGACGGTGATCAAGGAGGTTGTGTCGTCTGGGCGGTCGCGGGTGGACGTCAAGTCCTCGATCACGGGGGTGGGACGGTGACGGTGGAGCTGATCATGGGGGTGCGAGAGGGGCCTGAGCAGGTCGGAGTGGCCGAGTCGCGGCGCTACCGGGCGGGGTTTGTCCTGGCCTGTCCGGCATCTGATCACCACTGAGTGACGTCGTAACTTCTCTCCGTCCGGGTGGTTTGATCATGACTCCTTGACCGAACGGCCCCTCGCGACCTAGCCTCGCCATACAGGCTCACTTTGCCCGACCAGCGCAGGCTAAGCGCACAACATAGATCTCGTAACAGAACAGCATCACTTTGGCCAGCTACACCGGCCCTTGACGGAAGCTCCGGAACCTTTCGGAGCCTCCGACAACTGCAACCGGCCGCCAGCGGTGCCCCATGAGGGACACCGCCGACGGAAAGCTGCCCACAGCCAGCCGCTCCGGTCGGGCGTCCAGAGCCGCAGGCGCGTGTCCTTCGCGCGTGTCCTGCGGCGCCGACGTTTCAGGGGGAGGCGGCCATGGCAGGGCGGCACAGGTTCACCGGCGGTCTGCCACACGGCCCCGACCCCGCATCGGCGGGCGACAGCCCGGCCACCGAGCCCCGACGGGCCGGCGACGCCGGCCGGGTCGCCGGAGTGCGGCGGGCGAGTGTGCCCGCGTACCGGTGCGGAGCGGCTCGATGAGCGCCTTCGACGTCGTCCTCCTCCTGGTCGTGCTGCTGCTGGTCGTGGTGGTGGTCGGCGCCGTGCTGTTCGGCGTGCGTACCCTCAAGCGGCTCAGCCTGGCGCCCGCGCCGGAGGACCCGGCCTTCATCGCGGAGAAGGACCGGCAGGAACAGTCCCTCGCGGCGTTGCGGACGGCCGCCGACGAGGTGAACAGCACCATCGACGTGGCGAAGTCCGCGGCCGCGGCGGCGCGTGCCGAGGCGGCTGCCGCCAAGGCGGAGGCGAAGGCGGCCCGGGCCGAGGCGCGGCGGGTGCTCGACGACGCCCGCGCCGAGGCGGACACGGTGCTGGAGCGGGCGCACAAGCAGGCCGAGGCGGACGCCGAGCAGTTACGCGCCACCGCCCGGCGCAGCGGCGAGCGGGAGGTGGCGGTGCTGGCCGCCACCACCCGGGAGCAGGCGGCCGAGGTGGAACGCCGGGCCGCCCGGATGGACGAGCGGGAGCGGCTGCACACCGAGGAGGTGGAGCGGCTGGCCGAACGGGAGCGGCAGCTCACCGCCGCCACCGCGGCGCTCGCCGCCCGGGAGGCCGCCCTGGCCGAGCGCGAGCGGACGCTGACCGAGGTGGAGGAGCAGCGCCGCCGGGAGCTGGAGCGGGTGGCCGGCCTGACCGCCGACGCGGCCCGCGCCGAGCTGGTCGAGTCGATCGAGGGGCAGGCGAAGCGGGAGGCCGCGCTGCTGGTCCGGGAGATCGAGGCGGACGCCCGGGGCAGCGCCGAGCAGCGCGCCCGCAACATCGTGGTGGACGCCATCCAGCGGGTCGCCAGCGAGCAGACCGCGGAGAGCGTGGTCAGCGTGCTGCACCTGCCCGGCGACGAGATGAAGGGGCGCATCATCGGCCGGGAGGGGCGCAACATCCGCGCCTTCGAGTCGGTCACCGGCGTCAACCTGATCATCGACGACACGCCCGAGGCGGTGCTGCTGTCGTGCTTCGACCCGGTACGCCGGGAGGTCGGCCGGGTCACGCTGGAGAAGCTGGTCCTGGACGGCCGGATCCACCCGCACCGGATCGAGGAGGTCTACGACGTGGCCCGGCAGGAGGTGGAGGAGCTGTGCCTCCGGGCCGCCGAGGACGCGCTGGTCGAGGTCGGCATCACCGAGATCCACCCGGAGCTGGTCACGCTGCTGGGCCGGTTGCGCTACCGCACGTCGTACGGGCAGAACGTGCTCAAGCACCTGGTGGAGACCGCGCACATCGCCGGCGTGATGGCCGCGGAGCTGCGGCTGGACGTGCCGACGATCAAGCGGTGCGCGTTCCTGCACGACATCGGCAAGGCGCTCACCCACGAGGTGGAGGGCAGCCACGCGATCATCGGCGCGGACGTGGCCCGCAAGTACGGCGAGAGCGAGGACGTGGTGCACGCCATCGAGGCGCACCACAACGAGGTGCCGCCGCAGACCATCGAGGCGGTGCTGACCCAGGCGTCGGACGCCTGCTCGGGCGGGCGGCCGGGCGCGCGGCGGGAGAGCCTGGAGGCGTACGTCAAGCGGCTGGAGCGGATCGAGGAGATCGCGGCCGGCAAGCTGGGCGTGGAGAAGGTCTTCGCCATGCAGGCGGGCCGGGAGATCCGGGTGATGGTCAAGCCGGACGACGTGGACGACATCGGCGCGGCGGTGCTGGCCCGGGACGTGGCCAAGCAGATCGAGGAGGAGCTGACCTACCCGGGTCAGATCCGGGTGACGGTGGTACGCGAGTCCCGGGTCACCGAGATCGCCCGCTAGACCGGCAAGACCGAGAACGGGCGGGTGGGGGAGAACCCACCCGCCCGTTCCGTGTCCGTCGGACGACGTCAGCTCACAGCGACGTGGCGCCGGTGCCACCGTCGGTCTGCGTGGCCGCCACCGGCTTGGCCGCGGTGCGCGGCAGCCGGGTCAGCCGCTTCTGCAGCCACCAGGCCAGCACCGACAGCAGGCCGCAGATGCTGATGTAGATGGCCGCGACGATCAGGTACGTCGGCACGTACGGCAGGCCGAACGCCAGCCGGCCGCCGATCTGCTTGCCCACGAAGAGCAACTCCGGGTACGTGATGATGAAGCCGAGCGCGGTGTCCTTGAGCAGGACGACGAGTTGGCTCACGATCGCCGGGAGCATCGACCGGAACGCCTGCGGCAGCAGGATCAGCCGCAGCACCTGGTTCTTGCGCATGCCGATCGCGTACGCGCCCTCGGACTGCCCGTACGGCACGGCGTTGATGCCGGCGCGGAAGATCTCCGCCAGCACCGAGCCGTTGTAGAGCGTCAACCCGATGACCAGCGCCCAGAACTTGTCGATCGGCCAGCCGTACTGGAGCGGCACGTAGTAGCCGAAGAAGATCAGGATCAGCAGCGGGATGGCCCGGAACAGCTCCACCACGAACGTGGCGGGAGCGCGGAACAACACCTTGTCGCTGAGCCGGGCACTGGCGAAGAACGCGCCGAACAGCAGCGCCAGCACGGTGGCGACGGCGGCGACCTTCAGCGTGGCCCAGAGGCCGTTCAGCAGCTCCCGCTGCACGGCCGCGTACTGGAACTGCTCCCACTTGCGGGCCTCGAACTGGCCGGTCTGGTTGAACTTGTAGACCACGAACGCGATCAGCGCGACGATCGCCGCGATCGAGACGATGCCGAGGATCCGGTTGCGCCTGCGGGCCTTCGGGCCGGGGATGTCGTAGAGGACGCTGCTGCTGCTCACCGGGCCACCGCCCACTTGCGCTCGAGGATCCGCTGGAGCACCACCAGCGGGATGATCAGGATCAGGAAGCCGATCACGATCCAGGTGAGCACGATGAACTGCGGCTCACCCCGTTCCGACATGTACGCCGGGATGGCGCCCGCTTCCAGCACGGAGAAGCCGGCGGCGATCGTGGTGTTCTTCAGCATGGCGATGAGCACGCTCATCATGGGCGGGACCATGGCCCGCAGCGCCTGTGGCAGCACGATCAGCGTCAGCACCTGGGCGAACGTCATGCCCAGCGCGCGGGCCGCCTCGGCCTGGCCGGTGGCGACCGTGTTCACGCCGGAGCGGACCACCTCGCAGATGAACGCCGAGGTGTAGGCGATCAGCGCGATGCAGGCGCTGTTGAAGTAGTCGATGTTGACGTCCAGCTTCGGCACCGCGAAGACGAGGAACGCGAACACCAGCGTCAGGGGAGTGTTGCGGACCAGGTTGACGTAGGTGGCGCCGAACGCCCGCAACGCGGGGACCGGTGACACCCGCATCGCGCCGAGCAGCATGCCGAGGACGAGACTGCCGACGCCGGCGATCAGGAACAGCTTGACGGTGTTGTAGAACCCCTCGCGGAACAGGCTCGCGTTGTCCGTCAGGACGCGGAAGAACTCGCCCATACCTCGCTCTCACTCTCTCCAGACGGGACCGGGCGGGGAGGAGGACCTCCCCGCCCGGTCCGACGTCGGTGCGGACCGTCAGTACCGCTCGAGCTGCGGCGGGGTGGCCGGCGAGCCGGACTTGCCGAGCGTGCCGTCGTAGATCTTCTTCCAGGTGCCGTCGGTGAACGCCGCCTCGATCTGGTCGTTCACGTAGTCACGCAGCGCCTTGTCGTCCTTGGGCAGGCCGATGCCGTACTTCTCGGTGCTGAACGGCTGGCCGACGACCTTGAGCTCGTCCGGGTTCTGCGCGGCGTAGCCCTTGAGGATGGCGTCGTCGGTGGTGACCGCGTCGACCTTCTTGTCGAGCAGCTGCGAGACGCACTCGGAGTAGGTCTTGAACTCGACGATGTTCTCGCCCTCGGTCAGGCCCTCGTCGCGGATCTTCTGGATCGGCGTGGAGCCGGTGGCCGAGCAGATCTTCTTGCCCTTGAGCGTGTCCTTGCCGGTGATCGACGACTCGTCCTTGCGGACCAGCAGGTCCTGGCCGGCGACGAAGTACGGCCCGGCGAAGGAGACGTCGTTCTTGCGCTTGTCGGTGATCGAGTAGGTGCCGACGTAGTAGTCGATCTCGCCGCCCTTGATCGCGGTCTCCCGGTTGGCGGACGCGATCTCCTTGTACTCGATCTTCGCCGGGTCGACGCCGAGCGTGCTGGCGACGTACTGGGCGATCTCGATGTCGAAGCCGCAGCGCTTGCCCTGGGCGTCCTTGTAGCCGAGGTTCGGCTGGTCGAACTTGACGCCGATGACGACCTTGCCGGCCGACTTGATCTTCTCGAAGGCCGGGCTGCCGGCGACGTTGGCGTCCGTCTTGGGGGTGAAGGTGACGCCCGAGCTGCTGCAGTTGTCGCCCTGCGCACCACCGCTGGCGTTGCCGCCGCCGCTGGGAGCGGGGTTCCCCTCCTTGCCGCAGGCGGCCGCGGACAGGGCGAGCGAGGCCATCATGGCCACCGCCGCCACGCGCTTGTAACGCATACTCATCTCCTTCTTCGACGGAGTCGACGGGACGACTCCACTACGGACGCTCAGTGGGTGAGGATCTTGGAGAGGAAGTCCTTGGCCCGCTCGCTGCGCGGGTTCGCGAAGAACTCGGCCGGCGGCGCGTCCTCGACCAGCTTGCCGTCGGCCATGAAGATGACCCGGTTGGCCGCGTGCCGGGCGAAGCCCATCTCGTGGGTCACCACGACCATGGTCATGCCCTCGCTCGCCAGCGACGTCATCACGTCCAGCACCTCGCCGACCATCTCCGGGTCCAGCGCGCTCGTCGGCTCGTCGAACAGCATCGCCTTGGGCTGCATGGCCAGCGCGCGGGCGATCGCCGCCCGTTGCTGCTGACCGCCGGAGAGCTGCGCCGGGTACTTGTCCGCCTGGTTGGCGATGCCGACGCGGTCCAGCAGGGCCAGGCCCCGCTCACGGGCCGCGGCCGGCTTCTCCTTGCGGACCTTGACCGGCCCCAGCGTGACGTTCTCCAGGATGGTCTTGTGCGCGAAGAGGTTGAACGACTGGAACACCATGCCGACCTCGCTGCGCAGCTTGGCCAGGGGCTTGCCCTCGGCCGGCAGCGCCTGCCCGTCGAACGTGATGGTGCCGTTGTCGATCGGCTCCAGCCGGTTGATGGTGCGGCAGAGCGTCGACTTGCCGGAGCCGGACGGGCCGATGACCACGACCACCTCGCCCCGGCCGACGGACAGGGACACGTCGTCGAGCACGTGCAGCGGCCCGAACCACTTGTTCACCCCGTCGAGCACGATCAGCGGGTCGCCCGTCGTCACGTCGTCCACCGTCCCTGTCGTCCATGGCGGAATTCGGGGGTCGGTCGACCCCCGGTTGGGCAACTGTAGGCGGGGTGATGTGGCAGATCGCAACTCAGATGGTCACGGAGCGGTAACACCGGTCACCGGCGTACCGGCCCGTCCGAATTTCGTCACCCGCCGGTGGGGCCGGGTGGCGCCGCCGGGGCAGGCCGGAGATCATAAGGCGGTGACCGACGCGATCCGGCTGACCGACTACGCACGTGGTGGCGGTTGCGCCTGCAAGATCCCACCCGGCGAGCTGGAGGCGATGGTCGCCGGTCTCGGCGCCACCGGCGGCTCGGCCGACCTGCTGGTCGGCCTGGAGAACGGCGACGACGCCGCGGTGGTCCGGCTGGACGAGCGTACGGGCCTGGTCAGCACCGCCGACTTCTTCACCCCGGTGGTCGACGACGCCTACGACTGGGGGCGGATCGCCGCCGCCAACGCGCTCTCCGACGTGTACGCGATGGGCGGCACCCCGCTCGTCGCGCTCAACCTGCTCTGCTGGCCGCGCGGCGTGCTGCCGCCGGAGATGGCCCGCGAGGTGCTGCGCGGCGGTCTGGACGTGGCCCGGGAGGCGAACTGCCACCTGGCCGGCGGGCACAGCGTGGACGACGACGGCCCGAAGTACGGCCTGGCGGTCACCGGCGTGGTCCGGCCGGAGGAGCTGATCACGCTCGACGCCGGGCGGGCCGGGCTGCCGCTGTCGCTGACCAAGCCGCTCGGCGTGGGCGTGCTCAACACCCGGCACAAGCAGACCGGGCAGCGCTTCCCGGAGGCGGTCGAGTCGATGGCCCGGCTCAACCGGGACGCCGCCCGCGCGGCGATCGCCGCGGGCATCCGCTGCGGCACCGACGTGACCGGCTTCGGCCTGCTCGGGCACGCCTCGAAGCTGGCCCGCGCGAGCCGCCTGACGGTGGCGATCGACGCGGCGGCGGTGCCGTATCTGACGGGCGCGCGGGAGGCGCTGCGCGACGGGTACGTCAGCGGCGGCACCCGGCGCAACCTGGAATGGGTCACCCCGTGGACCGACTTCGGCGGCGCGGACGAGGGGGAGCAGCTGCTGCTGGCCGACGCGCAGACCTCCGGTGGCCTGCTGGTCGCCGGTGAGGTGCCGGGCGGCACTGTGATCGGCGAGTTGCTGCCCGCGTCGGAGCACCTGATCCGGGTGCGCTGAGCCGCCGGATCCACGGCGCGGCTGGGCCGTCGCCGCGGCACCGTACCCGATAAACTGTCATCTTCCAGCTACTCCGGGCAACGTCGCCCGAGGGAATTTTGCCCGGAATGGTCACAGACCGGTAACTTGCGCCCGGCTGAGGTCAAATGCACCCCACCATCGACATTAAGGCCCGATCCGGAGGCCGGTGGAACGAGCGCAGCGAGGAGGCGGCATGACCGAGCTGTGGAACTGGAGAATCGACGGCGGCGAGCCGGTGGAGGTCTACCCGGCACTGGCCGAGGCGCTCGGCCGGGTGGTGATGCCCATGGCCGTCGCCGACCCGATGCGGCTCCCCGCGTACGCGGTGGTCTGCGACGTGTGGGAGGCGCCCGGGCTGTACGGCACCGTGGTCGACTGTTACGGGGTGCCCGAGAGCCTGTCCGAGCTGCCCGCGATCGCGGCGCTGGCCCGGCTGCTGGGCCGCAACTGCCTGATGCGCGACGACACGCTCGACGCCGGCCGGCACCTGCTGGTCGCGCCGGACGGCACCATCCGGCCGGTGCACTTCGACGTGGCCGACACCGACGACGGCGAGGTGCTCAGCCACCACCGGCTCTGCACCGTCGCCGACGCGCGCTGCCGGGGCTGGTCGCAGTGCCACCGCTCCCGCTGGGCCCCCGACACGGTCGCCCCGGCGCTCGCCGCCGCTTGATCGCGGACGCCGGCCGGCACCCGTGACAGGTGCTCGCCGCCGTGTCCCCTCCGGCGGCGAGCGGTGGCGGCCCCGGGCTCAGCCCCGGGCCGCCGGCTGCTGCCCCCGCACCACGAGCTGGTCGAGCAGCGTCGCCGTGACGGCGGCCACGGCGTCCACCGCGGCGTCGAACGCGGCCGCGTTGTGCGCCGCAGGGGTACGGAATCCGGAGATCTTCCGGACGTACTGCAACGCGGCGGCGCGGATGTCCTCCTCGGTCACCACCGGGACGTACGGCTCACGCAGGGTCTTGATGCTCCGGCACACGACTCCTCCTCGTTCGATCCGATCGGCTCCACCCGGATACGCTGTCCGGGTCATGACTACCGCAGCCGCGGGCAGCCCGCGCACCTATCAGGTGCGTACGTACGGCTGCCAGATGAACGTGCACGACTCCGAGCGCATCTCCGGCCTCCTCGAGGACGCCGGGTACGTGCGCGCCGCGGAGGCCGACGAGCAGCCCGACGTGGTGGTGTTCAACACCTGCGCGGTCCGGGAGAACGCCGACAACCGGCTCTACGGCAACCTGGGTCATCTGCGCCCCGTGAAGGCGAAGCACCCCGGGATGCAGATCGCCGTCGGCGGCTGCCTGGCCCAGAAGGACCGCGGCGACATCGTCCGCAAGGCGCCCTGGGTAGACGTCGTCTTCGGCACGCACAACATCGGCTCGCTGCCGGCGCTGCTGGACCGGGCGCGGCACAACGCCGCGGCCGAGGTCGAGATCCTGGAGTCGCTGGAGGTCTTCCCCTCCACGCTGCCGACCCGGCGCGAGTCGACGTACGCCGGGTGGGTCTCGATCTCCGTCGGCTGCAACAACACGTGCACGTTCTGCATCGTGCCCTCCCTGCGCGGCAAGGAGAAGGACCGCCGCCCCGGCGACATCCTCTCCGAGGTCCGCGCGCTGGCCGACTCCGGTGTGCTGGAGGTGACGCTGCTCGGGCAGAACGTCAACTCGTACGGCGTCGAGTTCGGCGACCGGTACGCGTTCGGCAAGCTGCTGCGCGCCTGCGGCGACATCGACGGGCTGGAGCGGGTGCGGTTCACCAGCCCGCACCCGAAGGACTTCACCGACGACGTGATCGCCGCGATGGCCGAGACGCCTAACGTCTGCCACTCGCTGCACATGCCGTTGCAGTCCGGCTCGGACGACGTGCTGCGGGCGATGCGCCGCTCGTACCGGTCGGAGCGTTACCTGGGGATCATCGAGAAGGTCCGGGCGGCGATGCCGGACGCGGCGATCACCACCGACATCATCGTCGGCTTCCCCGGCGAGACCGAGGCCGACTTCGCCCGCACGCTCGACGTGGTGCGGGAGGCGCGGTTCTCCTCGGCGTTCACGTTCCAGTACTCCAAGCGCCCCGGCACCCCGGCCGCCACGATGGACGGGCAGCTGCCCAAGCGGGTCGTGCAGGAACGCTACGAGCGGCTGATCGCCTGCGTCGAGGAGATCACCTGGGCGGAGAACAAGAAGCTCGTCGGCGAGACGGTCGAGGTGCTCGTGGCCGTCGGCGAGGGCCGCAAGGACGAGCGCACCGGCCGGATGTCCGGCCGGGCCCGCGACGGCCGGCTGGTGCACTTCGCCACCGGTGACCTGGCCGGGCGGATCCGTCCCGGCGACATCGTGCACACCACTGTCACGTACGCCGCCCCGCACCACCTCAACGCCGACGGCGCGCCGCTGGCGCACCGGCGTACCCGGGCCGGGGACGCGGCCGAGGCGGGACAGGTTCCGCGTACCCCCGGGGTGCTGCTCGGCCTGCCGACGATCGGCGCCCCGGCCGCCCCACCCGCCCCGGTAGGCGGCTGCGCCGCCCCCTGACCGCATGTAAGGAAGGGCCCCCTTTTAACACTCGGTGTTAAAAGGGGGCCCTTCCTCTACCGGAGGCGTTAAGAAGGGGCCCTTCCTTACATCAGCAGGCGGTGCCGTTGAGCTTCACGCTGCCCGGCGTCGCGGCGGTGCCGTTGGCGGTGAAGCCGACGGTGACCGACGCGCCCGGCGCCAGCGACGACGCCCAGGCCGGCGCGGCCGCCGTCACCGTGGTGCCGGACTGCGTGACAGTGGCGTTCCAGCCGCTGGCGAGCGTCACCCCGGACGGCCAGGTCCAGGTGGCCGACCACGGGTTCACCGCGGCGGTGCCGGTGTTCTTGACGGTCAGCTCGCCCTGGAAGCCGCCCGCCCAGGAGTTGATCTGCTTGTAGGTGGCGGTGCAGCCACCGGTCACCGGAGGCGGCGGGGTGGTCGGCGCCGGCGACGTGTTCGGCGTGCCGGTGGGGGACGGGCTGGTGGTGCCGCCACCGCCGGTCGGCGGGATCAGGTACGGCGTCAGGATGTCCTGCTTCGGCTGGTTGATCGTGGTCCAGTCGTCGTTGGCGATGCCGCCGGTGTCACCCGAGTTCGGGTTCCACGACCAGTACGTGAACGACATGCCGTTCACGCCGGTGCCGGTGTACGCCATCAGGTTCTGCAGCCAGATCTTGTCCTTCGGGTCCTGGAGCGTGGTGCCGAACTCGCCCATCATGATCGGCGCGATGTTCTGCTTGTAGAGGTAGCCCCAGTACTTGTCCCAGATGGCCGGCATGTTCGCCGGGTACGACGGGTCGTCGAACCAGGCCTGCCGGTAGACCGACGTGGCGTACTCGTGCGGCGAGTAGACCAGCCGGTTCGCCACGTTCAGCCGGACCGGGAACTGCCCGGCCTTGGACAGGTTGCCGCCCCACCAGCCGCAGTCCTCGTCGTTGCTGGGGTCGTTGTCCCAGACGTTCGACAGGCCGCCGCTCGGGCAGCTCACCCCCTCCACGAAGATCAGCCAGTTCGGCTGCACGCCGAGGATCGCGTTGCCGGCCCGCTCGGCGGCCAGCCGCCAGTCCCGGGCGGTGTCGCCGCAGCCCCAGCAGGCGCCGGTGGCGGCCGGGTTGGTGCCCTCGGCGTGCGGCTCGTTGTGCAGGTCCGCGCCGATCACAGTGGTGTTGCCGGCGTACCGCTGGGCCAGCATCTTCCAGTCGTTGATCCAGGTCGCCTCGGAGACGGTCGAGGTGTACCAGAGCGGCGACTGCCCGGCCGACGTGGGCCGGTGCCGGTCCAGGATGACCCGCATCCCCTTGCTGCCCGCGTAGTCGATGACCTTGTCGAGGATCTGCAACGGCGACAGCCCGATCAGGTCCGGGTTGACGAAGTCGTTGATGCCGGTCGCGGTCGCGCCGGACTTGAGCGCGTCGTTCGAGTACGGGATGCGCAGCGTGTTGTAGCCCAGCCGGGCCATGGTGTCGAGCTGCGAGCGCCACGGGTTGCTCGACCACAGGCCGTGGAACGTCTTGTTGTCGGTCTCCATCCCGAACCAGTTGATGCCGGTCAGCCGGACGGTCGCGCCCGTACTGTCGACGATCTTGTTGCCGCTGGTGTGCAGGTAACCGGTACCGGTGCCACCGGCCGCCGCGGCGGCCGGTGCGGTGGAGACGGCGGCGGCGACGAGAACGCCGGCCGCTGCGGTGGCGAGCGCCGTCAGGGCGCCGCCGAGGGCGGTGCGTCGGTGCATGGAAGCTCCACTTCGGATGCCCGCGCCGCACGGGCGCCGCGGGCGGCAGGACCAGGAGGCACGTCCCGCTCGTCATCGAGTACGCGCGCAGCGCGCGCCGGGCCGTGTCGTGTGGACGGCCACCCGCGAGATGTCACACCGGCGATCGTCGACGGCGAGATCAGCCGTCGGTGCCCTCGTGCCGGTGCCTGAACCTGGCTCCGCCGCTCATTCTGATCAGCCCACCTCGATGCGTCAACCCGGCCCGGACGCAGGTGAGCCCCCGGCCGACCCGGCCGGGGGCTCACCCGATGTGTCTGTCCGCCGGCCTGCCCGGCCGGGGTGCTTCCGTCAGCCGGCCTGCTCGGCGAGCTGGAGGAACTGCCGCTTCGAGGCGAGCGCCTGCTCGGCCTCCTTGATCCGGCGGGCGTCACCGGCGGCCTGGGCCCGGGCCAGCCGGTCCTCGGCCTCGGCGACCTGGGCGCGCATCTGCGCCAGCAGCGGGTTGTCCTCCTTGGAGGTGCGCCGCCACGCCGAGTCCATCACCTCGCGGACCTTGTCGTCCACGGCCCGCAGCCGGCGCTCCAGCCCGGCGGCGGCCTCGCGGGGCACCCGGCCGGCCTCGTGCCACTGCGCCTGGATCTCCCGCAGCTTCGCCTGGGCGCCCTTCGGATCGCCGTCGACATCCAGCGCCTCCGCCTCGGCCAGCAGCGCCTGCTTGCGCTCCAGGTTGGCGCGCTGCTCGTTGTCGCGCGCCGAGAAGACCTCGCTGCGGCGGGTGAAGAACTCGTCCTGCGCGGCGCGGAACCGTTCCCAGAGCTTCTGCTCGGCCTCCTTGGCGGCGCGCGGCGCGGCCTTCCACTGGGCCATCAGGTCCTTGAGCTGACCGGCGGTGACGCCCCAGTCGGTGGACTCCTTGAGCTTCTCCGCCTCGGCGACCAGCTCCTCCTTGACCGTCTGCGCCTGCTTGCGCTGCTGGTCGAGGGAGGCGAAGTGGGCGCCCCGGCGGCGGGTGAAGCCGTCCCGCGCGGCGGCGAACCGCTTCCACAGCTCACCGTCGGTCTTCTTGTCGACGCCGCGGATGGTCTTCCACTCGTCGAGGATCTCCTTGAGCCGGTCACCGGCGGTCTTCCAGCCGGTCGACTCGGCGGCCAGCTTCTCGGCCTCCTCGACCAGGGCGGTCTTGCGCGCCAGCGCCTCGCCCCGGGCGGCCTCGCGGGCCGCCTTGGCCTCGCCGGCCTTCTCCTCGGCGACGGTGGCCAGCTTGTCCAGGCGGGCGGCCAGGGCGTCGATGTCACCGACCACGTGCGCCTCGGCCAGCGACCCATGGATCCGGCGGATCGTGGTCAGGGAGTGGCCGGCATCAGCCGCGCCCGAGTTGAGCCGCGCCTCGGTCAGGTCGACCTCGGTCACCAGATCGGCGTAGCGCCGGGCGAAATGGGCGAGCCCTTCCTCCGGTGCCCCTGCCTGCCAGGATCCGACCACCCGCTCGCCCTCGGCGGTCTTGACGTAGACGGTGCCGTCCTCGTCGACCCGTCCGAAGGCAGTCCAGTCGCTCATGTGCCCATCCTCGTTCTCCCGGCGTCGAGGGGACAGCCCCCTCGTTCGCCGCCACGGCGCAGCAAACTTTCTCCCGGCATTGTCACAGGTCCGCCCCCGTCCGTGTCGAGCGCCTGTCGCCGACCGTGACCATACGGTGTTGTACGCCCCCGATGACCGGATCGGCGCGGGGACGCACCGGGGGACCCCGATAGGTTTGGGGGCGTGCCCCTGGTCGCCGCCGCCGTCTGCCCCCACCCGCCGTTGATCGTGCCCGAGCTGGCCGGCGCCGCCGCGCCCGAGCTGGACGACCTGCGCGCCGCCACCGACGCCGCCGTCGCCCGGCTGCTCGCCGCCGAGCCGGAGGCGATCCTGCTCGTCGGCGGCGGACCGGAGACGGTCCGGTTCAACGCCGCCGACTGGGGCTCGCTGCGGCGCTTCGGGCTCGACCGGCCGGTGCGGCTGTGGAAGACCTCCTGCTCCGGTGGCGAGGTCCTGCCGCTGAGCCTGACGATCGGCGCCTGGCTGCTGAACCGGTCCGGCACCGAGCTGCCCCGGCTGGCCCGCTCCGTGGCGCACGACGCCACACCGGCCGAGTGCGCGGCGTTCGGTGCGAGCCTGATCCTCGACGACGACCCGCGGGTCGCGCTGCTCGTGCTCGGCGACGGGTCCGCCTGCCGGGGCGTCAAGGCGCCGGGGTACGACGACCCGCGCGCCGAGGCGTACGACGAGGGGGTCGCCGCGGCGCTGGCGGGCGCGGACGCCGACGCCCTGCGCGGCCTGGACCCGGTGCTGTCCGCCGAGCTGCGGGTCGCCGGGCGGGCGCCGTGGCAGGTGCTGGCCGGCGCGGTCGGCGCGGCGGGCGGCGACTGGCGCGGCGAGCTGAGCTACCACCGCGCCCCCTACGGCGTTGCCTACTTCGTGGCGAACTGGGAGCGGTCGTGACAGTCGTGGCGGTGGTCGGGCCGACCGCGGCCGGGAAGTCGGCGCTGAGCATCGCGCTGGCGCACGCGCTCGACGGCGAGGTGGTCAACGCCGACTCGATGCAGCTCTACCGGGGCATGGACATCGGCACCGCGAAGCTGACGCCGGCCGAGCGTGAGGGCGTGCCGCACCACCTGCTGGACATCTGGCCGGTCACCGAGCCGGCCAGCGTCGCGGAATACCAGACGCTGGCCCGCGCGGCGGTCGACGACATCCTGGCCCGGGGCCGGGTGCCGCTGCTGGTCGGCGGCTCCGGGCTGTACGTGCGGGCGGTGCTGGAACGGTTCGAGTTCCCCGGCACCGACCCGGCGCTGCGGGAGCGGCTGGAGGCGGAACTCGCGGCGGTCGGCCCTCTGCCGCTGCACGCGCGGCTGACCGAGGCCGACCCGGGCGCGGCGGCGAGCATCCTGCCCACCAACGGGCGGCGGATCGTGCGGGCGCTGGAGGTGATCGAGCTGACCGGCGCGCCGTTCACCGCGTCGCTGCCGTCACCCACGCCGTACTACCCGTCCGTGCAGCTCGGCGTCGACCTGGACACCCCGCTCCTGGACGAGCGGATCGCGCTGCGGGTGGACCGGATGTGGGCCGACGGACTGGTCGACGAGGTGCGGGCGCTGGTCGGCGAAGGGCTGCCCGAGGGGCGGACGGCCAGCCGGGCGCTCGGCTACCAGCAGGTGCTGCGGTTCCTGGCCGGCGAGCTGACCGAGGCCGAAGCGCACGAGGAGACGATCCGCGCCACCCGCCGGTTCGTGCGGCGGCAGCGCTCCTGGTTCCGGCGTGACCCGCGCATCCACTGGCTGGACTCGGCTTCGCCCGCGTTTCTCGACACTGCCCTGCGGGTGGTCGCCGAGCATCGGCGATGATGGGGGCGTGGAGTTCACCAAGGGTCACGGCACCGGCAACGACTTCGTCATCCTGCCCGACCCGGACGGCACCCTCGACCTGACACCCGGCCTGGTCGCCGCGCTCTGCGACAGGCGGCGCGGCCTCGGCGGCGACGGCGTGCTGCGCGTCGTACGGGCCGCCAAGCACCCCGAGGGCGTCGCGCTGGCGGGCGAGGCCGAGTGGTTCATGGACTACTGGAACTCCGACGGCTCGTTCGCCGAGATGTGCGGCAACGGGGCCCGCGTGTTCGTCCGCTACCTGCTGGACCGTTCGCTGGCCGCCCCGTCGGGCGGGACGCTGCCGATCGCGACCCGCGCCGGCCTGGTGCGGGCCCGTGTCGAGGGCGCGGACGCGGCGGTCGAGATGCGCCGCCCCCGGCTGTACGACACGGCCATCGCCACGCTCGGCGGGCTGACGCTGGCCGGCACCGCCGTGGACGTCGGCAACCCGCACCTGGTCTGCGCGCTGCCCGCCGCGCTGGACCTCACCGGCCTGGACCTGACCCGCGCGCCCGAGGTCGACGCCTCGGCGTTCCCGTCCGGGGTGAACGTCGAGTTCACCACGCCGGGCGAGCCGGTCGACGGCACCGACGGGCACGTGCTGATGCGGGTCTACGAGCGCGGCTCCGCCGAGACGCTCTCCTGCGGGACCGGCGCGTGCGCGGTGGCGGCGGTGGCGTTGCGCGACGCCGGCCTGGACACCGGCACGATGACAGTCGACGTGCCAGGCGGGCGTCTGACGGTCACCGTGACAGCCGATGCGTGCTGGCTCTCCGGCCCCGCCGTCCTGGTGGCGACAGGCACCCTGACCCCCGCCGCCCTGCACCCGTAGCCCGCGCCCTGCCCCGGCCCGCCCCGCCCCGGCCCGGCCCCGCCCGGTGCCGCCCGCCCTCCCGCCCCCGTGATCAAGGAGTTTGTGGCGGATTCCCAGTGCTTCGGTGACGCGAACTCCTTGGTCAACACGCGCATGGTGAGTGGTGTCGGCGACCCTGGCAGCCGTGGCCCCCGCTTCCGCCGGCGCACGGCCGCCCAGCGTGATCAACACCAGCTCGGCGAAGTGGTCATATCGCGGAGCCTCTGATGCCGCCACTTCGGGGAACTGGTGTTGATCAAGGGTGATGATGCCGCCACTTCGGGGAAGTGGAGTCGATCAAGCTGCGGTGCGTCAGGGGGTCGCGCTGGCGTTGGCGGCGATCTCGGGGAGGTCGGCCGGGCCCGGGTCGGCCGCCGGGGCCGGCGTCGCGGCCGGGTTCTGCGCGGCGGCCCGTACCGCGGCGGCCACGGCCGGGGCGACCCGGGAGTCGAAGACGCTCGGCACGATCACCGTCGGGTTGATCTTGTCTTCGCCGACCACGTCCGCGATGGCCCGCGCAGCGGCGAGCGCCATCTCCTCGGTGAACTCCTCGGCGTGCGCGTCGAGCATGCCGCGGAACACGCCGGGGAAGGCGAGCACGTTGTTGATCTGGTTCGGCTGGTCCGAGCGGCCGGTGGCGACCACCGCGGCGTACTTGCGCGCCTCCCGCGGGTCCACCTCCGGGTCGGGGTTGGCGAGCGCGAAGACGATCGAGTCCTTCGCCATCGCGGCGACGTCCTCGCCGGTGAGCAGGTTCGGCGCGCTCACGCCGATGAACACGTCCGCGCCGCGTACCGCCCCGGCCAGGTCGCCGGAGTAGTTCTCCTTGTTGGTGTTCTCGGCCAGCCACTGCCAGGCCGGGTTGAGGTCCGGCAGTCCGCGGTGCAGGGCGCCCTGGCGGTCGTACGCGATGATGTCGCCCACGCCCTGGCGCAGCAGCAGCTTCATGATCGCGGTGCCGGCCGCGCCGGCGCCGGAGACCACGACCCGGACGTCCGCGAGCTGCTTGCCCACGACGCGCAACGCGTTCGTCAGCGCGGCCAGCACGCAGATCGCGGTGCCGTGCTGGTCGTCGTGGAAGACCGGGATGTCCAGGGCCTCGCGCAGCCGGGCCTCGATCTCGAAGCAGCGCGGCGCGGCGATGTCCTCCAGGTTGATGCCCCCGTACGCGGGCGCGATCGCCTTGACGATCGCCACGATCTCGTCGGTGTCCTGGGTGTCCAGCACGACCGGCCAGGCGTCCACCCCGCCGAAGCGCTTGAACAGCGCCGCCTTGCCCTCCATCACCGGCAGCGACGCGGCCGGGCCGAGGTTGCCCAGGCCGAGCACCGCGGTGCCGTCGCTGACCACGGCGACGGTGTTGCGCTTGATGGTGAGCCGGCGGGCGTCGGCCGGGTTCTCCGCGATGGCCATGCAGACCCGGGCCACACCCGGGGTGTACGCGCGGGACAGCTCGTCGCGGGTGCGCAGCGCGACCTTCGGGGTGACCTCGATCTTGCCGCCGAGGTGCAGCAGGAAGGTGCGGTCGGAGACCTTGCGGACGTCCACCCCGTCGAGCGCGGTGAGCGCGTCGACGACCTGGTCGGCGTGGCCGGCGTCGGCGGTGTCGCAGGTGAGGTCGACGATCACGTGCGCGGGGTCGGAGTCGACCACGTCCAGCGCGGTGACGATGGCCCCGGCCTCACCGGCGGCGGTGGTGAGCCGGCCGATGGAGGAGGCGTCGGCGGGTACCGCGATCCGGATGGTGATGGAGAATCCGGCACTCGGCAGTCGGGTGTTGGCCACGAGAAACTCCTCCGTCGGCGCTGAGCGGCTCGACTGGCATTTCTACTCGCCCGCCCAGGTCGCCCGGCATCCGCCCCCGCTACCCGTCGGTAGCGTCACGGGCATAACACAGGTGCGTCCGGCGTTGTCACATGTCAGGATTGCTGTCACGCGCCGAAAATTCTCGGCGTTGCCCAAAACGGACAGGAGACGCATTTGCGCGAGCAGGAGACCTTCCATCCCTACACCGACGACGAGTTCGACGCCACCACCGGCGAGTACGAGCTGTCGGAGCGGCAGGCGCTGCGGCGGGTCCCCGGCCTCTCCACCGAACTCACCGACATCAGCGAGGTCGAATACCGTCAGCTCCGGCTGGAGCGGGTCGTCCTCGTGGGGGTCTGGACCGAGGGCACCCAGTCCGACGCCGACAACAGCCTCACCGAGCTGGCGGCGCTGGCCGAGACGGCCGGTTCGCAGGTGCTCGAAGGGCTGATCCAGCGTCGTCACCGGCCCGACCCGGCCACGTACATCGGCCGGGGCAAGGTCGACGACCTGGGCGCGGTAGTGCTGTCCACCGGTGCCGACACGATCATCTGCGACGGTGAGCTGTCGCCGTCGCAGCTGCGCAACCTGGAGCAGCGCACCAAGGTCAAGGTGGTCGACCGCACCGCCCTGATCCTCGACATCTTCGCCCAGCACGCCAAGAGCAAGGAGGGCAAGGCGCAGGTCGAGCTGGCCCAGCTCGAATACCTGCTGCCGCGCCTGCGCGGCTGGGGCGAGACGCTGTCCCGGCAGACCGGTGGTAGCGGCCGCGGCGGTGGCGCCGGCGGCGGCGTGGGTCTGCGTGGTCCCGGTGAGACCAAGCTGGAGACCGACCGGCGGCGCATCCGCCACCGCATCGCGCGGCTGCGCCGCGAGATCAAGAGCATGGCGACGGTACGCCAGACCAAGCGCGCCCGGCGTACCCGTAACGCGGTTCCCGCGGTGGCCATCGCCGGCTACACGAACGCCGGCAAGTCCAGCCTGCTCAACCGCCTGACCGGGGCGGGTGTGCTGGTGGAGAACGCGCTGTTCGCCACGCTGGACCCGACCACCCGCCGGGCCACCACGTCCGACGGCCGGCTCTACACGCTGTCCGACACGGTCGGGTTCGTTCGGCACCTGCCGCACCAGATCGTCGAGGCGTTCCGCTCGACGCTGGAGGAGGTCGCCGACGCCGACCTGGTCGTGCACGTGGTCGACGGCACGCACCCGGATCCGGAGGAGCAGGTCCGGGCGGTACGCGAGGTGCTCGCCGAGGTGGGCGCCGACCGGCTGCCGGAACTACTGGTGGTGAACAAGACCGACGCCACCGACGAGGAGACGATGCTGCGGCTCAAGCGGCTCTGGCCGGACGCGGTCTTCGTCTCCGCCCACAGCGGGCGCGGGATCGACGAGATGCGCGAGGCCGTCGAGCGGCGGCTGCCCCGGCCGGCCGTCGAGGTGCGCGCGGTGCTCCCGTACGACCGGGGTGACCTGGTCGCCCGGGTGCACCGGCAGGGTGAGGTGCTCAGCACCGCGCACCTGCCCGAGGGCACGCTGGTGCACGTGCGGGTCAACGAGGGGCTGGCCGCGGAGCTCGCGCCGTACCGGGCGGGTGACCGGCTGACCAGCGACGAGCGGGTGGGCGCCGGGCGGTGAGCCGTCCGGCGTCACCCGCCGGAAACCCGTGCCGTGCGACACTGAGCGTCATGCGGCACGTTGTCTCCTCGGTCACGCTCGCGCTCGGCCTGGTCGGCGCGGTCGTGGCGCCGGCCGGGCCGGCCCCGGCGGCTCCCGCCGCGGCCCCCGTGCTGGCCGCGGCTCCCAAGAAGAAGTGCACGGTCGAGGACGACCGGCTCCGCGAGCTGTCCGGCCTGGTGGCCACCAGCAACGGGTACGTCGTGATCAACGACGGCTCGGACGACCCCAGCCGCAAGCGGGTCTTCTATCTGGACACCAAGTGCAAGGTCGACAGGGAGGTCCGTTACTCCGGTGACGGGCCGCTCGACACCGAGGACCTGGCTCTCAGCCCGGACCGCAAGACGCTCTGGATCGCCGACACCGGCGACAACGTGGAGAAGAAGACCCGCCGGGAGCGGGTCGCGGTCTGGACGATGCCGCTGAGCGGCTCGAAACAGCCGGTGCTGCACCGGCTCAGCTACCCGGGCAAGGAGCCGCACGACGCGGAGGCCCTGCTCGTCGGCGACGACAACATGCCGCTGGTGATCACGAAGGAGCTCTCCGGCAAGTCGGAGATCTACACCCCGACGGTGAAGCTGAAGACGAGCGGCGACACCGAGGCGATCCCGATGAAGAAGGTCGGCGAGGTCACGCTCCCGAAGACCAGCACCGAGAACAAGCTCGGCTCGCCCGGGCGGGCGCTCGTCACCGGCGCGGCCCGCTCGCCCGACGGCAGCAAGGTCGTGCTGCGCACGTACGCCGACGCGTTCGAGTTCGACGTGGCCGGCGGCGACATCGTCAAGGCGCTCATCACCGGCAAGCCCCGGGTCACGCCGCTCGCCGACCCGTTCGGCGAGGCGATCTCCTACACGCCGGACGGCAAGCTGTTCGTCACCGTCTCCGACGGCGGCACGCTCGACGAGTCGGACCCGATCGACATCCTCACCTACACCCCGTCGACCACCGGCGCCGAGGCGCTGCCGAACGGCGGCAAGGCCGACACCAAACCGGCCGCCCAGAAGTCGTGGCTCGAAGGGCTCTCGCTCGACGAGATCACGTACCTGATCGCGGCCGTCGGGGTGCTCGGCGCGCTCCTGGTCGGCGCGGGTATGTTCGGCATCCTGCGGGCGCGGCGCAAGCCGGCGCCGCGGGCGCCGGCCGACGAGCCCGAGCGCAGCGGCGAGTTCCCGGTGAACAACGGCTTCCCGTCGGGCGAGCGGCCGGCCGCGCCGCGCGGCGGTGTCTACGGCGGCGGTCAGGGCGGCGTGTACGGCGGCGCGGCCAACGGCGACCGCCCGGCGTCCGGCGGTGTCTACGGTGGTGGCCGGCCGGGCGGCGGCGTGTACGGCGGCGGCCCGCAGGAGGGTGGCCGTGGTCAGGGCGGTGGCCGTCCCCCGGGCGGAGCCCGTCCGCCGGGTGGCGGCGGCGTCTACGGCGGCGGTGGTGCCCCGGCCGGCGGCGGAGGGCGCGGCGGCGTCTACGGCGGCGGAGGTCAGGGTGGACCGGGCGGCGGTGCGGGCCAGGGTGGCCCCGGTCGTGGCGGCCCGGGTGGCGGCGGCCAGGGCCGCGGCGGCCCTGGTGGCGGCTATGGCGGCGGCCCGGGCGGGGCCGGACACCGTGGGCAGCCGAACGGCGGCGGACCGCGGGGGGACGGCGGCCGGGCCGAGCCGCCGCGCCGCGGCCAGGAGCCGCGGGGCGGGCGCCGCGACGACGGCTACGACGGCCGGGGCCAGTACGGCCCGGTGTCCGGCGGTGGCCGGGAGTACCGCGGCGACCGCTACTGAGACGACACGACGAAGGGGTGACCGGCCACCGGTCACCCCTTCGTCGTCGCTGTCGCTCAGATGCGGCGCAGCACCGCCACCACACGGCCCATGATGGTGGCGTCGTCGCCGGGGATCGGGTCGAAGGCCGGGTTCTGCGGCATCAGCCAGACGTGCCCGTCGCGCCGCCGGTAGGTCTTCACCGTCGCCTCGCCGTCGAGCATGGCGGCCACGATGTCACCGACCTCGGCGTTCGGCTGCTGCCGGACGACCACCCAGTCGCCGTCGCAGATCGCCGCGTCGAGCATCGAGTCGCCCTTGACCTGGAGCATGAAGACCTCGCCCTCGCCGACCAGCTCGCGGGGGAGGGGGAAGATGTCCTCCACCGCCTGCTCGGCCAGGATCGGCCCACCGGCGGCGATGCGGCCCAGCATCGGCACGTACGCCGGGGCGGGCCGCTGCGCGCGGGCCGCCTCGTCGTCCGCCTCGCCCGGCGCGCGGACGTCGACGGCGCGCGGACGGTTCGGGTCGCGGCGCAGGAAGCCCTTCTTCTCCAGCTCCTTGAGCTGGTAGGCGACGCTGGACGGGGACACCAGCCCGACCGCCTCGCCGATCTCGCGCACGCTCGGCGGGTAGCCGTGGCGCTCGACCCAGGTGCGGATGAACTCCAGGATCCGCCGCTGCCGCGCGGTCAGGTCGACCGTCGCCGGGTCGGGGAAGCTGCTCACCACCGGGGTGACCGGACGCACCGCCGCGGGGGCGGTGCGGCTGCGGGCGGTACGGGGGCGACGGGTCGCCGGAGGACCCGCCCCGTCGTTCGGCTGCGGGTTCTTCTGCCGGCTGGCCCGGTCCTCGGTCACGTCCGTCCCTCCCTGGTCGGCGCTGGGGTGCCTCGTCGGCTCGTGGTGCGTGTGGTCTGACCGTATAGGTGAGATCGGCCATTTTCAAACATCTGTACGACCTGCTGTCGGCGTGTCGCGCCGAATTCCTGGATTTCCGAACTGGTGTTCTGATAGAAGAGTACGCCGCTCGAACGGGTGTTCTATCCCGGCCGCCCGTGACTAGCACGGGAGGCTGTCCGTTGGGCTCCACGGCGGCGTCGCGCCGGGCGTGATCCTGACGACTCGCCGGACACGCCCGTCAACTTGACCTCGCTTGGGGTTCGGCATACGGTCGACCCCTAGATGTAGTAGTCACACGGGCGTAAGTTGCCTACAGGTTGGGTTCAACTACCGAACGCACTCCCGCACCGCGCATTCGGCGACGGTCATCGGACGATGACTCCGCCGTGTCGACGCGTGCCCGGGAGCCGGTAGGTGTGCCCGCGATCGACGGAGGAGGTCGGGCGAATGCGGTGTCCGTACTGCCGGCACGCCGACTCCCGGGTGGTCGACTCGCGGGAGGCCGACGACGGCCAGCTCATCCGGCGGCGACGGTCGTGCCCGGAGTGCGGCAAGCGGTTCACCACCGTCGAGGAGGCGGTGCTCGCGGTGGTCAAGCGCAGCGGGGTGACCGAGCCGTTCAGCCGCACGAAGATCATCGGTGGGGTGCGCAAGGCGTGCCAGGGGCGGCCGGTCGACGACGACTCGATCGCGCTGCTGGCACAGAAGGTCGAGGAGACCGTACGGGCCAAGGGGGCGGCCGAGATCCCCAGCCACGAGGTGGGCCTGGCCATCCTCGGCCCGTTGCGTGACCTCGACGAGGTGGCCTACATGCGGTTCGCCAGCGTCTACCGGTCCTTCGACTCGCTCGCCGACTTCGAGCGCGAGATCGAGACGCTGCGGGCCGCCGCGCGCGCCCGGGAGGGCGCCGGTGCCGGTGCGGCGGACGCCGCCGGCGCGATCAGCTGACATTTTCGGGTTTCTGACAGGTACACGAGGCGCGGTGGGTGACCGTGCCGACGAGGGGGGCGAGGGCGTGACGACCAGCAAGTCACGGAACAAGGCCGGGGCGGGGCTGAAGATCGAGCGCGTCTGGACGACCGAGGGGGTGCATCCCTACGACGAGGTCGCCTGGGAGCGCCGCGACGTCGTCATGACGAACTGGCGGGACGGCTCGATCAACTTCGAGCAGCGCGGGGTGGAGTTCCCCGAGTCCTGGTCGGTGAACGCGGCGAACATCGTGACCACCAAGTACTTCCGGGGCGCGGTGGGGACCCCGGAGCGGGAGTGGTCGCTGCGGCAGCTGATCGACCGGGTGGTCGAGACCTACCGCACCGCCGGTGAGGAGTACGGCTACTTCGCCACCCCGGCCGACGCCGAGGTGTTCGCGCACGAACTGACCTGGATGCTGCTGCACCAGGTGTTCAGCTTCAACTCGCCGGTCTGGTTCAACGTCGGCACGCCGTCGCCGCAGCAGGTCAGCGCCTGCTTCATCCTGTCGGTCGACGACTCGATGGACTCCATCCTCGACTGGTACAAGGAGGAGGGCCGGATCTTCCAGGGCGGCTCGGGCGCGGGGGTCAACCTGTCCCGCATCCGTTCCTCGAAGGAGCTGCTCTCCTCCGGCGGCACCGCCTCCGGCCCGGTCAGCTTCATGCGCGGCGCGGACGCCTCCGCCGGCACCATCAAGTCCGGTGGCGCCACCCGGCGTGCGGCCAAGATGGTCATCCTCGACGTGGACCACCCGGACATCGAGGAGTTCGTGGCGACCAAGGCGCGCGAGGAGGACAAGATCCGCGCGCTGCGCGACGCCGGGTTCGACATGGACCTGGGCGGCGCCGACATCGTCAGCGTGCAATACCAGAACGCCAACAACTCGGTCCGCGTCTCGGACGAGTTCATGACCGCCGTGGAGAACGGCGGCGGCTTCGACCTGCGCGGCCGGCTCGACGGGCAGACCATCGAGACGATCGACGCGAAGAAGCTGTTCCGCACCATCTCCCAGGCCGCGTGGGAGTGCGCCGACCCGGGCCTGCAGTACGACGACACCATCAACGACTGGCACACCTGCCCGGAGACCGGGCGGATCACCGCGTCGAACCCGTGCTCGGAGTACCTGCACCTGGACAACTCCTCGTGCAACCTGGCGTCGCTGAACCTGATGAAGTTCCTCCGCGCCGACGGCGGCTTCGAGGTGGAGAAGTTCGTCAAGTCGGTCGAGTTCGTCATCACCGCGATGGACATCTCGATCTGCTTCGCCGACTTCCCGACCGAGAAGATCGGTGAGACCACCCGCGCCTACCGGCAGCTCGGCATCGGGTACGCCAACCTGGGCGCGCTGCTGATGGCCTCCGGCCTGCCGTACGACTCGGAGCAGGGCCGGGAGGTGTCCGCCGCGATCACCTCGCTGATGACCGGCACCGCCTACCGCCGTTCCGCCGAGCTGGCCGGCATCGTCGGCCCGTACGACGGCTACGCGCGCAACGCCGAGCCGCACAAGCGGGTCATGCGCAAGCACGCCGCCGCCAACGACGCGATCAAGGCGACCGGCACCGTGGCCACCGCCGTGCAGCGCGAGGCCACCAAGCAGTGGACGCTCGGCAACAAGCTCGGTGACAAGTTCGGTTGGCGCAACTCGCAGGCCAGCGTGCTCGCCCCGACCGGCACCATCGGCCTGATGATGGACTGCGACACCACCGGTGTCGAGCCGGACCTGGCACTGGTGAAGTTCAAGAAGCTGGTCGGCGGCGGCTCGATGCAGATCGTCAACCAGACCGTGCCGCGCGCCCTGCGCAGCCTCGGCTACCCCGAGGAGCAGGTCGAGGCGATCGTCGAGCACATCGCCGACCACGGCCACGTGGTGGACGCCCCGGGCCTGAAGCCGGAGCACTACCCGGTCTTCGACTGCGCCATGGGCGAGCGCTCGATCGCGCCGATGGGTCACGTGCGGATGATGGCGGCCGTCCAGCCGTTCATCTCCGGCGCCATCTCCAAGACGGTGAACATGCCGGAGCAGGCCACCGTCGAGGACGTCGAGAAGATCTACTTCGAGGGCTGGAAGCTCGGCCTCAAGGCGCTGGCGATCTACCGGGACAACTGCAAGGTCGGCCAGCCGCTGTCGGCCGCCAAGCCGAACAAGGCCACCGCCGAGACGCAGGCCCCGGCCGCCGAGGTCGAGAAGGTCGTGGAGAAGGTCGTCGAGTACCGCCCGGTGCGCAAGCGGCTGCCGAAGAAGCGCCCGTCGCAGACGGTCTCCTTCTCGGTCGGCGGCGCGGAGGGCTACCTCACCGCCTCGTCCTACCCTGACGACGGCCTCGGCGAGGTCTTCCTCAAGATGTCGAAGCAGGGCTCGACCCTGGCCGGTGTGATGGACGCCTTCTCGGTGGCCATCTCCATCGGTCTCCAGTACGGCGTCCCGCTGGAGACGTACGTCAGCAAGTTCACCAACATGCGCTTCGAGCCGGCCGGCATGACCGACGACCCGGACGTGCGGATGGCCGCCTCGGTGATGGACTACATCTTCCGTCGCCTGGCGCTGGACTTCCTGCCGTACGACCGCCGCGCCGAGCTGGGCATCTTCACCGCCAAGGAGCGGGCCGCCCAGCTCCGGGCCGAGGCGGAGGCGGAGGCGAGCGGTGCGGACCTCACCGCGATGGCCGCCTCCGCCCCGGTCGAGGCGCCCGAGCCGAAGACCGGCCCGATCGCGCAGCCGGCGCAGGAGATGGCCGACGCCGCGGCCGTCAAGCCCGCGCCGTCGGTGGGTTCCAGCACCGAACTGCTGGAGGCCGTGATCGGCAAGGCCGCCGACGCGCCGCTCTGCTTCACCTGCGGTACGAAGATGCGGCCCGCCGGTAGCTGCTACGTCTGCGAGGGCTGCGGCTCCACCAGCGGCTGCAGCTGACGAAAGCAACGAGCCCCGGGCGTTGGCGCGCCCGGGGCTCGTGAGCCGGGACGGAACCCGACCTGTTTCCTTGCAGAGACAGATCTTCGCTCCTCCCGGCTCGGTCAAGCAAGTTAATCGAGTAGGAGTGGAGAAAGTCATGGCTGATAAGGCCAAACCTGTTCATGTCGTCCCTCGTGACGGCGAGTGGGCTGTGGTCCGGGAGGGAAATCAGCGGGCATCGTCGCTGCACCCGACTCAGGCGGAAGCCGAGAGGGCTGGGCGGCCAGTAGCCCGGGCGGACCAGACGGAGTTCTACCTTCACGGCAGAAACGGTCAAATCCGTGAGCGAGACAGCTACGGAAACGATCCGAATCCGCCACGTGACTCACGCTGACTAGAAGGCCGGGGCGTACGCGAAGGCGTGCGCCCCGCTTGCCCTCATTCGTCCTCGCGGCTGGCTTAAGGGCCAGCGGTGAAGTGTGTGTACCGGCAGGTCCGGGTTCAGGGCAGAGTCCGGAGGAACGCCTGCCATGCCTGACGCCCGAAGCGTAGAACGGGACCGGCCGCATCCTTGCTGTCGCGGATCAGGATGTTCTCGCTGACGGCGGCAACCTCTACGCACGCGCCGCCGTTGTTGTCGCTGCGACTCGACTTGCGCCACTTGAGGCCGAGGCGATCCGGGCTTGTCACGGCCACCTCCAGTTCCGTCAGCGTGCCAGCTCATCCGCCAGTTGCCGGATGAGCTTGCGCGACTCTACCGGCCCGAGCGCGGCGGCACGGAGCCGGTCCCACAGCCGAGTGTAGGCCCGCACCGCGTCCGGTCGGTCGAGGTAATCCGCGTCCGTGAACGTCTCTACGTAGATCACATCCGAGCCGGCGTCGTCGCCGAAGCGCAAAATGATGAAGTTGAAGGACGCCGTTTCGTAGGTCTGCGCGTCGAAGGGGAAGACCTGGAGCGAGACATTCGG
This sequence comes from Micromonospora sp. CNZ297, assembly GCF_007827625.1. Taxonomy (NCBI): domain Bacteria; kingdom Bacillati; phylum Actinomycetota; class Actinomycetes; order Micromonosporales; family Micromonosporaceae; genus Micromonospora; species Micromonospora sp. CNZ297. The sequence continues at coordinate 45,052 of NZ_VISU01000004.1, read as the reverse complement.
CTGGTTGCTCACCTCCACGAGGTGGCGGAGTTGGTCGCTCATGGTGTCGACGTCACCGATGTTCCGCCGGAGCGCGGATTCGCTCAGGATGAAGCTCAGCTCCGGGCCGCCGTCCTGACGCAAGGTCGCCTGCCGCTCAAGTCTGATGGCAACCGTTCGGTCCAGATCCTCGTCGTTGGGGCGCGGGTGGGCGGTGGCGTTCATCGCGCGGATGTAGGGCTCGGTCTGGAGGATGCCGGGAACGACCTCCGGTTGGTACCAGCGAATCTCCGACGCGTCGCCCTCTAGGTCGAGGTACTGGCGGAACCAATCGGGTACGGCGTTGCGGTATGTGCTCCACCGCCCTCGCTGGCGCCCGGCACGAGCGAGTTCGCGTAACGGCTCAGCTTCCTCGCCCGTAACGCCGTACAGGTCGAGCAGGAGATGCAGGTCGGTCAGCTTGATGCCCGATTGACCCAGCTCGATGCGGCTGATCTTGCTCGCTGCGGCATCGATGACTGCTGCCGCCTCGTCCTGCGTCCTGCCGGCGTGCTCCCGAGCCCGCTTGAGTGCGAGTCCGAGCCGCCTGCGCTGGATTGTCGGGTTGACCATCGGCTGATTATCGCCCTCCGCATCGAGATGACGCGACACGCTCGGCAGGGTTCCAAAACAGGAGTCCAACTTTAGTCTAGTTGGGCTTCCAAAATGGAAGTCTAAGTTTGGGAGGGCGGCATGCGTACTCGTGTGTCGTACGAGGACTACGTGGTGGCGGTCGCGCTGACCCTCGCCCGGCGACACCGTCCGGTGTGGTCCTGGCGGCGGTGGCGGCGGATCTGCCGCTGCGGCGCGGAACTGCCGTGCCGCGTACGCCATCGCATCCCGATCCGTCGCGGCCACTGGCCGGGAGAGGAGCAGACGTGACGGAGCCGCAGGTCCGGCAGATCCTGTCGGTACACGTACCCGGCGTCGACGGCTTCTGCGCAGGGTGCCGGGCGTGGTGGGCGCGGCTGTCCCCGTACCCCTGTCAGCAGGTCGAATGGGCGGCCCGCCGGCAAGCGCGGACGGCCACCCGGCGCTTCCTGGACGGCCTCCGGTGACCGCCCACGGGCCGGTTCTTCCGGTGTGGAGCTGCGGTGGGTGTGGCGCTCCGTGGCCCTGCCCGACGCGGCGTCGTGAGCTGCGGGCCGAGTTCGCCGGAGCGCCGGTGTCGTTGGGCTTGTACATGGGGTCTTATCTGGTGTGGGCGGCGGAGGATCTGACCTGGGTGACGGCCGGGGTGTTGCATCAGCGCTTCCTCGGGTGGGTGCGATGAATGTCATTCGGCCGGGCGACGAACGGTTTCATTACTGCGACGGCTCGCACCGGTGGGTGCCGCTCGATCCTGACTTCGACCAGGAGGTCTGGGAGGCCATGGTGCGTGAGCACCAGCAGCGGCACCTGGAGGAGATCTCCCGAGGGCTTCGTCCCCGTCGGCCGAAACGGCTGTAGGTGCCCACGGTCACAGACCATCGTGTACGCGAGCTGGAATGCTCGGGGGATGAGCACGGCAGACATCTATCGGGTCTTCGCCGAGCGTGAGACGCGCGGCGTGTCCCCGGCGTACGAGCGGTTGTCGCGGGCGGTGGCCGGTGACCGGGAGCTGCTCGCCCTGCTCGACACGCTGCCGCCGGCCAAGCGTCAGCCGAACCTGCTGTTCGGGGTGGTGCGGCTGCGCGGCGGGCCGGTGGACGACCCGGCGGCGTTCCGCGCGTACGTGATCGGGCACTGGCCGGACGTCGCGGCGCAGATGCGGACGCGGGCGACCCAGACGAACGAGGCGGGGCGCTGCGCGGTGCTGCTGCCGGTGCTCGCCGCGTTGCCGCAGCCGCTGGCGTTGCTGGAGGTGGGTGCGTCCGCCGGGCTGTGCCTCTACCCCGACCGGTACGCGTACCGCTACGGCGACCGGCGGGTCGGCGACGGCGAGCCGGTGCTCGACTGTGACTTGACCGGCACCGAGCCGCCGGTGCGGCGCCCGGAGGTGGTGTGGCGGGCCGGGCTCGACGTGAACCCGCTCGACGTCACCGACCCGGCGGACGTGGCCTGGCTGGAGGCGTTGATCTGGCCGGAGCACCGGCACCGCCGGGCGCGGCTGCGCGCGGCGGCTGCGGTCGCGGCGGCCGACCCGCCGCTGCTGGTGCGCGGTGACCTGGTCGACGACCTGCCGGCGCTGGCGGCGCAAGCTCCGGCCGGGGCGACGCTCGTGGTGTTCCACAGCTCGGTGCTGTACCAGGTGCCGCCGCCACGGCGGGAGGCGTTCACCGCGCTGGTCCGGACCCTGCCCGGCCACTGGCTCGCCAACGAGGACCTGTCGGTGCTGCCGCACGCGACGCTGCCCGAGCCGCCCGCCGACGGGTTCCACAACGTCCTGGCCCTGGACGGTCGCCCCCTGGCCTGGACCCGGGGCCACGGCCAGGCGCTCACCTGGTTCGGCGCGGCGCGGCCGTGAAGACCGCCGGACCGCCCGGCCCGGCTCAGTCCGGCAGCGCGTCGACCGCCGAGGCGAGCACGCCCCGCAGGTCGGCCTCCGCGCCGGCCGGCAACGTCTCCGGCTTGACCACCTGGTACGCCACGCGCACCTCGTAGTGGTCACCTCGCCAGGCCCAGCCGTCGAACCGGGTCTCCCCGCCGTCCCACGGGCGCACCGCCGTGCAGGAGGTGTCGCCCGGGCCGGCGTCGCTCGGTTCGGCGGCGATGCGGTCGCACCGGTCCCGCCGCCACGTCGCGTCGTACCTGCCCTCGGCATCCGTGGCCACGGTGACGACCAGGTCGCCGCGCATGGCGGTGCCACTGGTCAGGTCGACCGCGCACTCCTTGGAGCCGCTGCGGTCACCGAGGTTCGCCGAGGCGGTGGGCTGAGCGCCGGGCGCGAGCCGCGCCAGCAGGTCGGCCGGGAGCAGCGCGCAGGGGTCGCGGAGTTCCCCCGGCGACGCCGTCTCGTCGGCGGTGCAGCCGGCGGAGGCCAGGAGCACCCCGATGACCAGCAGTAAGGCGGCCGATCTCGTCATGTTGTCCTCCTCGGACGATCGCGGGCGACCGTAGCAGCGCGGCGCCAGCCCCGCCCTCCGCTGCTCCGCCCCGTCGATCATGAGGTTGACGGCGCGGCACGCCGACCTCGCCCCGCCAACTTCATGATCGACGGAGCGGGGGGCGGCTGCGAGATCGGCGCGACGGCGGCATGACCGGCGGGCTGCTGGTCCGGCCACCGTCGCCGAAGGGCCGACGGGACGGTCAGCGACCCCGTGGCGTCACCGACACCTGCTCGGCGATCGCGATCACCTGCTCCACGGTGAGCCGTAGGGGCGCCTGCAGGTTGACCACCGCCCCGCCCGGCACCTCCGTCTGCAGGAACCACATCTCGTCGGCCCGGACCAACCGTGCGTCCCGCCCGCCGACCGTGACCGTGCGTTCCTCCACCGCCCCCATCACCGTGTGCAGCAGGTCCGGGTCGCGGCCAGCCACCACCTGCACGGCGAGCATGTCGCCGGGGGACTTGCCGCGCAGGGTGAGGATGGTGTCGTCCTTGAACGAGGCGATCCGCCACCCGCGGGGCGCGACCCGGACCCGCAGGGGTATCGGCTGCGGCTCGTCGACGACGTCCCCGGCCAGCCGCAGCAACGCGCCGTCCGCCGCGAACCGGCCGTGGCCGGTCAGCGACACCCACCGACCCGATTTCTGTTCCCACGTCACGGTGACCTGCCGGGGCGCGGCGGGGTGCTCGTCCTCGTACAGTTCCGCCTGGTGGCTGCCGACGGTCACCCGCCGGGACGGCAGTGCGTGGCGATCCGGGCGCTCGTCCCGGACGGAGAGCCAGACATCGTCGGCGCCGCCATCCGACAGGTACACGGCGAGGAACCGGTCCGGCTCGTAGCTGTACCGCGGTGGTGCCAGCACCGCTGGGCGGGACCGCAACGTCAGCGGGAACTCGGGCATGGTCACCGCCACCAGCGTGACCGGCTCCGCCGGGCGGTCGACCGGACGCGCCGCCAGACCGACGCCCACCGCGACCGTCACCGTCGTCGCGGCTGCCGCCACCAGGAGGGTCCGGCGCCGCACCGGTCTGACGGTCCGGCGTGCCGATGCGGCCGGGAACTCGTCGACGAGGCGGTTGCGAGCGTCGTTCAGCGTCTCCGCTGACGCCTCCGGAGCGTCCGGTCCGTGCGTCCGCAACAGGGCGATCTCGTTCATGTCGGCTCCTTCGAGGTGAGCGCGAGTCGGGTGAGCCGGCGGGCCCGGTGCAGGCGGGAACGGACCGTGCCGACCGGAATGTCGAGCACGGCGGCGATCTGCTCGTACGACAGATCCGCCCAGGCGGTGAGCAGCAGCACGTCCCGGTCGCGCCGGTGCAGCGACGCGAGTGCCGCGGCCAGATCGCGGCGCAGGGCGCGGGCGTCCAGCCGGTCGATCGCGTCCTCGATCCCGGGCTGCGTCTCCGCTGCGGCGAGCCGGGCCAGTGCCCGGTACCGGCGCTCCTCGGCCCGTACGTGCCGGCGCAGCAGATTGGTCGCGATCCCGAAGAGCCACGGCCGTACCCCCACGTCCGGTCGGTACGCGGCCCGCCGTCGGAACGCGACGAGGAACGTCTCGGCCAGGAGGTCGTCGGCGGGCGGGCCGATCCGCCGGGCGAGGTAGCGGTGCACGGCGACGGCGTGCCGGTCGAACAACGGCGCGAACCGCTCCGGCTCGGTGACGGATCCGTGGATCAGGTCGCCGTCCGTTGCCGCCTCGGGTGGCCCGGCCCCGGGTGGTCGTCGTTCCTGGGCCGCGACCGGGTGCATCTCGTTCGTCACATCCCTTCATGCCCGGTCGGCGCATACCGGTTCACGCTGGTCCGAGGGCCGGTCGTCGTGTCCCTTCCCGCAGATCGGCCGGCAGCAGCGCGCAGGGGGCGCGGAGTTCCCCCGGCGACGCCGTCCCATCGGCGGTGCAGCCGGCGGAGGCCCGCCCCGTCGATCATGAGGTTGACGGCGCGACACGCCGACCTCGCCCCCGTCAACTTCATGATCGACGGAGCGGGGGCGGGAGGTGGTCCGGCCGGCTACTAGGGTCGCGGGGTGACCGAACCGCGGTGGCTCGCCGAGACCCGTGCGGCGTACGACGCCGTCGCCGAGGACTACGCGCGGCTGCTGCCCGACGTGGTCGAGCCGCCGCTGGACCGGGCCCTGCTGGCCGCGTTCGCCGAGACGGTCGGGCCGGGGCGGCCCGTGCTGGAGGTGGGCTGCGGTACCGGTCGCGTCACCGCCCACCTGCACCGGCTCGGCCTCGACATCAGCGGCGTCGATCTGTCGCCCGGCATGGTGGCGGTGGCCCGCCGCGCGTACCCGGACCTGCGCTTCGAGGTCGGCTCGCTGACCGAGCTGGCCGTGCCGGACGGATCACTGGCCGGGCTGGTGTCCTGGTACTCGGTCATCCATCTGCCACCGGAACTGCTGCCGGAGGTGTTCGCCGGTTTCCACCGGGTGCTCGCTCCGGGCGGTCACCTGCTGCTCGCGGTGAAGGCCGGCGACCGGCTCGACCGACGGGAGCAGGCATACGGCCACTGCGTCGCCTTCGACGTCTACTGGCTGTCCCCGGATCGGCTGGTCGCACAGCTCACCGCGGCCGGGTTCGCGGTGTCGGCGACGACGGTCCGCGCGCCGGTCGGCAGGGAGCGGCAGTCCCAGGCGTTCCTGCTCGCGCAGCGTCCGGCCGGCTGAACATTCACCACAGCCGACACCCGATCTGTACCACACGTGAGGACGGGACAGCGAAGAGTGGCCGCCCTGGCTAGGGTTGACGATCTCGGCGGAGGGAGACGGCATGCGCACCCGGATGCTCCTCGCGTCGACGCTGCCCCTGCTCTGGGGCGCTGTCGCCGGCTGGTGGACCCCGCGCGGGCCCGGCACGGTGGGTGCGGCACTCGCCTCCGTCGCGGTGAGCCTCGTCGTCGGGCTGGCCGCCGGGTGGCTGAGCCGGTCCCGCTGGTTGATGCTCGTCGCGCCGGTGATCTTCGCGGTGGCTGTCGAGCTGGTCCGGCTGCGGCTGCGTGGGCCCACCGTCGACCGTCCGCGCCTGTCCGGCTTCGGCGTCGTGGCGCTGCTCGCCGGCCGGGGCGTACACGGTCTGCTGAGCTTGTTGCCGCTGCTGGTCGGTGCCGCCTACGGCGCCGGACTGGCTCGCCGCCTCGACGCGGTGCCGCCGCGCCGGCCGGTGCCGCGCCGGCTGGGCCGGATCGGCGTCGGTCTGCTGGCCGCGTTGCTCGCGCTCGTCACCGTCGGCGTGGCCGTGCCGGGCCGCACCGAGCCGATCCCCGGCGGCATCGCCCGCTTCGACACCGTCGACTCCTCCGGGCGCGAGCTGGGCCTGCTGATCAGGGGTACGGACCGCGGCGCTCCGGTGCTGCTCGTGGTGCCCGGTCCGCCCGGCGGCTCGGAGATCGGCGCGGTCCGTCGCCATCTGCCCGAACTGGAGCAGCGCTTCGTGGTGGCCGTGTGGGACCGTGCCGGCGGGCCGCGGTCCTGGTCGGGGTTCCGCGCCCCGTCGGACTGGCGCCTGGACGACGAGGTGGACGACCTGGTCGCGGTGGCCCGGCACCTGCGGGAACGGCTGGGCCGGGATCGGATCCACCTGGTCGCGCACTCCGGCGGCACCATCGCCGGCCTGCTCGCCGTGCGACAGCACCCGGAACTGTTCGCCGCGTACGTGGGCGTCGGGCAGGTGGTGAGCCTGCGCGAGGCCGACCGCAGCCAGTACGCCGACACCGTGGCCTGGGCCCGCCGCACCGGCCGGACGGCGCTCGCGGACCGGATGACCGCGCAGGGGCCGCCGCCCTACCGCGACCTCTGGGCGTACGAGCCGTTGCTGACCAACGAGGCCGGGGCCTTCCCGGTCGACCGGGAAGGCGCGAGCGAGGACGAGACCGGGACCGTCGGCAACCTGGGCGTCTCCGAATACAGCCTGCTGGAGAAGGTGCACCTGTTCGGGTTCCTGGACGGCTGGGACGTGCTGTACCCCCGGTTGCAGGAGATCGACTTCCGGCGTGACGTGCGGCAGCTCGCGGTGCCGGCGTACTTCGTGGACGGCGCGCAGGAGGTGCCGGGCCGGCTGCGCCTGTTCGACGAGTGGTACGCGCAGCTCCAGGCGCCGCGCAAGGACCATCTGGTGATCCCGCGCGCCGGGCACCGTTCGATGTTCGAGCGGCCCGAGGCGTTCGTGCCGTACCTGGAACGCCTCGGGACCGGCGGCGGCCCGGGCGGAAACTAGGGCGGGCCGGGCGTCCGTAGACTTCAGCGGTGCGTGACGAGCTGGCGGGACGGCCCCTTACCGAACCGCACCCGTCGCGGCTGTCGCCGGACCACCCCGGGCGGGAGCGCATCCTCGCCGCGCACGCCGCCGCCCTGGCCGCCGGGGAGGCCGGCTACCTGGATCCGGAGACGGGGCTGTTCGTGCTCAGCGCGGGCTTCCTGGCGCGGCGTGGCACGTGCTGCGGGCGAGGCTGCCGGCACTGTCCGTACGTGGCCGATTAGGGGGCTTCCGTCCCCGCTGGGGCACGCCGTACGGTGTCCGACGGAACTCCGGCGGGTCGGACCCGCCGCCGACCGCGGAGGTCTCCCGTGCGTGCACGTATCTGGCTGGCCGTTGCGGCCGTCCTGCTCGCCGCCGGCTGCGCCGACGAGGGGCCGACCCGGTCCGGGCCGCCGGCCCCGCCTCCGCCGGTGCCGGTCGCGGCGGCGTCCTCGGGCGGGGCGTGCCGGCTGCTCGACTTCGCGGTGATCGCCGAGCACACCGGCGGCACGTTCGACGTGGCGGCGGCCACCGAGCGGGGCGACACCCACACGTGCGTGGTCCGGGCGGCCGGGGCGGTGCTGCCGGAGCTGACGCTGTCGGTGACCGAGACGTCGATCGACGCGGCCACGTTCGCCCTAGACGTGCAGCCGGGCGGCGCGGCGAAGATCACCAAGCTGGGCAAGGCCGCCTACCGGCGCACGCTGCCCAAGACCGCGAAGTCCGGGCCGGCCGCCGAGGTCGGCTGGCTGGCCACCGAGGGGCGGCTCGCCACCCTGCGCTGGACCGCCCCGGCCGGCACCGCGAAGGCGGAGGCGGACAAGACGGCCGGCAAGCTGGTCACGCTGGCCAAGGTGATCGACACGAGGCAGCTCTGATCGCGGGTCGCACCAAGGCAGCTCTGACCGGAAGCCGGCCTCAGCGGGCCGCGACGAACACCCGGGACGCCACCTCGCGGGGAAGGCGTACCCGATCGCCGGAGCGGTCGATGGAGACGGCGTCGCGTTCCTGCGCCACCGTCACGGTCGCGCCCGGGTCGACGCCGGCGGCGTGCAACTGCCGGAGCACGTCCGAGTCGGTCTGCACGCTCTCGCAGATCCGCCGCACCACGACCGGGCCGGACAGGCCGGGGAAGGCCAGGTTGCGCTCGCCCTCGACGGCGTCGGCAAGCGCCTGGCCCGGGTCGCCCAGCTCCGCCAGGCCCGGGATCGGGTTGCCGTACGGCGAGCGGGTCGGGCGGTTGAGCAGGTCGAAGACCCGCTTCTCCACCGCGTCGCTCATCACGTGCTCCCACCGGCAGGCCTCTTCGTGGGCCTCCTCGTAGGGCATCCCGATCACGTTCACCAGCAGCAACTCGGCCAGCCGGTGCTTGCGCATCACCGACACGGCGGTGTTGCGGCCCTGCGGCGTGAGAGTCAGGTGCCGGTCGCCCTCGACGGTGAGCAGGCCGTCGCGCTCCATGCGGGCGACGGTCTGGCTGACGGTCGGACCACTCTGCTTCAGCCGCTCGGCGATGCGGGCACGAAGCGGCGGCACCCCCTCCTCCTCGAGTTCGAGGATGGTGCGCAGGTACATCTCGGTGGTGTCAACAAGGTCGTGCTTCACGTCTGCGGCCTCCTGGGCTCCGATGGTACCCGCTCCCACCGACCATCGACGCAGGCGAAGCCGGAGGTGGCGGGCCGAATGGTGTTGACTGGGCCGCATGCCCGCCACCGCAGACCTGCTGGTCGAGCCCGACCGGCTCGCCGCCGAACTCGATCACGCCGACCCGCCGACCCTGCTCGACGTCCGCTGGCGGCTGACCGGCCCGCCCGGACGCGACGACTACACCGCCGGCCACCTGCCCGGCGCCGTCTTCGTCGACCTGGACACCGAGCTGTGCGGGCCGCCCGGCGCCGCCGGGCGACACCCGCTTCCGGACCCGGCGGCGTTGCAGGCCGCGCTGCGGGCCGCGGGCGTCCGCGCCGGTCGTCCCGTCGTGGTGTACGACGGCGGCGACGGCATGTCCGCCGCCCGCGCCTGGTGGACGCTGCGCTGGGCCGGGCACCGGCAGGTGCGGGTGCTGCACGGCGGCTTCCCGGCCTGGACGGCAGCCGGCCTGCCGGTCGACACGAGCGTGCCCGCCCCGGTCCCGGGCGACGTGACGGTGGCGCCCGGCGCGTTGCCGGTGCTGGACGCCGCCGCTGCCGCCCGGCTCGCCGCCGCCGGGCCCGGCGTGCTGATCGACGTACGGGCCGCGCCGCGTTACCGGGGCGAGCACGAGCCGGTCGACCCGGTCGCCGGGCACGTGCCGGGCGCTGTGAACCTGCCCGCCCCGGAGTACGTCACGCAGGGCCGGTTCCCCGCCGCCGAGGCGCTCCGGGAGCGGTTCGCCGCCGCCGGGGTGGACGCGGACGCGCCGGTCGGTGCGTACTGCGGCTCCGGGGTGACCGCCGCGCAGGCCGTGCTCGCGCTGCACCTGGCCGGTCGCCCGGACGCCGCGTTGTACGTCGGCTCGTGGAGCGAGTGGGTGGCCGACCCGGACCGTCCGGTCGCGACCGGCGGCACGTCCGGCCGGTGAGCGCACGACCGGTGGGCGCGTCCCGGACCACGTGCGACGATGGCCGCATGGCCGACGACACGGTGGTGGTGTGGGACGAGGCTCTCCTCGCCTACGACATGGGCGACCATCCCCTCGACCCGGTCCGGGTCGAACTGACCATGGCGCTCGCCCGTGAACTGGGTGTGCTGGACCGGCCCGGCGTACGGCTGGTCAAGCCCGAGCCGGCCGACGACGCGCTGCTCACCCGCGTACACGATCCGGCCTACCTGGACGCGGTCCGGTCCGCGCCGCGCGACCCGCTGTTCGCCGGCTTCGGTCTGGGCACGTCGGACAACCCGGTCTTCGACGGGATGCACGAGGCGAGCGCGCTGATCGCCGGCGCCACGACGGCCGCCGCCGAGGCGGTGTGGCGCGGCGACGCCCGGCGCGCGGTGAGCGTGGCCGGCGGGCTGCACCACGCGATGCCCGCCCGCGCCGCCGGGTTCTGCGTCTACAACGACCCGGCCGTGGCCATCGCGCGGCTGCTCGACCTCGGCGCGCAGCGCATCGCGTACGTGGACGTGGACGTGCACCACGGCGACGGCGTGCAGGAGATCTTCTACCGCGACCCGCGGGTGCTCACGATCAGCCTGCACGAGACGCCGCTCGCGCTGTTCCCCGGCACCGGGTTCCCGGACGAGACCGGCGGCCCGGGCGCGGAGGGCACCGCGGTGAACGTGCCGCTGCCCCCGGGTGTGGGTGACGCGGGCTGGCAGCGGGCGTTCCACGCGATCGTGCCGTCGGTGCTGCGCGCGTTCCGGCCGCAGGTGCTGGTCACCCAGTGCGGCGCCGACGGGCACCGCAAGGATCCGCTGGCCGACCTGCACCTGTCGGTGGACGGGCAGCGGGCCACCTACCGCGCGCTGCGGGCGCTCGCCGACGAGCTGTGCGACGGCCGCTGGGTCGCCACCGGCGGCGGCGGGTACGCGCTGGTCGAGGTGGTGCCCCGGGCGTGGACGCACCTGCTGGCGATCGCCACCGGCGAGCCGGTCGACCCGGCCACGCTCACCCCGCCGGGCTGGCGGGACCTGGCCGCGCGGCGGCGACCCGGGCACGAGGTGCCGCTGCGGATGACCGACGACGTGGACCCGTCGTACCAGCCGTGGCAGCCCAGCGGCGAGCCGAACGCGGTGGACCGGGCCGTCGCGGCCACCCGCAAGGCCGTCTTCCCGCTGCTCGGGCTCGATCCGCACGACCCGCGCGACTGAGCCGGCGGCAGGGGAGGACCGACCGGTGACCACCGTCGAGCAACCGCTGGACGTGCTGCTCAGTGACGGCACGACCGTCCAGCTGCGACCGATCCGCCCGGAGGACGCGCCCGAGATCGTGGCCATGCACGGCCGTTTCTCGGAGCGCACCCGATACCTGCGGTACTTCTCGCCGTACCCGCGTATCCCGGAACGCGACCTGAAGCGCTTCGTCAACGTCGACCACCGCGACCGGGAGGCGTTCGTGGTGCTCGCCGGCGAGCGGATCGTCGCCGTCGGCCGGTACGAGCGGCTCGGCCCCGCCTCGCCCGAGGCCGAGGTGGCGTTCGTGGTCGAGGACGCCTACCAGGGCCGGGGCATCGGATCGGTGCTGCTGGAGCACCTGGCCGACGCGGCCGGGCGCAACGGCATCGTGCACTTCGTCGCCGAGGTGCTCCCGGCCAACGGGGCGATGCTGCGGGTCTTCGCCGACTTCGGCTACCAGGTCCAGCGCCAGTACGCCGACGGCGTGGTGCACCTGAGCTTCCCGATCGCGCCCACCGAGGCGACCCTGGAGGTGCAGCGCGGCCGGGAGCACCGCACCGAGGCGCGGTCGATCGCCCGGCTGCTCGCGCCCCGGGGCATCGCCGTCTACGGCGCCAGCACCACCGGCCAGGGCGTCGGCGCGGCGCTGCTCGGGCACCTGCGCGACGGTGGCTTCGCCGGGGCGATCGTGCCGGTGCACCCGAGCGCGGCGACGGTGGCGGGGCTGCCCGCGTACCCGTCGGCGGCCGACGCCGGCCAGGACGTCGACCTCGCGGTGGTGGCTGTCCCGCCGGACGCGGTGACCGACGTGGTCCGCGACGCGGCCCGCGCGGGCGCGCACGGCCTGGTGGTGATCTCGGCCGGGTTCGCCGAGTCCGGCCCGGCCGGCGCGGCGGCGCAGCGCGCGCTGGTCCGCGCCGCGCACCTGGCCGGCATGCGGGTGGTCGGCCCGAACTGCCTCGGCGTCGCCAACACCGACCCGGCGGTACGCCTCAACGCCACGCTCGCGCCGGTGCTGCCCGCGGCGGGCCGGGTCGGCGTGTTCAGCCAGTCCGGCGCGTTCGGGGTGGCGCTGCTGGCCGAGGCGTCCCGGCGCGGGCTCGGGCTGTCCAGCTTCGTCTCGGCCGGCAACCGGGCCGACGTGTCCGGCAACGACCTGCTCCAGTACTGGCAGGACGACCCGGCCACCGACGTCATCACGCTCTACCTGGAGACGTTCGGCAACCCGCGCAAGTTCGCCCGGCTGGCCCGGCGCATCGGCCGCCGCAAGCCGGTGGTGGCGCTCGCCTCGCTGGCCCGGCCGCCGGGCGTGGGGGACGCGCCCGCGCTGGACGCGGCTGCGGTGAGCGCGCTGTTCGCCCAGTCCGGGGTGATCCGGGTGGACACCGTGTCCGAACTGCTCGACGTGGGCGTGCTGCTGGCCCACCAGCCGCTGCCGGCCGGGCGGCGGGTGGCGGTGGTGGGCAACTCGTCGGCGCTGACCGGGCTGGCCGCGACCGCCTGCGCGGCCCAGGAACTGACAGTCGCCGACGGCTACCCGCAGGACGTCGGGCCGAGCGCGGGCGCCGCCGCGTACGCCGCCGCGCTCGGCGACGCGGTGGCCGACGAGCGGGTGGACGCCGTGGTGGCGGTGTTCGCGCCGCCGCTGCCGGGCCAGCTCGCCGACCCGGTGGCCGACTTCGCGGCGGCGCTGCCCGACGCGCGGGTCACCGGAAAGCCGGTGGTGGCGACGTTCCTGGCCGGGCTGGTGCCGGCCGGGGTGCCGGCGTACCCGAGCGTGGAGGAGGCGGTACGCGCGCTGGGCCGGGTGACCGCGTACGCGGACTGGCTGCGCCGGCCCGCCGGGGTGCTGCCCGAACTGGCCGACGTGGACCGGGCGGCCGGGCACGCCGCGCTGCGGCCCGACGGCGCCGACTCGGCGGCGTTGCTGCGCGCGTACGGGATCGACGTGGTGGAGTCGGTGCCGGCCGGCAGCGCCGAGGAGGTGCTGGCGGCTGCCGAACGGCTCGGCCGGCCGGTGGCGCTCAAGGCTGCCGCCCCCGGGTTGCGGCACCGCCTCGACCTGGGCGCGGTACGCCTCGACCTGGCCGACGCCGCCGCGCTGCGCCGCGCGTACGCCGAGATGGCCCCGGTGTTCGGCGCGGAGGTGCTGGTCCAGCCGATGGTCGCGCCGGGTGTGGCGTGCGTGGTGGAGCTGGTGGAGGATCCGGCGTTCGGGCCGGTGGTCGGGTTCGGGTTGGGTGGCGTGGCGACCGAGCTGCTGGGCGACCGGGCGTGGCGGGCGGTCCCGCTCACCGACCGGGACGCCGCCGAGCTGGTCGACGAGCCCCGCGCGGCGCCGCTGCTGCGCGGGCACCGGGGCGCCGCGCCGGTGGACCGGGCGGCCCTTGTCGACCTGCTGGTGCGGGTCGGCCGCCTGGCCGACGAGCAGCCCCGGGTGCGGTCGCTCACGCTCAACCCGGTGCTGGCCCGGCCGGACGGCATCTCGGTGCTGCACGCCACCGTGCGCACCGGCGCGGAGGCCGCCCGCCCGGACACCGGCCCGCGCCGCTTGTAAGGAAGGGCCCCTTCTTAACGCCTCCGGTAGAGAAGGGGCCCCCTTTTAACACCGCTCACCCACGCTCGGAGATCTGCTGCACCGACCACTCGTTGCCGTCCGGGTCGCGGAAGAACACGAAGCCGACGTTGTCCAGCGGATGCGGCACCGGGCGCGGGTTCTGGCCCATCACCTGGATCTCGCTCACCTCGACGCCCCGCTCGACCAGTTCGGCGCGCGCCCGCTCCAGGTCCGGTACGACGAGTTGCACGCCCTTGAGCGAGCCCGGCGGCATCTCCGGTACGACGCCCCGGCCGAGGACGATCGAGCACCCGGAGCCCGGGGGAGTGAGTTGGACGATCCGCCCCGCGCCGCCCAGATCCGTGTCGTGGTCGAGGACGAAGCCGAGCCGCTGCGCGTAGAACTCCTTGGCCCGGTCCACGTCGGAGACCGGCACCACCACCACTTCCAGTGTCCAGTTCACGTTGTCGCTCCTGTCGTCGAATCGGTGTGCAGCACTGCCGCGAGCCGGTCGAACGCCTCGGCCAGGCCGCGGGTCATCGGGTAGCGCAGGACGGTGTCGCGCCCCTGCGCGGTGGCATACCGCAGGTGGGTGACGACTGTGGTCCGGTCCGCCGAGCCGGTGAAGTCGTGGCGGACCAGCGTCTCGCCCGGATACGACTGGTCGTCGAAGAGTTCGGTGCAGACCAGCCGCGCCGGCGGGTCGACCTCCCGGTACGTGCCGCCCTGGCCCATCAGATCGCCGTCCGGGCCTCGGGAGACGAACCGCCAGCGCCCGCCCACCCGCAGGTCCACCTCGCACTCGACGAGGTGCCAGCCCCGGGCGCCCCACCAGCGGACCAGCAGCTCGGGGCGGGTGAAGGCGGCGAACACGAGGTGGCGGGGAGCGGCGAAGTCGCGGCTGAGCCGGATCTCCCGGTCGCCGGGCAGGGACACGGTCAGGCCGGTCACCGCTGCTCCCCGGCGGTCAGTTCGGCGAGCACCTCGTCCAGTCGCGCGTAGCTCTCGGCCCAGTAGTCCCGGTAGTCCGCCAGCCACGCGACCGCCTCCCGCAGCGGCCGGGCGTCGAGCCGGCAGGGACGGCGCTGGGCGTCCCGGCCCCGGGTGACCAGGCCGGCGCGTTCGAGCACCTTGAGGTGCTTGGAGACGGCCGGCTGGCTCATCGCGAACGGCTCGGCCAGCTCGGTGACAGTCGCCTCCCCGGCGGCCAGCCGGGCGAGGATGGCACGCCGGGTGGGGTCGGCGAGCGCGGCGAAGGTGGCGTCGAGCAGATCCGCGGGCACTTTCATAACCTCCTGGTTGTGTAACCAGTCGGTTGTATACGGTGGGAGCGCCCGGGTCAAGCGCGACAGGCCCCGGCGAACCGCCGGGGCCTGTCGGGGCTGGGGTGGGTCAGCAGGCGTACGCCTCCAGCCGGTTCGCCCGCTCCGGGTCGCGCAGCTTGAGCAGCGTGACCTTCTCGATCTGCCGGATCCGCTCCCGGGACAGGCCGAACTCGCGGCCGACCTCGTCCAGCGTGCGCTGCCGGCCGTCGTCCAGGCCGAAGCGCAGCCGGATCACCGCCTGCTCCCGCTGGGACAGCGTGGCCAGCACGATGCGGACCTCGTTGCGCAGCTCGCCGTTGGTGGCGGCGTCGCCCGGCTCGGTACGCGGGTCGACGGCGGCGACGAAGTCGCCGAGCGCGCTCTCGCCGTCCTCGCCGACGGCCTGGTCCAGGCTGACCGGCTCCCGGTCGTAGGAGATCAGCTCGATCACCTGGAACTCCGGGATCTCCAGCGCTGTGGCGACCTCACTGACGGTGGGCTCGCGGCCCAGCGTCACCGACAGCTCGCGGCGCACCCGGACCATCCGGTTGACCTGCTCGACCATGTGCACCGGGATGCGGATGGTGCGGGCCTGGTCGGCCATGGCGCGGGTGATGGCCTGGCGGATCCACCAGGTGGCGTAGGTGGAGAACTTGTAGCCCTTGGTGTAGTCGAACTTCTCGACCGCGCGGATCAGGCCGAGGTTGCCCTCCTGGATGAGGTCGAGGAAGGCCATGCCGCGACCGGTGTAGCGCTTGGCGATGCTCACCACCAGCCGCAGGTTGGCCTCCAGCAGGTGGTCCTTGGCGGCGCGGCCCTCGGCCGCGATCAGCGCCAGGTCCGCGTGCAGCTCGGCGGAGACGGGGGTGCAGGTGGCCAGCTTCTCCTCGGCGAAGAGGCCGGCCTCGATCCGCTTGCTCAGCTCGACCTCCTGCGCCGCGGTGAGCAGCTTGGTGCGGCCGATGCCGTTCAGGTACGCCCGGACCAGATCGGTGGAGACGCCGCGCTCGTCGGTGGCGTCGAGGTCCGTGAGGGCGACGTCCATGTCCTGGTGCTCGATCATCTGCTGGGTCATCTCTGTTCTCCCCGTGTCCGACGTGCCTACCGGTCCCGTGCCGCCCACGCGGTGGTGGCCGATGACAAACAGCTTGGCGGTCGGGGCGTGAGACGGGAGTGAGGCGATCGGAGACCCGACAGGAATCCCGGCCGGAATCCGGCGTTCCCTTGCCCGGCGCGGTTACCGTGCCACCGACCGGCCGTCGGGGCCGGCACGGCACTGACGATCGGAGAACGTGGTGGTCTTCAAGCGGCTCATGCAGGCGATGGGTGTGGGTGGACCGTCGGTGGAGACGGTGCTGGCCAACCCGAACTGCCGCCCCGGCGGCGAGCTGGCGGGCCGGATCCAGGTGGTCGGCGGCGACCACCCGGTGGACGTGAGCTACATCGCACTCGGCCTGGTCACGCGGGTCGAGGTGGAGAGCTCCGACAGCGAGTACGACGTGAACCAGGAGTTCGGCCGGGCCCAGGTGACCGGCGCGTTCCGGCTGGAGCCGGGGCAGCGGCACGACGTGCCGTTCCGCTTCCAGGTGCCCTGGGAGACGCCGCTGACCGACCTGTACGGCCAGCACCTGCACGGCATGACGATGGGTCTGCGTACCGAGCTGGAGGTGGCTCGGGCGATGGACAAGGGCGACCTGGACCCGGTGGCGGTGCACCCGCTGCCGGCCCACGAGCGGCTGCTGGAGGCGCTGCTACGGCTGGGCTTCCGGTTCGCGCGGGCCGACGTCGAGCGTGGACACATCTACGGCCTGCACCAGCAGCTGCCCTTCTACCAGGAGATCGAGTTCTACCCGGCGCCGCAGTACGCGGGCGCGATGAACCAGCTCGAGGTCACCTTCGTGACCGATCCGCGCCAGGTCCACGTGGTGCTGGAGCTGGACAAGCGGGGCGGCCTGTTCACCGAGGGCCGGGACGCGTTCGGCCGGTTCACGGTGGACCACGCGACGGCGGACCGGACGGACTGGGCCGCCCAGCTCGACGGCTGGCTGCGTCAGTCGCTGTCCCGTCGAGGGCTGTTCTTCTAGGCCTCAGAGGTCGAGCACGAGGGTCCGGGGACCGACGTTGACGCTCTCCACCAGCATGTGGGCGCGGAAGCGGCCGGTCTCCACCTTCGCACCCCGGGCGCGCAACTGTTCGACCACGGCGTCCACCAGGGGTTCGGCCACCTCGGCGGGCGCGGCGGCGGTCCAGCTCGGTCGCCGGCCCTTGCGGGCGTCGCCGTAGAGCGTGAACTGGCTGACCACGAGCAGCGGCGCCCCGACGTCGGCGGCGCTGCGCTCGTCGTCGAGGATGCGCAGCTCGTGCAGCTTGCGGGCCATGGTGGCGGCCACCTGCGGGGTGTCGGTGTGGGTGACGCCGAGCAGCACCAGCAGCCCGTCGGCGATCTCACCGGTCACCTCGTCGTCGACAGTCACCCGGGCCCGGCCGACGGTCTGCACCACCGCCCGCATCAGTCGGTCACCGGCTCGACGATGCCGCGCTCGACCAGGTGCGCCACGATCGGTCCGGCCGCCTCGGCCAGCTCGTCCGGGGCCACGTCGTGCGCGGCGGCCAGCAGGGCGAGCTGGTCGCGCAGCGGCAGCCGGCCGTCGGCGCCGCCGACCAGGGCGAGCACCAGCGGGTCGATCTCCTCGGACCAGCGCAGCCCGCGCGGCATGGCCAGGACCTGCCGGTCCACAGCCCAGCCGTCGTCGCCCATGGTGGCCTCCTGCCGCAGCTGGAGCCCGTCGGCGGCGCGGTAGCGGGCGGCGAGCAGGCCCTCGGTGTCCCGGGTGCGCAGCCAGTCCTGCCGGGCGAACCACTCGCCGATCCGGTCGCCCAGCGGCGGCTCGACCCGCTGGCGCAGGTCCTCCACCCGGACGACCGGCTGGTCGTGGCCGGAGCGGCGCAGCGAGACGATGCCGAAGCCGATCGCCTCCACCTTGTGCGCGTCGAACCAGTCCAGCCAGGCCGCCATCCGCTGCGGGTCGGCGCTCTCGCCGACGTCGGTGAGCCACAGGTTCACGTACGCCATCGGGTCGGCCACCTCGCGCTGGATCACCCAGGCGTCCAGGCCGGTGCCGGCGAACCACCCGGTGACCCGCTCGGCCCAGTCCTCGCCGGTGACGTGCACCCAGTTCGCCAGGTACTGCATGGTGCCGCCCTCGGTGAGCAGGTCCGGCGCGGCCGCTGCCAGCTCCGCGCCGATCGCGTCGCCGACCCGACCGGAGTCCCGGTAGACGTGCGTGGTGGTGCCCGGGCCGACCACGAACGGCGGGTTGCTGACCACCAGGTCGAAGCGGCGCCCGGCCACCGGCGCGACCATGTCCCCGCGCAGCAGCTCCCAGTCCTGACCGTTGAGCGCGGCGGTGGTCGCGGCGAACCGCAGCGCCCGCTCGGAGACGTCGGTGGCGGTGACCCGGCGGGCGTGGGTGCCCAGGTGCAGCGCCTGGACGCCGGAGCCGGTGCCGAGGTCGAGCGCGGTGTCCACGGTCGGGCGGACGGCCGCCGAGATCAGCGTCTGGGTGGCGCCGCCGATGCCCAGCACGTGCTCGGCGTGCAGCGGGCGCCCGGGCCGCGCGCTGGCCGGCACGTCGGCGAGCACCCACCAGTCGTCCCCGTACGGCTCCAGGTCGACCCCGGCGCGCAGGCCGTCGCCGTGCCGCTCCACGATGCCTCCGGCCAGCGCCTCGTCCAGGGCGAGCGGGGCCAGCGCGGCGGCCACCGCCGCCTCCGGCTCGGTCTGGTCGCAGATGAAGACGCGGATCAGCGTGGCCAGCCGGTCCCGGTCCTCGGTGGCGCGCAGCGCGGCCCGGTAGTCGTTGCGGGCCACCGCGCCGGTGCCCTGCGGGCCCAGGCGGTCGGCGATCCCGTTGGCGGTGAAGCGGGCGAGCGTGAGCGCGGTGCGCAGCGCGTCGACCGCGGCGGGGGAGAGCAGCATGTCGTGACGGTCCACGTGCTCATCCTGCCTCGGGCGCGGTCCGGCGTGGCGCGCACCCGCCGATCCATAACGTGGACCGCATCTATCGGCAACTATCTCTTTCATGTGTATCGATCTCTGGTTAGCATTCCTGCCAACATCCGTCGATGGGGCGATCCGGCCACAAACCGGGCCGCCCGGTAGGGAGCCAGACGATGCCCGACGTGTCCCTTCCCCGGCGGCGCGCGCTGCGTGCGCTCGCCGTCACGGCCGCCGCCGCGGCCTTCGCCGCCGCCGCCTCCACGCCCGCTCTCGCCGCGCCCACCGGGGAGATCCGGTACGCCGGCGCCGCGGACGCCGTCAGCGGCAGCTACGTGGTCGTGCTCAAGGGCGACGCGGTCGGCACCGCGAACACCCTCGCCGCCCGTACCGCCGTCCCGGACCGGGCCGCCGGCCTGGCCAAGCGCTACGGCGGCAACGTCGGCACGGTGTGGAGCTCCGCTCTCACCGGCTACAGCGCGAAGATGACCCCCGCCCAGGCGCGCCGCCTGGCCGCCGACCCGGCCGTCGCGTACGTCGAGCAGGACCGCGTGATGACCACCCAGGGCACCCAGACCGGCGCCACCTGGGGCCTGGACCGGATCGACCAGCGCAACCTGCCGCTGAACAGCACCTTCACCTACCCGAACACCGCCAGCAACGTGCGCGCCTACATCATCGACACGGGCATCCGCACCACGCACAGCGACTTCGGCGGCCGGGCCACCTGGGGCACCAACACGGTGGACACCAACAACACCGACTGCAACGGCCACGGCACCCACGTCGCCGGCACGGTCGGCGGCACCAGGTACGGCGTGGCCAAGAGCGTGCGCCTGGTGGCCGTCAAGGTGCTCAACTGCTCCGGCAGCGGCACCACCGCCGGCGTGATCAGCGGCGTCAACTGGGTCACCTCGAACGCGGTGAAGCCGGCCGTGGCCAACATGAGCCTCGGCGGCGGCGCCAGCACCACGCTGGACAACGCGGTGGCGAACTCGATCAACTCCGGCATCACGTACGCGCTCGCGGCCGGCAACTCCAGCGCCAACGCGTGCAACTCCTCGCCGGCCCGCGTCGCCTCGGCGATCACCGTCGGCTCGACCACCAGCACCGACGCGCGGTCGTCCTTCTCCAACTACGGCTCCTGCGTGGACATCTTCGCCCCGGGTTCGTCGATCACCTCGGCGTGGCGTACCAGCGACACCGCCACCAACACGATCAGCGGCACCTCGATGGCGTCCCCGCACGTGGCCGGCGCGGCGGCGCTCGTCCTGTCCGCGAACACCTCCTACACCCCGGCTCAGGTGGCCAGCTACCTGACCAGCAACGCCACCACCGGCAAGGTGACCAGCCCGGGCTCGGGCTCGCCGAACCGGCTGCTCTTCGTCGTCAACTGACGACACGGGCGACCTGACCACTCCGTGGGCCGCGGCCCGGCGGACCTCCCAGGGGTCCGCCGGGCCGCGTCACGTCGTCGGGGAGTCGCCGCCCCCGACCGGCGGCCGGCGCGGCACTATGGTCCCCATGACGCTGTCACTGCCCATCGACCCGCAGGCCAACGAGCTGCTGGCACGCAGCCCGCTGGCCCTGCTCCTCGGCATGGTGCTGGACCAGCAGGTGCCGATGGAGAAGGCGTTCTCCTCCCCGTACGTGCTGGCGCAGCGCCTCGGCCACGAGCCCGACGCCGCGGAACTGGCCGGGTACGACCCGGACGCCCTCGTGGAGATCTTCGCCCGGCCGCCCGCGCTGCACCGGTTCCCCAAGGCGATGGCGGCCCGTGTGCAGGAGGTGTGCCGGGCGCTCGTCGAGCGCTACAACGGCGACCCGGCCCGGCTCTGGTCCGACGTGACCGACGGCCGGGAGCTGCTGCGCCGGGTGGGTGAGCTGCCCGGGTTCGGCCGGCAGAAGGCGCAGATCTTCGTCGCGCTGCTCGGCAAGCGGTTCGGGATCACCCCGGACGGCTGGCGCGAGGCAGCCGGCGACTACGGCGACGCGGACGCCCACCGTTCGGTGGCGGACGTGACCGATCCCGAGTCGCTGCGCCGGGTACGCGAGTTCAAGCAGCGGATGAAGGCGGAGGCGAAGGCCGCGAAGGGCTGATCCGCCGTACGCCGCCGCAACCGGCCCGCCGTCCCTGTCGTTGGTCGCCAGGACGGGGGACAGGGGCGGACGATGACCGAGCAGCGGGGCGGGGCGCTGCTGCGTACCGCGTCCAGCCCCGGGCGGGCCACCTTCCTGGAGCTCTTCTTCGACCTGGTCTTCGTGTTCGCGCTGACCCGGGTCTCCCAGCGGCTGATCAACGGCGTCGACGGCTCCGCCGGTGCGGTGGCCGCCGACGTGGGCAGGACCCTGCTGCTGTTCCTGGTGCTCTGGCAGGTCTGGACGATCACCACCTGGGTCACCAGCCGGTACGAGCCGGAGCGCGCCGTCATCCAGGTCGTGGTGGTCGGCACCATGTTCGGCAGCCTGGTGCTGGGCGTGACCCTGCCCCGCGCCCTGGAGGAGCGGGCGTTGCCGTTCGCGCTCGCGTACGTGGTGGTGATGGTCGGGCGGCCGCTGCTGATCGCGGTGGCGTTGCGTGCCCACCCGCGGCGTCTGGTCCCGCTGCGGCTCGCCGTCTGGGCGGGGGTCAGCGCCCCGCTGTGGATCGCCGGCGCGCTGATGCCCGGTCCGCGCCTGGCGCTGTGGGTCGTCGCGCTGGCGGTGGACCGCCTCGGCACGTTCCTGGGCTGGCCGCTGCCGTGGATCGGGGCGTCGCGCATCCGGCAGTGGCTCGTCGCCGGGGAGCACCTGGCAGAGCGCTACCAGCAGATCTTCCTCATCGCGCTCGGCGAGTCGATCCTGGTGATCGGCGTGACCTACAGCGGGAAGGAGTTCTCCGGCGACGCGGCGGTGGCGTTCACGATCTCGTTCGTGATCACGGCGTTGCTCTGGCGCATCTACTTCTACCGGGCCGGTCACCTGGTGGCGGAGGCGCTGCGGATGGCCGGCACGCCGGGGCGGCTGGCCGAGTCGGCGGCGCAGACCCACCTGTTCATGGTGCTCGGGGTGCTCAGCGCCGCGGTCGGTTACGAGCTGGTGATCGCCCACCCGTACGACACGGCCCGGCCGAACTGGCTGGTCTTCGTGGTGGGCGGCCCGGCGCTGTTCCTGGCCGCCCGCTCCCGGTTCGAGTACGAGATCTTCGGCCGGGTGTCCCGCCCCCGGCTGGCCGGGCTGCTGGCCCTGGTGCTGCTCCTGCCCGCGCTGGCGACCGTGCCGGCGATGTTCGCGCTCGGCGCGGTGGCCCTCGTGCTGGCGCTCGTCGCGTTCGCCGACGCCCGCCGGGCCTGGCACCGGCCGCCGGAGTCCTCCGCCTCGCCGATCGGGCGGGAGGCGCTCGGCGAGGGCGGCCCCGAGGCGTGAGCCGTCAGGCGGCGGTCGGGCGGGACAGCGACGCCAGCGCGCGGCGTACGTCGGCCAGCGAGACGGTGGCCGAGTCGTCCAGGTCGGCCAGGCCGGCCTCGATCCACTGCCGCATCAGTGTGGTCACCCCGATGCCGCGCGCGTCGGCGGCGGCGCGGACCCGCTCGTACGTCTCCAGCGGGAGCCGGACCGACCGGCTGACCATCGGCACATCGGTGTCGGGGGTGGGCAGCTGTGCCGGCGACGTGTCGTCGATCAGGTCGGCGAACGCGTCGCCTCCGGCGTGGAACCGCTTGGTCGCCTCGTCACGGTGCATCGTGACCGCCTCCTCGTCGGCGTGATCTCCGCACCGCCTCGTCGTAGCGCTTGGCCTCGACGTCGCTCAGTTCGCGGGCGGAGAGGATGTCCCAGTCGTTGTCGGTGCCGTCGGCCTCGGCCAGCAGCACGGCGAGCCGCCGGCCCCGGTGGTCGGTGGCGTAGACCACCATCACGTCGTCCCCGAGGTGGCGGATGACCCGGCGCTTGCTGTGCAGGGCCTCCCAGACTTCCCCGGGTGTGACGTCGTAGACCCGCAGGTTCGCCAGCGCCTCGTCGGTGAAGCTGAACCGGTTGGCCACGCGCGAAGCGTACCACGCACGTAACACGCACCCGGCTGTCACGAATTTCGTCGATCATCCGTCCGGAGTGACAGGATGGGCCCTATCCCCTCGTAGGAGGTCCGTGGTGAAGCGTCAGGCGTACCAGCCGATACTGATCACCGACGCCCCGCGCAGCCAGGACGACCAGCTCAACAGCCGGCAGAAGCGGTACGTGCTGATGATGGCCATCCGGGTCGCGTGTCTGGTGGCCGGCGCGATCCTGGTCGGCGCGAAGGCCCCGCTGCTCTGGCTCTGGCTGCCGCTGTGCGCGCTCGGCATGGTGCTCGTGCCCTGGCTGGCGGTGCTGCTGGCGAACGACCGGCCGCCGAAGGAGGAGCACCGCCTGGCGAACCGGTTCCAGAACCGGCGCCGCGAGGAGCCCGCGCCCACGGCTCTGACCGCCGAGGAGAATCCGCACAAGATCATCGACGCCGAGCCCTGACCGGCCCGGGCGGAGCACCGCCCGGACCGGCCGCCGGCGTCAGGGAGCCGGGCGGGCGCCTACTGTCGTCACGGCGAGCGCGCCCAGGTCACCGGCGCGGCCCAGCGCCGCACGCGGGTCGGCCCCGGCCAGCCACGCGGTGAGCAGCCCGGCCGCGAACGCGTCCCCGGCACCCGTCACGTCCACCACGTCCACCCCGGGCGCGGGCGCGAACTCCACCACACCGCCGCGCTCCACCCACACCGCGCCCGCCGCGCCGCGCTTGACCACCACCCGGTGCGCCACCGCGGTGAGCGCCCGCGCCTGCGCCGCCGGGTCCAGCCCGCCGGCCAGCACCGTCGCCTCGTCCGTGTTGACGAGCAGCAGGTCGACGTCGCGTACCCAGGTCAGGAACGCCCCGCCGACGCGCCGCAGCGGCGCCGCGGACGCCGCGTCGACGCTGACTGTCAGCCCGCGCTCGCGAGCGGTGGCCAGCGCGCGCAGGCCGGCGCCGCGCGACCCGACGTCCAAGAGGGTGTACGCGGACAGGTGCAGATGCCCGGCGTCGGGCGCGGCGGCCAGTGCCGCGTCCACGTGCCCGGCGGTCAGCCGCAGGTTCGCGCCGCGCTGGCTGACCATCGTGCGCTCCCCGTCGTGGGTGAGCACGATGACGGTGCCGGTCGGGTAGCCCTCGTGCCGCTCCACCGCGCAGTCGACACCGATCCGGCTCAGCTCGGCCACCCGCTCCCGGCCGGTCTCGTCGTCGCCGACGGCGGCGACCAGCGTCACCGCGGCGCCCTGCCCGGCGAGCCAGGCCGCTGTGTTCGCCGCCTGCCCGCCGCCGCTGAACCGGATGCCGGCCGCGGTGTCCGAGCCGGTCGCGAGCGGCCCGGACAGCACCGCGAGCACGTCGGTGATCACGTCGCCGACGACGACGATGCGCGGCCTGGCGTTCATGCCGTACCGGTGGGGCGGGCCGCCGCGGCGACCGCGATCCGGGCCGCGAGGTCGGCGTTACGCAGGATGATCCGGACGTTCACCGCCAGGCTGGCGCCCTCGGTGGCGGAGTGGAAGTGCGACAGCAGGAACGGGGTGACCGCCTTGCCGGTGATCCCCTCGCGGGCCAGCGCGGCCAGGCCCTCGGCGAGCGTGCGGTCGTGCAGCGCCGGGTCGAGCTGCTCGTCGGCGGGCAGCGGGTTGGCCACCACCAGGCCGCCGTGGTGCACGCCGTGCGCCGCGCGGGCGGCCAGCACGTCCGCCACCTGCTCCGGCGAATCGACAGACCAGTCCAGGTCGAAGCCCGCGTCGGTGAGGTAGAAGCCGGGGAAGCGGCGGGTGCGGTAGCCGACCACGCCCACCCCGAGCGTCTCCAGGCGCTCCAGCGTGGCACCCACGTCGAGGATCGACTTCACCCCGGCGCAGACCACGGCGATCGGCGTCCGGGCCAGCGTGACCAGGTCGGCCGACTCGTCGAACGTCTGCGCCGCCTCCCGGTGCACGCCGCCGAGCCCGCCGGTGGCGAACACGCCGATCCCGGCCGCCGCCGCGACCGCGCTGGTGGCCGCGACGGTGGTCGCGCCGTCCGCACCTGTCGCCGCCGCCGGGGCCAGGTCGCGGACCGAGAGCTTGCTCACGCCGTCGACGGTGGCGAGCCGGGTGAGCTGGGCGTCGTCCAGCCCCACCCGCAGCTCGCCGGCGACCATGCCGATGGTGGCCGGCACCGCCCCCGCGTCCCGTACCGCCTGCTCGATCTCGCGCGCCACCCGCAGGTTGTCCGGGCGGGGCAGCCCGTGCGAGACGATCGTGCTCTCCAACGCCACGACCGGGCGGCCGTCCCGCAGGGCGTCGGCCACCTCACTACCGAGACTGATGTGAAAGTTGGTCACGTCGGTTACCGTACGGGCCGCTTCCGGCCGGGGCCCAGGTGGACCGGGGCGGACCGACCTGCAAAACTGGAACGCCGGAGGTGTAGTCGTGAGCACAGAGGTTCTCGAGCGTCCCGAGCTGAAGGACGCGGACACTGGTCCGGAGATGTTCCACTACGTCCGCAAGGAGAAGATCGCCGAGAGTGCCGTCATGGGCACCTACGTGGTCGCGCTCTGCGGCGAGACGTTCCCGGTCACCAAGGCGGCCAAGCCGGGCTCGCCGGTGTGCCCGAAGTGCAAGGAGATCTACGACTCGTACGCCGAGTGATCCCGGGCGGCTCCGCCGCCCCTGCACGTAACCTGCGGCGGTGACCACCTCCACCGCCCTCCTGCTCGCCGACCTCACCGGCGTGGCGGTCTTCGCCGCCTCCGGCGCCTCCGCGGCGGTGGCGAAACGGCTCGACCTGTTCGGGGTGGTCTTCGTCGGCGTGGTCGCCGCGCTCGGCGGCGGTATCCTCCGCGACCTGGCCATCGACGAGGTGCCCCCGCTGGCGTTCGCCGACTGGCGCTACGCCGCCACCGCCGCAGTCGTCGCCGCGGCCGTGTTCTGGCTGCACCCCCAGCTCGCCCGGCTGCGCACCACAGTGCTGGTGCTGGACGCGGCGGGTCTCGGCCTGTTCACAGTCACCGGCACGCTCAAGGCCCTCGACGCCGCCGTGCCGGCGGTCGGCGCCTGCATGATCGGCATGCTCACCGCGATCGGCGGCGGGCTCGGCCGGGACCTGCTCACCGGCGAGATCCCGGTGGTGCTGCGCCGGGAGATCTACGCGCTCGCGGCGCTCGCCGGCTCGATCGCGGTGGCGCTGCTGTCGGCGTGCGGACAGGCCACCGCCGTACCGCTCACCGGCGCCGCGCTGCTGGTGTTCGGGCTGCGCCTGATCGCGCTGCGCCGCCGCTGGTCCGCCCCGGTGGCGACGCTGCGGCCGCCGCGCACCGGCACCCGGGGACCACTGCCCTGACCCGATCCGCGCCGGGGTGGGCGGATGTGACAGGCGTGGCGTCGAGTGGGGCGTACGGTCCGCGCTGGTTATGCTGAACCGGCCTTCGCGGCACGGATGCGCGAGGGCGTTTTCATGGGCGGCGGCTCCCGTGGCCCCGGTCGGGCCCGCCGCCGTCCGCGGCGGAGAGGAGCTACGCGTGCCACCGCGGATGCCGGCGCTCGACACGTTCCCGCCCCTGCGCGCCTGGCAACGCAAGGCGCTGGTGGAGTACCTGCGCCGCCGGACCGAGGACTTCACAGCGGTCGCCACGCCGGGCGCCGGTAAGACCACGTTCGCGCTGCGGATCGCCGCCGAGCTGCTCGCCGACGGCACCGTCGAGGCGGTCACCGTGGTCGCGCCGACCGAGCACCTGAAGACCCAGTGGGCGCAGGCCGCCGCACGGGTCGGCATCCAGCTCGACGCCGCGTTCCGCAACGCCGACCTGCACTCCGCCGCCGACTTCCACGGCGCCGTGGTCACCTACGCCCAGGTGGGCATGGCGCCGCAGGTGCACCGGCGGCGCACCATGACCCGGCGCACGCTCGTCATCCTCGACGAGATCCACCACGCCGGCGACTCGCGTACCTGGGGCGACGGCGTGAAGGCGGCGTTCGAGCCCGCGGTACGCCGGCTGATGCTCACCGGTACGCCGTTCCGCTCCGACGACAACCCGATCCCGTTCGTCAGCTACGAGCGCGGCGGCGACGGGCTGCTGCGCTCCCGCGCCGACTCGGTCTACGGCTACTCCGACGCGCTGCGCGAGGGCGTGGTCCGGCCGGTGCTGTTCCTGGCGTACTCGGGGGAGACCCGCTGGCGCACGAACGCCGGCGAGGAGCTGGCCGCCCGCCTCGGTGAGCCGATGACGCAGGACCTGATCGCCCAGGCGTGGCGTACCGCGCTGGACCCGGCCGGCGACTGGATGCCGCAGGTGCTGCGCGCCGCCGACGCCCGCCTGACCGTGCTGCGCGCCAACGGCATGCCCGACGCGGGCGGCCTGGTCATCGCCAGCGACCAGCAGGTGGCCCGCTCGTACGCGAAGCTGCTGGAGCAGGTGACCGGTGAGAAGGCCGCCGTGGTGCTCTCCGACGACCAGGGCGCGTCCGCGCGGATCGCGACGTTCGCCGCCTCCCAGCAGCGGTGGCTGGTCGCGGTGCGGATGGTGTCCGAGGGCGTCGACATCCCCCGCCTGGCCGTCGGCGTGTACGCGACGAGTGCCAGCACCCCGCTGTACTTCGCGCAGGCGATCGGCCGGTTCGTCCGGGCCCGCCGCTCCGGCGAGACCGCGTCGGTGTTCCTGCCCAGCGTGCCGCACCTGCTCGGGCTCGCCAGCGAGATGGAGGCCGAGCGGGACCACGTGCTCGGCAAGCCGAAGGACCGCGAGGGCTTCGACGACGACCTGCTGGAGCGCGCCCAGCGCGACGACGGCGCCAGCGGGGAGCTGGAGAAGCACTTCGCGGCGCTCTCCGCGACCGCCGAGCTGGACCAGGTGATCTTCGACGGTGCCTCGTTCGGCACCGCCGCCCAGGCCGGCACGCCCGAGGAGGAGGAATACCTCGGTCTGCCCGGTCTGCTCACCGCCGACCAGGTCTCGCTGCTGCTGACCAAGCGGCAGGCCGAGCAGCTCGCCGCGCAGAAGCGCCGCGCCGCCCAGCGGACCGCTGAGCCGGCCGCTGCGGCCCCGGCGGCGGCGCCCCCACCGATGAGTGCCGCCCAGCGCCGGGTGGCGCTACGGCGGCAGCTGAACGCTCTGGTGGCCGCCCGGCACCACCACACCGGCCAGCCGCACGGCAAGATCCATGCCGAGCTGCGCCGGATCTGCGGCGGCCCGCCCAGCGCGCAGGCGACGATCGAGCAGCTCGAGGAGCGCATCGCCACCGTGCAGACCCTGTAAGGAAGGGCCCCCTGTTAACGCCTCCGGTAGAGCAGGGGCCCCTTCTTAACACCGTCGCGCACCGTTGGCACCCGGCACGAAAAACCGGCCGGAGGCTCCCCTTGCGGGTGCCTCCGGCCGGTCATGTCGGGTTGTGGACTTCTTGTCGGACCTCAGTTCGCCATGAGATCGGCGCCTCGCCAGCTGAACTCCGGGTCCGACGCGTACCGCACGGTGATCTTCACGAGATCCTCCGCGTACTTGTTCGCGTGGTGCCCACAGAACACCAGCTCACTCCCACCCGCCAGAGTGATGCGGAGCTTGCCGGCAGCATTGCAGCGGTCGCACCGTTCATCGGCGGCCGGGGGGCTCACCGTCTCGGGCGGCGGCGTGAGGGTCGGGGTCATCGCCTTCCTCCTCTGGTCGTCACCGATGAACACTCTCTTCGGTTGCTCACCTATCGTGCAACACCCATCTCGGGCCCTGCCTTCCCTGTGTGCCCGCGGGGGACCGAGGTCACACCTGGCGTGGAGGACAGTGTGCCGTGCACCAAGGGTGCCACGTCAACGATCACAAACAGGCAACCGAACGATCACCAAAGAGTGTTCTACGGCTGGTGATCAAACCGGCACGATTTGTTGACGTACGCGGTCAGTCCAGGTAGTCGCGGAGCACCTGGGAACGCGAGGGGTGCCGCAACTTGGACATGGTCTTGGATTCGATCTGCCGGATGCGTTCCCGGGTCACGCCGTACACCTGGCCGATCTCGTCCAGAGTGCGCGGCTGGCCGTCGGTGAGGCCGAAACGCAGGCGCACCACGCCCGCCTCACGCTCGGACAACGTCTGCAGGACCTGCTGGAGCTGGTCCTGCAGCAGCGAGAACGACACCGCGTCGACCGCGACGACCGCTTCGGAGTCCTCGATGAAGTCGCCGAGCTGGCTGTCACCCTCGTCGCCGATGGTCTGGTCGAGCGAGATGGGCTCCCGGGCGTACTGCTGGATCTCCAGCACCTTCTCCGGTGTGATGTCCATCTCCTTGGCCAGCTCCTCCGGGGTGGGCTCACGGCCCAGGTCCTGGAGCAGCTCGCGCTGGATGCGGCCGAGCTTGTTGATCACCTCGACCATGTGCACCGGGATGCGGATGGTGCGGGCCTGGTCGGCCATGGCGCGGGTGATGGCCTGGCGGATCCACCAGGTGGCGTAGGTGGAGAACTTGTAGCCCTTGGTGTAGTCGAACTTCTCGACCGCGCGGATGAGGCCGAGGTTGCCCTCCTGGATGAGGTCGAGGAAGGCCATGCCACGGCCGGTGTAGCGCTTGGCCAGCGAGACCACGAGCCGCAGGTTCGCCTCCAGCAGGTGGTTCTTGGCGCGCTCGCCGTCCCGCGAGATCCACATCAGGTCGCGCTGGAGGTCGCGGACCAGCTTCTCCTCGCCCTCGTCGGCGGCGCGCAGCCGCTCGGCGGCGTAGAGGCCGGCCTCGATCCGCTTGGCCAGCTCGACCTCCTGCTCGGCGTTGAGCAGCGGCACCTTGCCGATCTGCTTCAGGTACGCCCGCACGGAGTCGGCGGAGGCGGTCAGCTCGGCGTCCCGGCGCGCCTGCTTCAGCGCCTCGGACTCCTCGTCGTCCCACTCGAAGTCGTTGTCGGTGGCGGAGCTGGCCGCGTCGGCCTCGGCGGCCTGGGTCAGCTCGGCCGGCTCCTCGACCACCACGTCCTCGATCTCGGCGGCCAGCTCCTCCGGATCGATCTCGCCGTCGGGGCCCTCGCCCTTGCCGCCGGCCTTGGCCGGCTTGGCCGCTGCGGTCTTCGCCGCCACGGTGGCCTTGGTGGCGCGGGTCGTCTTGGTGGCCTTCGCCGGGGCTGCGGCCTTGGCCACGTCGGCGGTGGTGGCCTTGCGCGCGGTCGCCTTCCGGGGGGCCGGGGCGGGCGACTCCTCGGCGGCGGGCGCCTGCTTGGGGGCGGGCGCGGCGGCCTTCTTGGTGGTCTTGGCCGTGGTCGCGCGGGAGGCCGGGGTGGCGGACCGGGCGGCGGCGACGCGGCGGCGGGTGCTCGCCGAGCCGTCCACCACCACCGTCACGCCCGCCTCGGAGAGTGCGCGGAGGATCTTCTTGGCCTGGGCCGGGGTCACCTCAGCGGACTCGACGGTGCGCGCGAGCTGGGCCGACGTGAGCTGGCCGCCGGCGCTCTGCGCGTGGGCGATCAGGGTGTCGGTGAGCGAGCGAACGTCGGCGCCGGTCTGGCGGGGATCTGTCACGAAGACCTTCCGGAGGCGAAAGAGCGAGCACGGCCGGGTCGTCCGGCGCAGCATGGGACGGCCGCGCCGGGCGAGTCGTTGAGGACCCCCGTGTCCCGGGCCGTCCGGTCGCTGGCGGTCCGTGGCGCGTGGGCAGGGTGAATTGTAACGCCGTCTGCCGCGATCATCCCGCGCCGCACGGCGGACCTGCGGTCCGGGACCGCAGATTCGGCGCAGATGTGGACTTTGTAAGGATGATACCCGCGCACGAGACGGCCGGTCCCGATCGTGCCGGAAGGGGAGAGACATGATCATCTCGACGCCCACGGCGCGGGAGTTGCTCACGATCGCTGTCGATGTGGCCCGGGAGGCCGCCACCACCGCGTACCGGATGCGGGTCGAGGGCGTCTCGGTGGCCGCGACCAAGAGCACGGTGACCGACGTGGTCACCGCCGCCGACCGGGCGGTGGAGCGGCAGGTGGTCGCCGCGCTGCGGCAGCGCCGGCCCGGCGATGCCGTGCTGGGCGAGGAGTACGGCGCGGGCGAGACCGGCCCGGCCGGCCCCGACGGCGTGCGCTGGATCCTCGACCCGATCGACGGAACCGTGAACTACCTGTACGGGCTGCCGTACTGCGCCGTCTCGCTGGCCGCCGAGGTGGCCGGTGAGGTGGTCGCCGGTGTGGTCCGCAACATCGTCACCGGCGAGGAGTGGACCGCGACGCTCGGCGGCGGCGCCTGGCGCGACGGGCAGCGGCTGCACGGCTCCGCCGCCACCGACCTCGGGCAGGCGCTCGTCGCCACCGGGTTCGGCTACGACGCCGACCGCCGGGCCCACCAGGCGCGGGTGGTGACCGAGCTGATCCCGCACATCCGGGACATCCGCCGGATGGGCGCCGCCGCGCTCGACCTCTGCCTGGCCGCCGAGGGGCGGGTGGACGCGTACTACGAGAAGGGTCTGGCCGACTGGGACCTGGCCGCGGGCGGGCTGGTCGCCCGGGAGGCCGGGCTGCTGGTGACCGGCCTGTCCGGCCTCCCGGCCGGCCCGGACCTGGTGCTCGCCGCGCCGCCGGTGCTGCACGGGCCGCTGCACGACCGGCTGGCCGACCTGGACGCCTCGGGCGGGCCGTGACGGCGCCGGACACGCGACAGGGCGGCCTCCCCGGGGGAGACCGCCCTGTGCCGTCGGTGCGCCCGTCGCCTACTTCTCGATCGGCATCGGGCAGGTGCCGGTCGGCGCCTGCGGTGCGCCCAGGTCGCCGAGCGACTGGTTGACCTCGGTGGTGGTGGCGAGCTGCTGGAACTGGTTGCCCAGCACCACGTCGACGACGTCGTCCTTGCGCTTGGGGTCGAACTTCTGGTTGGCCTCGTTGAGGAAGTACGCGCGCAGCAGGTGCGCCGA
Organism: Micromonospora sp. CNZ297; assembly: GCF_007827625.1. Taxonomy (NCBI): domain Bacteria; kingdom Bacillati; phylum Actinomycetota; class Actinomycetes; order Micromonosporales; family Micromonosporaceae; genus Micromonospora; species Micromonospora sp. CNZ297. Next base: position 13,233 of record NZ_VISU01000004.1, on the reverse strand, counting down.
GCCCACGGCCTTGGGCCCGAACCGCAGCTCGGCCACGCCGTCGAACGCCTTGGTCTCGTTGCCGACCTTCTTGACCTGGAACTTGCGGTTGCGGAAGTCGTCCGCGACGCTGCCGGCCCGGCCGGCCTCGTCGGTGGCGTTGTAGACGTTGATCTTGACGTCCTTCTGTTCCCGCAGGCGCAGGTCGACCAGCGGCCAGCCATCGGGGCAGGCGGCCGCCGTACCGGCTGTGCCCTGACTGTCCTTCAGCACGGCGACGACCACGAAGACCAGGGCGACGACCGCCAGCAGTCCGACGACAACGAGTGCCCGCACTCGCGCAAAACTCATCCTGGGCGCTCCCCGGACAGTGATTGGGTGGTGGCGGGCGACGCGGTCGGGCCGCGACCTGTCGGCCGTCCAGTACGCCGCTGAGGTTAACGCTTGTCCGGCTCAGGCGTGGAAACAGTCCGACATACCGGCGCGCCACGCGGTGAACCGGTAGGACTACCCCTATCTTCGTGTCGCCTGAGTCACATTGGGAACAACTTCGGGCGCAGAGGCGTACATCTCTCCCGCGAGGGCGGTATACATGCCTCGCCCACAGGGGGGGTAAGGTTCCGCGCTCACCGGGGGCATTTCGCACCGGCGAGCCCGGCCCACCGCTCTTCGGGTCGGGTGCCCGACAGAGATGGTGGCCGGTCAGGGGAACCGAAACGGCGTCGTCCGGCGTTACAACCGGCAGCGACAATATCGATATTGGAGAGTGAAACCGATGGCCACCGACTACGACGCCCCGCGTCGCGACGAGGTCGACCTCGGCGAGGACAGCCTGGAAGAGCTCAAGGCCCGGCGGGTCGACTCACAGTCGGGCGCCGTGGACGTCGACGAGGCCGAGGTGGCCGAGAGCTTCGAGCTGCCCGGCGCCGATCTGGCCGACGAGGAGCTCACGGTCAAGGTCCTCCCGATGCAGCAGGACGAGTTCCGGTGCGCCCGCTGCTTCCTGGTCCACCACCGCAGCCAGCTGGCGGTCGAGCGCAACGGCGACCTGATCTGCCGCGAGTGCGTCTGATCCCGACCGGGGACACCAGCGGCGGCCTCCTCGACGGGGCCGCCGCTGTTCGAGCCGCCGCCGTGCGCGCTCGGCCGGGAGCTGCTTGACTCGTACGGGCGGCTGCCACGCCGCGCGGAGCAGGAGGGCGGACGGGTGAGCGAGCGCAGCGAAGAAGCCGGCCCGGACAAGCCCGGCCCGGACGTACCGGGCCCGGACAGCCCGGACACCGCGGAGCTGGGCGCCACCGTCGCCGCCCTGACCGCCGACGACATCGCGCCCGCCCGCCGGCGGCAACTGCTGACCCGGCTGGTCGGGCAGGCCCGCGCCCGCGGGATCACCGACCTGTTCAAGCCCCGCGCGGCGGTGCGCTGGATGACCGACACGGTCGCCGAGGTCGCCCCGCACGTGCCGATCCGCGACCTCGCCACGCTGCGGCGGCACTTTCCCGGCCTGGACGACGAGGCGCTCGCCGACCGGCTGGTCCGCAACGCGTCCCGCGCCACCGCCGGAGTCGGTGCCGCGGGCGGCGGGGTCGCCGCCGTCGAATGGGCGGTCACGCCCACCCTGCTCTCCGCTCCCGTCCTGCTGGCCGCCGAGACGGTGGCCGTGGTGGCGATCGAGCTGAAACTGATCGGGGAGCTGCACGAGGTCCACCGGGTGCCGCTGCCGGCCGGCGGCACCGGCCGTGCCGTGGCGCTCGTGCAGTCCTGGGCCACCCAGCGAGGGGTCAACCCGATGATGCCGGGCGTCGGGGTGAGCGCGGTGCTCGGCACCGCCGCCCGCCGGGAACTGCGGGACAGCCTGATGCGCCGATTCGGGCGCAACCTCACCACGCTCGGGCCGTTCCTGACCGGCGCCGCCGTGGCCGGCTACCTCAACCGCCGGGCCACCCGCGCGCTCGGCGAGCAACTGCGCAAGGACCTGCGGCGTACCGCGCGTGCCCTGCCGGAGGCGCCGTCCTGACCGGTCCCGGGCCGGGCCGGGCCGGGTCGCGGTGGGCCGCGGTGGACGGTCAGGCCGCGTCGCGGGCGGCCAGCAGGGCGGTCGCCAGCTGGACCGGGTGCCGCGTGCTGACCACCCAGAACGGCGTCGGGTCGGCCGGGTCGTCCAGCACCACCTGCACCGCGCCACCGATCCACGGCCGCTGCACCACGAAGGCGAGCGGGTCGGAGCCGACGCCGAGCACCTCGCGCCGGCCGGCCGCGTCCAGCGGCACCACGTCCGCGACGTACCGCACCGGCAGGTGGGCGTCGTCGACCCGCAGCTCGCCGTCACGCACCTCGACCCGGATCCGGCCCAGCCACCACAGTGCGGCCACCGCAGCGGGGATCAGCAGCACGAACGGCAGCCAGGCGCGCACCCCGGTCGCGCCCATCCAGAGCTCGACCGCGAGCAGACCGGCCGCGGCCAGCCCGGCCGGCCAGGCCCACCAGGGCAGCCCGAGACGCTCCGCGTACGGCGCGGCGGTGGCCGTCGGGGCGGCCGGAGATGACGACTGACGCACACAGACGAGGGTACGGCGCGCGAGCGGCCCGGCAACCGGCAGGATGGCAGGGGCACCCCGCAGGACCGGACGGAAGAGGATGACCGTGACAGACGTCGTACCCGTGCCCGTGCGGCTGCTCGACCCGGAGCTGCCACTGCCGGCGTACGCCCATCCCGGCGACGCCGGTGCGGACCTGGTGGCCGCCGCGGACGTCGAGCTGCCCCCCGGCGGCCGGGCCCTGGTGCCCACGGGCGTGGCGGTGGCGCTGCCGGACGGCTACGTCGGGCTGGTGCACCCCCGATCCGGACTCGCGGCCAGACTCGGCGTGACGGTGCTCAACGCGCCCGGTACGGTCGACGCCGGCTACCGGGGTGAGATCCTGGTCAACCTGATCAACCACGATCGGGACACGCCGGCCAAGATCAGCCGGGGTGACCGCATCGCGCAGCTCGTGGTCCAGCGGGTCGCCCGGGCCGAGTTCCGGCCGGTGGCCGAGCTGCCCGAGTCCCGGCGTGGCACGGGCGGGCACGGGTCCACCGGCGGGCACGCCGGGCTGGTCCCGGCGCCGTCCGGCGGGCAGAGCGAAGAGGTGGCAGGGTGAGTGTGAACAGCGGAGGGTGGGCGCAGTGATCTTCTCCCGGAAGCGGGCCGACGAGGCGCGTGACAATGGGGTCCTCGACGCCGAGGAGACCCCGTCGGCGCCGGACCGCGGCCCGTACGACGTCAGCGAGGCCCCGGAGGCGCCTCGCCTCGACCTGGGCAGCCTGCGGATCCCGGCGGTGCCGGACGTCGAGGTGCGGGTCCAGGCCGACCCGCAGGGCGTGATCCAGCAGGTCGTGCTGGTGCACGGCCAGAACGCGCTCCAGCTCGGCGTCTTCGCCGCGCCCCGCTCCGAGGGCATCTGGGACGAGGTGCGCGAGGAGATCCGCCAGTCGCTCGTCAGCGACGGCGCGACCGCCCAGGAGGTCGAGGGGGAGCACGGGCCCGAGCTGCGTGCCCGCGTGGTTACCCCGGACGGGCCGACCGACCTGCGGTTCGTCGGCATCGACGGCCCACGCTGGATGGTGCGCGGCGTCTTCCAGGGCGCGGCCGCCACCGACCCGGCCGCCGCCGGCCCGCTCGCGGCCTGCCTGGACGGCCTGGTCGTCGACCGCGGCCAGGAGGCCAAGCCGGTGCGCGAGCCGCTGCCGCTGCGGCTGCCCCGCGAGGTCGCCGAGCAGCAGGCCGCCGACTCGCAGGAGGTCTGATCCACACGTGCCCGGGCCCGGCGTCGTACCGGCGCCGGGCCCGCGGCGTGTCCGGTCCCGGCCGGCGGTACGCGCCACGCCGCTCCCGCCGGGCGGCCACTGCGCGTACGCTGGCGGGACGGTTCCGCCGCCCGCGGGGCCCCGCTGTGGAGAGGGTGACGCGGAGGTCATGACGACCGACGAGAGCCGGGGGTCGCTGCGGCGGCTCCTGCACCGGCTCACCGCGAGCGAGGCCGAGATCGAGGCGCAGGAGCTGCGCCGAGAGAGCGCCGAGTCCGGCGGCACGCCCGCCCACCAGTGCAACAGGGGTCAGGTGGTGTCGGTGGCCGGGCGGCTGCGTACCGTCGTCTACACGCCCCGCACGAACCTGCCCACGCTGGAAGCCGACCTCTACGACGGCAACGACGTGGTGACGCTGGTCTGGCTGGGCCGCCGGCACATCTCCGGGATCGAGCCGGGCCGGCACCTGACCGCGCGCGGCCGGGTGGCGGTGCGCGACGACCGCAAGGTGATCTACAACCCGTACTACGAGCTGGAGTCGCCGAAGTGACGACCGGACAGCAGCACACCCCGTCGGGTCTCGGCCCGCAGGACGAGGAGCGGCTGCCCAGCCTCGCCGAGCAGATGGCCGACCAGCTCGGCGGATGGCGCGGGCTGGTCGAGTCGAGCATCCCGGTGGTCGTCTTCGTGATCGCCAACGTGATCGGCGAGCTGCGCCCCGCCGTGTACGCCTCGGTGGTGGTGGCGCTGCTGATCGCCGGGCTGCGGCTGGCCCAGCGCAAGCCGGTGCGGCACGCGGTCAACGGGCTGTTCGGCGTCGGCGTCGGCGCGCTGCTGGCGCTGCGCACCGGCGACGAGCGCGACTTCTACCTGCCGGGCATCCTCTACGGCATCGGGTACGGCCTGGCGCTGCTGCTGTCGGCCGCGATCCGGCAGCCGCTGGTCGGCTGGATCTGGTCGGTGCTGGTCGCCAAGGGCCGCTCCGAGTGGCGCGACGACCCCAAGCTGGTACGCACCTTCACCCAGCTCACCGTGCTGTGGGGCGTGGTGTGGCTGGCCAAGGTCGGCGTACAGGCCGGGCTCTACCTGGCCCACCAGGACACCGCGCTCGGCGTGGCCCGGCTCGCCCTGGGCTACCCGCCGTACGCGCTGCTGCTGCTGATCACGGTGTGGGTGGTGCGCCGGGTCACCCGGGAGACCGCACCCACCCCGTTACCAGGCTCCTGACGCCGCCGCCTCAGGCACGGTCGCGGTGCCGGTCCGCGCTGGGCGGGCCGAGGATCACCGCGCGCACGTCGTCCTCCACCGCCGCAGTGCAGACGAACACCAGCTCGTCGCCGGCCTCGATCGGGTCGTCCGGGGTCGGCACCAGCACCCGCTTGCCGCGCACGATCGCCACCAGCGCCGCGTCCCGGGGGATCGGCACCGCGTGGATCGCCTGCCCCACGTAGGGCGCGGTCGGCGGCAGCGTGATCTCGACCAGGTTCGCCTCGCCCTGCCGGAACGTCATCAGCCGGACCAGGTCGCCGACGGTGACCGCCTCCTCGACCAGCGCCGCCATCACCCGCGGCTTGCTCACCGCGACGTCCACGCCCCACTGCTCGGTGAACAGCCACTCGTTCTCCGCCCGGTTGACCCGGGCCACCACGCGGGGCACCGCGAACTCGGTCTTGGCCAGCAGCGACACCACCAGGTTGACCTTGTCGTCGCCGGTGGCGGCCACCACCACGTCGCACCCGGCCACGTCGGCCTCCTCCAGGCTGGCCAGCTCGCACGCGTCGGCGAGCACCCAGTCCGCGGCCGGCACCCGGTCGGGCCGCAGCATCTTCGGCTGCCGCTCGATCAGCATCACCTGATGGCCGTTGTCGATCAGCTCCTGGGCGATCGAGCGGCCCACGTTGCCGGCGCCCGCGATGGCGATCCGCATGGCTCAGTGCCCCCCTTCCGGCGGCGCCGCCGCCACCGACGTGACCGGGCCGTTGATGTCGTCGGTCACCAGCATGTAGACCTGGTCGCCCTCCTGGATCACCGTGGAGGCGGTGGGCAGCGTGCCGATCCCGAACCGGTTCAGGTAGGCCACCCGGGCACCGACTGCCTGCTCCAGCTGCCGCAGCGGACGGCCGATCCAGTCCTTGTGCACCGGCACCTCGATGATCGAGACGGTGCTCGTCGGGTCGCGGAAGATCTCCACGTTGCCCTCGGGGACGAGGTGGCGCAGCATCCGGTCGGCGGTCCACCGGACGGTCGCCACGGTGGGGATGCCGAGCCGCTCGTAGACCTGGGCGCGGCGCTGGTCGTAGATGCGGGCCGCGACCCGGGACACGCCGAACGTCTCCCGGGCCAGCCGGGCCGAGATGATGTTGGAGTTGTCGCCGCTGGACACCGCCGCGAACGCGTCGGCCCGTTCGATGCCGGCCTGACGCAGCACCTCGCCGTCGAAGCCCGCACCGGTGACGGTGATGCCGGCGAAGTCGGGCCCGAGACGGCGGAACGCGTCCGCGTCCTGGTCGATCACCGCCACCGAGTGTCCACGCGACTCCAGGCTGTGCGCCAGGGTCGACCCGACCCGCCCGCAGCCCATGATCACCACATGCACGGTGTCCGCTCCTCCCACGGCGCCGCCCGCCGACCCGTCGTCTGCGAGCCTGCCACGTCCCCCTGCCGGACGGGGGACCGAACCGTACCGCGCGGCCGCACGCGGGGGAGATCGACCACCCCAGCGCCCCGGACCCGGTGGTCGTACGCTTGGCGGTTGTGGCCCGACCCACCTCGCTGCTGAAGCGACTCCTCCTCGGTCGACCGTTCCGGTCCGACCGCCTCCAGCACACCCTGCTGCCGAAGCGCATCGCGCTGCCGGTCTTCGCCTCGGACGCGCTCTCCAGCGTGGCGTACGCCCCGGACGAGATCCTCCTGACGCTGTCCATCGCCGGCGCCTCGGCGTTCATCTTCTCGCCGTGGGTCGCGCTCGCGGTCGTCGTGGTCATGCTGACGGTGGTGGCGAGCTACCGGCAGAACGTGCACGCCTACCCCTCCGGCGGTGGCGACTACGAGGTGGCGACTGTCAACCTCGGGCCCAAGGCCGGCCTCGCGGTGGCGAGCGCGCTGCTCGTCGACTACGTGCTCACGGTCGCCGTCTCGGTCTCCTCCGGCGTGGCGAACCTCGGCTCGGTGGTGCCGTTCGTGGCCACCCACAAGGTGCTCATCGCGGTCAGCGCGGTGGTGCTGCTCACCGCGATCAACCTGCGCGGCCTGCGCGAGTCGGGCACCGCCTTCGCCATCCCCACGTACGGCTTCGTGATCGTGATCGGCGGCATGCTGCTGACCGGGCTGATCCGCGTCTTCGTGCTCGGCGACGACCTGCGCGCGCCGAGCGCCGGCCTGGAGATCCAGGCCGAGCACAGCGTCACCGGGTTCGCGCTGGTGTTCCTGCTGCTACGGACGTTCTCCTCGGGCTGCGCCGCGCTCACCGGCGTGGAGGCGATCTCCAACGGCGTACCGGCGTTCAAGAGCCCGAAGTCGAAGAACGCGGCGACCACGCTGCTGTTGCTCGGCGGCATCGCGGTGGCCATGCTCGTCGGCATCATCTGGCTGGCCCGCCTCACCGGCCTCCAGTTCGTCGAGGACCCGCGCACGCAGATCATCTCCGGCCCGGACGGGTACGTGCAGAAGACTGTCACCACCCAGCTCGGCGAGACCGTGTTCGGCGGTGGCTCGGTGCTGCTCTACGTGGTCGCCGGGATGACCGCGCTGATCCTGTTCCTGGCCGCCAACACCGCCTTCAACGGCTTCCCGGTGCTCGGCTCGATCCTCGCGCAGGACCGCTACCTGCCCCGCCAGCTGCACACCCGCGGCGACCGGCTCGCGTTCTCCAACGGCATCCTCTTCCTGGCCGTCTTCGCGATCGTGCTGATCATCGGTTTCCAGGCCGAGGTGACCAAGCTCATCCAGCTCTACATCGTCGGGGTGTTCGTCTCGTTCACGCTCTCCCAGGCCGGCATGATCCGGCACTGGAACCGGCACCTGCGCCGCGAGCGCGACCCGGAGGCGCGCCGCCGCATGCTCCGTTCCCGGGCGATCAACACGTTCGGCATGGTCATGACCGGCGTGGTGCTGATCATCGTGCTGGCCACCAAGTTCCTGCTCGGCGCCTGGATCGCGATCGTCGCGATGGCGGTGATGTACGTGGTGATGCTCGGCATCCGCCGGCACTACGACCGGATCGCCGAGGAACTGGAGCCGACCGAGCAGCGGGGCGTGCTGCCCGCCCGCAACCACGCCATCGTGCTGGTCAGCAAGCTGCACAAGCCGACGCTGCGGGCCGTCGCGTACGCCCGGGCCACCCGGCCGGACACGCTCACCGCGGTCACCGTGAACGTGGACGAGCAGGACACCCGCGACCTCCAGGCCGACTGGGAGCGCCGCGAGCTGCCGGTGCCGCTCACCGTGATCGACTCCCCGTACCGGGAGATCACCCGCCCGATCCTCAACTTCGTCGCGTCGGTGCGCCGTGAGTCGCCGCGCGACGTGGTCACCGTCTTCATTCCCGAGTACGTGGTGGGGCGCTGGTGGGAGAACCTGCTGCACAACCAGAGCGCGCTGCGGCTCAAGGGGCGGCTGCTGTTCGAGCCGGGCGTGATGGTGACCAGCGTGCCCTGGCAGCTCGCGTCCACCGCCGGCAAGAACCTGGACCGGCTGGACGCCACGCTGAGCCGGGGCCCGGCGCGCGGCCCCCGGGTGGCGCCGCAGAGCACCCTGCCGCCGCCGGTGGCGTCCACACCCGGCACCGAGCGCGAGGAGCGGCCGTGAGCGGCGACGAGCATTCCGGTCCTGCGGCCGGGCGGTCCGGTTCCGCGCCGACGGCTGCGCCCTCCGGTCCTGCGTCGGCGGAGCGGCCGGGGCTGGAGGAGGCCGAGCGGGTCGAGCTGACAGTCGACGCGGTCGCGCCGGGCGGGCACTGCGTGGCCCGGGTCGGCGGGCAGGTGGTCTTCGTCCGGCACGCGCTGCCCGGTGAGCGGGTGGTGGCCGAGGTGACCGAACTGCACCGGGGCTTCGCCCGCGCCGATGCCGTGGAGATCCTCACCGCCTCGCCGGACCGGGTCACCCCGCCGTGCCCGTACGCCCGTCCGGGCCGGTGCGGCGGCTGCGACCTCCAGCACGTCGCCCCGGCCGCCCAGCTCGACTGGAAGCTCTCCGTGGTGCGCGAGCAGCTCACCCGGCTGGGCGGCCTCACCGCGGAGCAGGTGGACGCGCTCGGCGTACGCATCGAGGCGCTGCCCGGCGGGCCGCTGGGCTGGCGTTCCCGGGTCCGCTACGCGGTCGACGCGGCCGGCCGGGCCGGGCTGCTCAAGCACCGTTCGCACGAGGTGGTGCCGATCGACAGGTGCCTGATCGCGCACCCGGCGATCCAGGATCTGCCGGTGCTCCCGCCGACCGGTGCCCGCTGGCCCGACGCCGACGCGGTGGAGACGGTCGCCAGCACCGGCGGGGACGTCGCCGTGGTCGCGTACACCGATGGGGTTCCGACGGCCGTGAGCGGGCCGGAGCGGGTCCGGGAGACGGCGGCCGGGCGGTCCTTCACGCTGCCCGCCTCCGGGTTCTGGCAGGTGCACCCGGCCGCGGCGGACGCGCTGACCGGCGCGGTCCTCGACCTGCTCGACCCGCGGCCGGGGGAGACGGCCTGGGACCTGTACGGCGGGGCCGGCCTGTTCGCCGCCGCGCTCGCGGAACGGGTCGACGGGGCCCGGGTGACGCTCGTCGAGTCGGCGCCGGACGGGGTGGCCGCGGCCCGGCAGAACCTGGCCGACCTGCGCGCCGTCGAGGTGGTCGCCGCGCGGGTGGAGGCGGCGCTGTCCCGGCGCCGGATCACCGGGCCGGTCGACCTGGTGGTGCTCGACCCGCCGCGCTCGGGCGCGGGCGCGGCGGTGGTCCGCGGTGTGGTGGCCGCCGGGCCGCGTGCTGTCGCCTACGTGGCCTGCGACCCGGCGGCCTTCGCCCGGGACGTGCGCACGTTCGCCGAGGCGGGGTGGCGGCTGGCTGCGCTGCGCGGCTTCGACCTGTTCCCGATGACCCAGCACGTGGAGCTGGTCGGCCTGTTCCTGCCTCCACAGCGTTGATCTTGTCCCCGGCTCCGCGCGTTGGTCGCGTTGATCGCGTTAATAAGGGGCCCTTCCACTACCGGATCCGTTAAGAAGGGGCCCTTCCTTGCGCATCGTCGGGCTGATGTCGGGCACGTCCTACGACGGCGTGGACGTGGTGGCGGCCGAGTTCACCGCCGACGGCGACACGCTGCGGCTGCGGCCGCTCGGGCACCGGGAGCTGGCGTACCCGGACGACCTGCGGGCCGAGATCGGCGCGCTGCTGCCCCCGGCGGCCACCACGATCGAGGCGGTCTGCCGGCTGGACAACCGGCTCGGCGAGGTGTTCGCGGAGGCGGCGGCGGCCGGCGTCGAACTGGCCGGGGGCACCGCCGACGCGGTGGTGTCGCCCGGGCAGACGGTCTTCCACTGGGTCGAGGACGGCCGGGTACGCGGCACGCTCCAGCTCGGCGCGCCGGCCCGGGTTGCCGCCCGGGTGGGCGTACCGGTGCTGCACGACCTGCGCTCGGCGGACGTCGCGGCCGGCGGCCAGGGCGCGCCGCTGGTCCCGGCGTTCGACGCGCTGCTGCTCGACCCGGAGGCCGGTGCCAGGGCCGCGTTGAACCTCGGCGGGATCGCGAACCTCACCGTGGTCGCGCCCGGGGCACCGGTCCTCGGGTACGACGTGGGCCCGGCGAACGCGCTGCTGGACGCCGCCGCCCGGCGCTTCCTGGACCGGCCCTGCGACGTCGACGGGGCGCGGGCCGCGGCCGGCCGGGTGCACGCGGCGCTGCTGGCCCGGCTGCTCGCCGAGCCGTACTATGCCGCGCCGCCGCCCAAGTCGACTGGTAAGGAGCTGTTCCACGGCGGCTACCTGGACGCCGCGCTGAGCGGGCTGGGTGAGCCGGTGGCGGCCGACGACGTGCTGGCCACGCTCACCGAGCTGACCGCCCGAACCGTCGCGGACGCCTGCGACCGGCACCGGGTCACCGAGGTGGTGGCCGCCGGCGGGGGAGTGCGCAATCCCACACTCCGGGCGCGGCTGGCGGCCCTGGGCGCGGGACGCTGGCGGCTGCGCACCACCGACGAGCTGGGCGTACCGGCCCAGGCCAAGGAGGCGTACGCGTTCGCGCTGCTGGGCTGGCTGTCCTGGCACGGGCTACCCGGCGCGGTGCCGTCGGTGACCGGGGCGTCCCGGGCCGCCGTGCTCGGCTCCTGGACCCCTGCGGGCCCGTCCGTCGCCGCGCCGCGCCCACCCGCGCCCCGGCGGCTCGTGGTGGACGCCTGACCTGGGTCGATGCACGGCCAGGCTGCGGACTGTTCCGCGGCCGATAGACTCTCCGGTCATGAGTGTTGAAGAGGGCACGGCCAACCACGGTCGGCTGCTGGGCACCGTCCGCGGCCCGCAGGACGTGAAGCGGATGACCGCCGAGCAGCTGGACATCCTCGCCGCCGAGATCCGTGACTTCCTGATCGCCAAGGTCTCCCGCACCGGCGGCCACGTCGGCCCCAACCTCGGTGTGGTCGAGCTGACCCTGGCGATGCACCGGGTCTTCGACTCCCCGCGTGACCGGCTCCTCTTCGACACCGGCCACCAGGCGTACGTGCACAAGATCCTCACCGGCCGGCAGGAGGGCTTCGACAAGCTCCGCCAGCGCGGTGGCCTCTCCGGCTACCCCAGCCAGGCGGAGAGCGAGCACGACCTGATCGAGAACTCGCACGCCTCCACCGCCCTGTCGTACGCCGACGGCCTGGCCAAGGCGTACGCGCTGCGCGGCGAGAAGCGCTCAGTTGTCGCCGTGGTCGGCGACGGCGCGCTCACCGGCGGCATGTGCTGGGAGGCGCTGAACAACATCGCCACCGCCGGCAACCCGCTGGTGATCGTGGTCAACGACAACGGCCGGTCCTACTCGCCGACCATCGGTGGCCTCGCCGACCACCTGTCGTCGCTGCGGCTCAACCCCGGCTACGAGAAGGTGCTCGACACGGTCAAGGACGCGCTCGGCAACACCCCGTTCGTCGGCAAGCCGATGTACGAGGTGCTGCACGCGGTCAAGAAGGGCATCAAGGACGCGGTCGCCCCGCAGGCCATGTTCGAGGACCTCGGCATCAAGTACGTCGGCCCGGTCGACGGTCACGACGTACCGGCGGTCGAGGCGGCGCTGCGCGCCGCGAAGAACTTCGGCGGCCCGGTGATCGTGCACGCGGTCACCCGCAAGGGCTACGGCTACCGTCCCGCCGAGGACGACGAGGCCGACTGCCTGCACGGCCCCGGCGCGTTCGACGCCGAGACCGGCAAGCTGCTCGCCGTGCCGTCGGTGAAGTGGACGAACGTCTTCGCCGACGAGCTGGTCGCGATCGCCGACGAGCGTCCCGACGTGGTCGGCATCACCGCCGCCATGGCCGAGCCCACCGGCATCGCCACGCTCGCCCGCAAGTACCCGGAGCGGGTGTACGACGTGGGCATCGCCGAGCAGCACGCGGCCACCTCCGCCGCCGGCCTCGCCATGGGCGGGCTGCACCCGGTGGTCGCGGTCTACGCCACGTTCCTCAACCGGGCGTTCGACCAGGTCCTGCTGGACGTGGCCATGCACAAGCTGCCGGTCACGTTCGTGCTGGACCGGGCCGGCATCACCGGCCCGGACGGGCCCAGCCACTACGGCATCTGGGACATGTCGGTCTTCGGCGTGGTGCCCGGCCTGCGGATCGCCGCGCCCCGCGACTCGGCCACGCTGCGCGAGGAGCTGCGCGAGGCGGTCGCCGTGGACGACGGCCCGACCATCCTGCGCTTCCCGACCGGCACCGTCGCCGCCGACCTGCCGGCCGTACGCCGGGTCGGCCCGGTCGACGTGCTGGCCGAGTCGGCGCGTACCGACGTGCTGCTGGTAGCGGTCGGCTCGTTCGCCGGCCTCGGCGTCGAGGTCGCCGCCCGGGTCGCCGAGCAGGGCTACGGCGTGACAGTGGTCGACCCGCGCTGGGTGCGCCCGGTGCCGGCCGAACTGGTCGAGCTGGCATCCGCGCACCGGCTCGTGGTCACCGTGGAGGACGGCGTACGCATCGGCGGCGTCGGCTCGGCGCTGGCCCAGGCGATGCGCGACGCCGACGTCCGCGTACCGGTCAAGGACCTCGGCGTAGCGGCCGACTGGCACCCGCACGGCAGCCGCGCGCAGATCCTGGCCGACCTGCGGCTGACCGCCCAGGACGTGGCGCGTGACGTCACCGGCTGGATCTCCGGCCTGGACGCCGCCCCGGTCGACCCGGCCACAAACGGAGCCCGAGCCCAGAGCTGACCCGACCTGCCCGTTACCTTTTTGATCGTCCCCAGCCGGGGACTCCTCGGTCGCCCGGCCCGGTATGACTTCCTGCCCCTGTCGTTCGGATGATCCGGGGGGT